>CAZPVV010000016.1:0-10633 GCA_964590505.1 uncultured Candidatus Saccharibacteria bacterium | reverse complement strand
ATCGAACTATGTAATTGTCGAAGAGCAAACAAATGCCCGCCCCTTTTGGGGGCAGTAGATGCATAGTATAGGAACGTGTGAGGGGCGTCAAGCGTGGGGATGGCCCCTTAAATACGGCTTAGATGAAGGCCCGCCTTGAGGATGGACCTTCACGTCTTGGGCGGACCGGAGTCGGGTACGATCGGGCGGCAAAAGCCGCTCAAGATTATGTGCCTTAGGTAGACCTGTGCGTTATCTTCTTCTACCAACAGAAGAAGATAACTGCTTTGAAACACTTTCTCCGTAATTCAAGTTGCGCCTCTCCCTCTACAGCGTATGATGTAACGAGCCGTCACCCTTGCCTATGTTCCGCCCCAAAAAGCGTGAGTACGTTGTTGTGTCCGTTGGAGGATCTTTGATCGTTCCCGATGGTATCGACAGTGTTTTCTTAAGCAAGTTTCGTGATCTCATTCTCCGTAAAGTTTCCGAGGGTCTCTCCTTCTACATCATCACCGGCGGCGGTAAAACTGCTCGTCGCTATCAAGAAGCTGCTGAAGCCGTACGTGGAGATCTTTCGCGTGAAGATCTTGATTGGCTTGGTATACATGCAACCCGGCAGAACGCTCATCTTTTGCGTACCCTCTTCACCGAAGAAGCTCAGGCTCGTATTGTAAAAAACCCAACCCGTCACGTGTCCGCGCGTTCCTCTATCATCATTGGAGCCGGATGGAAGCCGGGCTGGTCTACCGACTACTGCGCCGTGCTTGCGGCGAAGAAGTTGGGTGCCAAAAAGCTGGTGAACCTTTCTAATATTGATTACGTATACGACAAAGATCCAAGGAAGTTTGACGATGCACAGAAGATTGAAACTATTGAATGGGATGCATTCCGTGCGCTTATCCCTGCTGAATGGGATCCAGGCCTTTCTGCTCCTTTTGACCCGGTAGCAGCACGCGAAGCTGAGTCTCTTAAACTTGAGGTGGCGATCATAAATGGAACTAACCTTGCTGAGTTTGAAAACTATTTGAATGGAAAGGCGTTTGCAGGAACGACTATTGGTTAGCAAGCCTCAAGTGCTGTTCGCGCGTAGTGCTGAATAGTTTCCTTGATTGCATACTGTGGGTCGCTAAGTTCTTCTTTCGTAAACCAACGCATCTCGTCACTCACCTCTTCTTCTCCTTGAGACACGTCACGGGAATCTGAACGAGCGAAATACACAAACGAAATATGCGAGTGCGTCTCGTTTATTGGGTGCATGTTGAGAAATGCTGGAGGAAGGAGTTCTTTGTATCCATCCCCTTCACTAATACGAGCGGGTGAACCAATGAGCGTAACATCAAGCCCTGTTTCCTCCTTAGCTTCGCGCAGTGCAGCGGTGGTTGGTTCTTCGTCAAGTTCAATGTGCCCGCCTGGCGCAAGCCACATCTTATACTTGTCATGCTTTCGTAATAGCACAGCTCCATCATTCACAACAAATATATCAACGGTCCAGTCTATTTTGTCGTGTATGTGTGCCATAGCTATGCAGCTATATTTGCTAATACCTCCTCAATCTGCGCGTTCAGCTCCTCGCGCGATCCATTGTTCGTAATAATAAAATCAGATTCCTTGAGTGCGCCAAAAATATCCTGCTTGGTGGGGTCGTTTGGATTCATCTCCCGCTGTTCCTGCAATAACCACGCGTCAAAAGAAACATTGTCTTTTGCACTTCCTCGTGCAAAAGCCCGGTCATAGCGAAGGCGCGGATCAGCGTCTACTCCAATAACAACACCGCCAAGTACTTTTATACGACGTGCTTCAGCAACTGCGCGCAAGCTTTCAATAATTGCGTCACCTCCCTTGGCTTGTGCGCGTTCATACAGTGCATCAATAATGTAGGAAGGGCCGTTCTTCTGACGAAGATCGTTTGATACCTCAATCATGGAATCACGATTTACAGGCATCCCTCGTCGTTCAATTTCTTCTGTTATAAAACCACTGGCAGAATAGTGGATGAAGCCTTTGGTTTCTACGAAATACTCCACCACCGTTCCCTTCCCTGCACCAAACGATCCGGTGAGGCCGATAATCATAGACTAGGACTTTCTTGCAAAGATTCTTGCAAACGGAACGAGTAGTGGCGCAGCCACAAGTACCGAAGAGTACGTTCCCACTATCACCCCAACCAATAGCACGAGTGCGAAGTTAAAGGTTGCGGGGCTTCCGACAATAAGGAGCGCGATGAGGGAGAGCGCAACAGTGAGTGAAGTGTTGATGGAACGCGACATAGTTTCCATAACTGAGCGACCTACAACTTTATCAAAATCCTCTGCAACATTCTTCTCATCGTTCATGCGAAGGTTCTCGCGCACACGGTCAAAGATAACGATGGTGTCGTTCACGGAGTACCCAAGAATGGCAAGAATAGCCACGACAAAAAGTGAATCTACTTGAGCTCCGGTAAAGTGCGCCCAGACGGCATAGAAGCCAGCTGCAACCAACACATCGTGAATCAAGATGAGCACCACAGACCCGCCATATACCCATGAGGTAAGCGGACGCGCAACACGACGAAATGCCCACGCGATATAAAGCACGATAGCGAGAATCACTGCTCCAAGCGCCCAGAGTGCTTTCTTGGCGAGTTCGTCTCCAAGCGATGGTCCAATGGAGTTGAAGCGCATCTCACTAAACTGATGCGCATCGTCTCCAGACAGCGCCATCAACATACGATCATGCTCTTCAGGAGTCAGCGTTGGTGCTTTAATAAGCACCCCATTCTCTCCGCTCTCACGAAGCGTCACCTCCCCGAGGCCCGCCTGATGGATTTTCTCCTTCATTGATTCAAGACTTGGTCGCTCCGTTGTATACGCTATCTCCACAAGAGACCCTCCGGTAAATTCAATAGAGAGAGGGAGACCGAAAAAGACGATGGCCGCGATGGCCCCTGCAGTAATGATGCCTGCGAGCCAGAAGAAGAATGTACGGTGGTTGATGATAAACATACGTCTATGGTTTAAGTTTGAATCCTGCTCCAAGAAGATAGCGACCCCATCCCTTCATGTCTTCTGGAAGGATGGCGAGCAGGAAGATGCGCGTAATAAAGACTGCAGAGATAAGAGAAATGATAACGCCGAACCCGAACACGAGCGCGAAGCCCTGCACGATAGAAGTACCAAGCCAGAAGAGAATAACTGATGAAATGATCATCGTGAGGTGACCATCTCGGATTGCAGGCCACGCACGACTAAAGCCAATCGTGAGCGCCTCGCGCACCGTGCCGCCCTTGCGAAGCTCCTCCTTCATACGCTCAAAGATAAGCACGTTCGCGTCAACGGCCATACCTATAGAGAGTATGAGTCCCGCAATACCAGACGCCGTTAGGGTAACGGGAATGGTCTTGATGAGCGCAATGTTTGCAATCACGTAGATGACCAGCGCCACGGTTGCTACCAGTCCTGGCAATCGGTACCAGAGCGTCATAAACAGGCCAACGAGCGCAAACCCAATGATGCCGGCGATAAGTCCTGCGTTAAGGGCAGCTGTTCCAAGGGTTGGTCCAACCGAGCCACTTGAAACAAGTTCAATAGGCACCGGAAGCGCACCGAAGTTAAGGTTTTGCACCAGGTCACGTGCCTCAATGGCAGTGAACTGTCCCGTAATAGTTGCGGTACCTCCAGGAATCGGTTCCTGAATGACGGGTGTAGAAATAGCTTCCCCATCAAGGAAGATCGCAAGAATCTCTCCCGTGTGTTCGGTCGTTATTTTCTCAAATACTTTCGCTCCTTCTTCGTTAAAGTTAAGGAGTACGATTGGCTCGTTTGCCGCACTTGAACCCGTTCCTTGAGAGAAGCGTAGTTCTGCGTTCTTGAGGTATCGACCCGTAAGTTCCGTTGCCGTAAATATTTCAGTTGTGGTGCCTGCAGAGAGTGTGCCGAGTTTAAACTCTAGAACTGGAGTGGCGCCAAGTGCGTCAACGGCAGCCTTCACATCGGTCACTCCCGGAAGCTCAACCAATAGACGGTCCTCAGGAACGCCCGCAACAGAGCTTCCCTGCTCAAGCTGTACCACTGGTTCTGCAACACCAAAGAGATTCACGCGACGATCAATAATGTCACGGAGTGAGGAGAGTGCGCCCTTCTTGTCGCTCGTAATATTCGCAGTATCCGCTTTGTAAATAAGTTCGGTACCGCCGGCCAAATCAAGTCCAAGCTTAACCGCATACTTGTTATCAGGCGCATTCGTCGTCGCCACAAACCAACCCAAGAGGCCAGCGATAATAAGTACCAAAACGGCAGGGAGTATGCGCACGAGCGCTCGGTTCATGAAGGCTAGTGTACGGCCTTATAGAAATTTCGCAAATCTGCTCCTACTCCCCCTTCCTCTCTGCAAGATCCACCACATTCTTCATAAGGAAAGCGACGGCAATGGGGCCCACCCCTCCTGGAACGGGAGTATAGACGCGAGCTTTTTGGGTAACAGCAGGCACCACATCCCCTGCAATAGATCCACCAAGCTCACTTGTCCCCACATCAATAACCACGGCTCCTGGCTTGATAAGATCGGGCGTGATGAGACCAGGACTCCCCGCCCCTGACACCACAATGTCTGCAGTTGCGAGTGCTTCCTTAAGATCACCTGACTCTTTGGTCACAACCCGAACACGAGCACCCGCTTTGGTAAGCCACGCAGCAACCGGTTGTCCCACCAACCACCCCTGCCCCACTACCACCGCATCCATCCCTTTTGCTGATGTGTTCGTGCGCACGAGTATCTCCTCAATGGCAGCCGCGATCGGATGCATGAGAGAAACGCTTGCGCGCGTTAGCGGTGAGAGCACATCCGCATCTTTGCTTTCCGGGATCTTGGCGAGCACCTGGTCGGTATCAATGTGTGGAGGAAGAGGTAGCTGCACAATAATGGCGTTCTCTGTTGCGTTTTGAATTGCACGAATGACGTCCTCCGTTGTGGCGTCCTCAGGTAGCTCATGAAACTCCATGCGCACACCAGCCCGTTCTGCTTGTGCGCGCTTCATGCGCAAATACGAGAGTGTTGTTGCTGAAGGACCCACCACAAATGCGGCAAACGATGCAGTGTGGTTACCTGCCCTTTCTTTAACCTCTTCTAGTATTTCTCGTGCAATACTGCGACCGTCTATGACAGTGCATCTTTTCGAGCGACGCATATGTTCAGGAACCACGTGTTCGTACCTGCCGTCGGTGTAGTAAAACGCGTCGTAACTAGATGCGCTATAAGAAATCCCGAGCACTCGCTCCACCTTACTTCCATCAACCGCAATCGGATACGAGTATCCTTTCCAAGAGCCAGGGGCTGTTGGAATGTGCCCACGAGACACGTGCCACATTACAAAGAACGCCAGGCGCGCCATCCATGGAGCTATCGGTATGGTGCGCTTCCCTACCGCACGCGCCATGTCCGTTCCAAGCACCGCGCTCCCCGGTGGTGCGACATTAAAGACCTCGTATCCTTCAACATGCGCCCCAAGCGCAATGCGCTCGGTAATAGCAGCGATGTCGTCCTCGTGCACATATTGGCGAAGCCAGTGTTTGGTGACCGGCACAAACGACACCCAAAGCGAAATAAGGTCATAGAGAAATGATCCTCTACCCTTGAGTGATCCTGCAAGGCTTGCTTGGAGCCCGAACCGAATGCGTGCAAATCGGCCCCTCGGACCCGTGATCGCCGCAGGGCGAATAATAGACACCGCTACACGACCCTCGTGGTGCGCATACTTCTCGCGCAAGTGTTCTTCCGCAATACGCTTCTCCTCAGCATACAAATAATCAGTCTTACGAAATGGCTCTTCCTCCGTGAAGTGGTGCTCCTGGGTGTTGTCTTTGAACGCACCGTAGGAAGCAACCGTTGAGTAGTGCACAAAGCGCCCCACGCTTGGTGTGCGAAATACAAAATCAAACACATTATCTGATCCATCTATGTTCCAGCTCCAACTCTTTTTGCGGTCTCCATATATCTCGCGGATATGCCACGCCGTATGAATAACCACATCAGGTTCATAACTTGCCACTTCCTGTTGCCAGGTGTCGTCTGCGGTGTTGGCACATATGTATACCAACTTCTTGATGCCAGCTAAGTTCTCCGGAAACGGTTCTTTATCAAGACCAATAACCACGGCTACGTCCTCGCGTTCTGACATACGCTCCACGAGCATCCCGCCGACATAGCCTGCTGCTCCCGTAATAAAGACCGTGCGCTTCATATATAGAGACTACCAGGTACTCACCCGAAACAGCATACGCTTCACGGTCTTGAGTGCGATCACCACATCAAGCACAAAGGAACGTTTCTTGATGTAGTAGAAGTCATACGCAAGACGCGTCTTCGTTTCTTCAATTGACTGCGGACTAATGTTCCCCTGCTCATACCGCTGATTAATCTGCGCCCATCCGGTAATCCCTGGCTTCACGACGTAACGAATGTTGTAGTAGGAGATGGATTTTCCGAGTGCCTCTCCCAATGCCTCAATATCGTTACGAGGCCCAACCAATGAAAGTTCTCCTTTTAATACGTTTATGAACTGTGGAAATTCATCAAGAGAGGTACGACGCAAGAATGCGCCAACTTTTGTCACCGTGTTCTGTCCATCTTGAATCCACACTCCCTTATCGTTGTGTGTCATGCTACGAAACTTGTATGCCTTCATGCGCGTACCATACCGCCCTATACGTGTCTGCGTGATAAAGAGTGGGCCCGGGCCCTCAAGCCGCATGGCAGTGTACACAAACGGAATGGCCACTGCGGTAACGATGCCCATGATAACCGCACCAGCAATATCAACCACTCGTTTGGTGAACTCATAAAAGTTAGATGTAGGGAGTGACACATTCTTCAAAAACCAATCGTACTGAAGAAGCGAAAGTGGTACACGATCAAATATCTCTTCGTACACCTGATAGAAATCAAGAAATCCGTACCCAGGCGCAACAAACGACAACTCATACAGGCGTGGTAGCAAGGGGCGCAAGCTATCCTGATCCGTATCAATGACCATGGTAGTAATTTGTTCACGAACCAAGTGTTGTGCAAATCCATCAAAGTCCTGAAGGAGTTCTGCGGGCGACACAACGAGCGGAAACACAATGTGGTATCGGTTGTTTCCGTTCACTTCCAGAGCAAGCTCTTGTATCTCAGGACCCTCACCAACGAGTACCGCTCGCTCTCGCTGTAGAGGTGTCGTAAAGCGAGGAAAGATCCAGAGTCGCCACGCAAAGATTGCGGCAACCGAAATGACCAAGTACAAAAGCAAGTTCGTTTTTGGCGCAATTCCAATAGGCACAAAGAAGAAGAACAGCACCGCAAGCAACATGTTAACGAGCTGTGCGCCAAGAATCGCAACCGGCAACTCTTTCTTAAAGAGCGTGACACGTTTGCTGTAGAGCCCAGACATATAGAACACCAGTACCCAGACACCGAACAAGAATACGAATGACGCGATGTGGGTGTAGAGGAGTTCAGTTTCCGGGATACGTGCGTAGCGGACAAAGAGCGTCAACCACAACGACACGACAAAAACCGCTATGTCTCCGGCAAATAGATAAGTGGTTGCTTTAGTGCCCCCGAACGTCATACTGAGAGAGAATTATGCTAGTAGCTGTGTTATAGCATAGTACTAAGGAAACCCCATGAACGTTACCAAAAAGCACCGTATTCTCTATGTCGTCACCAAAGCCTCCTGGGGAGGGGCTCAGCGCTACGTCTATGATATGGCGACTAGCGCCCGGGACCTGGGGCACGAGGTGCTCGTGGTAACAGGAGCTCCTGGAGAGCTCACTGCCCGTCTTTCCGTAGCTGGTGTTCCTGTGCGCACCATCTCGCTCCTCACGCGAGACGTAAGTGTCTTGCAGGAATTCCGGGTGTTCGGAGAGCTTCTACAGATTATGCGTGAATACCAACCAACCGTGGTGCACGGCAACAGCTCCAAAGCGGGAGGTCTCGTCTCTCTTGCAGGGCGCGTGGCTGGCGTTCCTCGTATTATCTTCACTGCACACGGCTGGGCTTTTAACGAAGACCGTCCAGTCTTAGCGCGGATACTTATTTGGCTTGCCCACTACGCTACCCTTCTTCTCGCACACACCACCATTTGTGTGTCGAACGCTATGAAGCGAGACACGCGCCACATGCCGTTTGTCGAGCGCTCGTGTGTCGTTATCCATAACGGCATCAGCGAGTTTCCCATGGCGCTTCGTGAAGATGCGCACATGATACTCGCGCCACATATTTCCTTCCCCATATGGATTGGGACCATTGCCGAGCTCCATCCAACCAAACAACTACCCGTACTCATTGAAGCGTTCGCCCGCATTCAAGACGCATACCCCGACGTTACCCTTCTCATCATGGGAGAGGGGTCTGAGCGTCTGCGTCTTGAAGAATTAGTCCGCGCGCATGGGCTCCAGGATCGTGTGCGACTGCGGGGCCATGTTGAAGATGCGAGTGCATACCTACGCGCGTTTGATATTTTCGTCCTTCCCTCTCGGAGTGAGGGCCTGGGGTATGTGCTCCTTGAGGCCGGGCTCGCAGGGCTCCCCGTGATTGCAAGTAACGTAGGAGGGATTCCTGAAATCATTGAAGACAGCGTTACCGGCTCACTCTTTCCACGTGGCGATACGGATAGACTTGCGGGACTTCTGGTCCAATACCTCGACGACGCGCGATTGCGTGCGCGTGTTGGGGACGCACTCTACACACGCGTTATCTCTGACTTCTCTCTAGAGAAGATGGTGAATGAGACCCTTGCGCTCTACTAACCACCAAAGTATTCCTGACCAGCTTGCGTGCGCGGCACACTCCTTCCCTGCTTTGCGAGTGACGCCACAATACCAAGCGCAATAAACTCAACCACGAGGTGTGAGCCACCATAACTCATAAATGGTGTGGTGGTTCCAGTGACCGGAAGCAGGCCAACGTTAATACCCACATGCACTAACATATGTGCCATAAGGAGGAGTGTGACGCCAATGGTAAAGAGTGCGTCAAAGTTTGTGGCTGAGCGTTGTGCAATGCGAATCAATAAGAAAAAGAGGAGTGCATAGAGCGTAAGCACGAGCACCATTCCAACGAATCCCCATTCTTCAGCAAACGACGCAAAGATAAAGTCGCTCTGATACTCCGGCAGGAAGCGAAGTTTTGATTGGGTACCATACCCAATACCCTTCCCAAGCAATTCTCCTGACCCCGTTGCGACCACCGCTTGGTATGCGTTATATCCGGCCCCTGTCGGGTCCGCGGCAGGATTCACAAACGACAGAATACGCGTGCGCTGATACTCATGCAGACCAAAGAACCAGAGAGCAGACACCACGGTGATGCCGGCAATAAACACCGCAAAAAGGTGACGCAGTGGAATACCCGACACGAGAATGAGTCCGAACCACACAAACGCAAAGATTGCGGCAGTCCCAAGGTCTGGCTGTACCAGAATCAAAAGAATCATTGCACCCGCATACGCCCCCGATACAATCACATGCCAGAACTGACCAATTTGTGTGTGTCGGCGTGAGAAGTATTTTGCAATGATAGCGATGAATACAATCTTTGCAGGATCCGCTGGCTGCAAAGAAAAGGGTCCGAAACTAAACCAACTCTTCGCACCCATCACCGTTGGCGCAAGCACCAGGAGTGACGCTAAGAGAATGAGTGCCCCCACATAGGCGGTGATGATGACTGGGGTGCGCCGAATGAACTGAAGATCAGCTGTGGCAAACACCACAAAGAATCCAACGCCCACCATAAGCGAAAGAAGTTGATGTTCTGCATAGGAAGAACCCGCGCCAAACGGATCCATGGTAAGGATCCCGAGAAGCGAAAGCGCGACACCTATCGCAAGCAGAGGCCATGAATTGAGTACCGCAGCAAACGGCTTTCCCTGCACTATCTCATTCATGGAAACGTAAGTGGAATGACCGGCAAGACTTCAACGCGGGCAGGTATCCCGGTAAACGGTGCGTTCCAGGTAAACAGAACACTCGCGTCTGCTTGGCCCCCTAGTTGTGGAAGAAATGTTTGAGATGCTGCGATAGCATTCCCTTCCCCATCAAACACCGTTGCAATTGGTTTTATTTCGTAGAGCGGAAAGGCCGTTGGGTTTTGTAGTACTGCGCGAATGCGTGGCGCTTCTACATTAGTAGTCTCCACATTAGTTACAACCGGCACCACATGCTTTTTCTTGGGTTCATAAAAACGCAGTGTTGCTTCATCAAAAATAAGAAACGCTTGTCCGATCACCGCCGCCCCGCGATATGCTTCAGGCACATAGACTGGAATCGTCGTCCCTGCAGGAATATCAATGAGCACATCTTTCTTCGTCACAAATGTTCGGTTCTCATCAAAAAGTTCTACGGTTGCTCGTACACCTTTTGATGCAAGCATCGCGTTTCGGTTATCAACGTATGCGATCACGTCATAGCGCCCAGACTGTGGAGAGAAGGCGCGCACAAAGCGTACTGAAGGTGTTTCAACATCAGCCAGACATTGATACATACACGCACCTCCACAATCCACCCCTCGCTCCTCAGCATTCTGTTTGCCGTCAGTACAGGTTGGCGTCTCATAGAGCACGGCGATAAGGGTGACGGCACTGAGTGCAAGAACGACCGACACCACGATAGCGATGATAAGAAACTTACGTGGGCCGGCC
>CAZPVV010000015.1:0-10841 GCA_964590505.1 uncultured Candidatus Saccharibacteria bacterium | reverse complement strand
TCTGTGCCTTTCCTCCAAGCGGCTGCTGGGTGATAAGGGAGTACGGACCGATGGAACGCATATGAATCTTGTCTTCCACCATGTGATGGAGTTTCAAGATGTACATGTATCCAACCGAGATAGCCTGCGCCATCGCTTCTCCGGTGCGGCCATCAAACAGACGCATACGTCCTGAGCGATCAAAGCCAGCGGCCTCAAGCTCATCACGAATCTCGTCAGCTGACGCTCCTGCAAATGGAGGGACCACGGCCTGGTATCCAAGCGTGTTTGCGGCAAGCCCGAGGTGCATCTCAAGAATCTGACCAAGGTTCATACGTGATGGAACACCAAGTGGGGTCAAAATAAGATCCACCGGATTGCCATCGTCGTCGTATGGCATGTCCTCTACCGGAAGCACGCGGGAGATAACACCCTTGTTTCCGTGGCGACCAGCGAGCTTGTCACCCACTGATACGTTACGCACCTGCGCAACCGTCACCACAATCTTCTTGATGATACCGCTCTCAAGCTGATCACCCTTCTCGCGTGAGAAGACGCGTACGCCGATAACACGACCACGCTTTCCGCCTTCCATACGAAGTGAGGTGTCCTTCACGTCCTTTGCTTTGTCTCCAAAGATAGAACGAAGGAGGCGCTCCTCAGGAGTAAGCTGTGTCTCACCCTTAGGTGTTACTTTTCCGACAAGAATGTCTCCGGGACGAACTTCAGCACCAATGCGCACCACACCCTCCTCATCAAGGTTCTTCAAACGAAGTTCTCCAACGTTTGGAATGTCGTGTGTGGTTACCTCCGGTCCAAGCTTCGTGTCGCGAACGGCACACTCAAAGTCTTCAATGTGAATGGTGGTGAACTTAGAGTTCTCAACCAAGCGTTCAGACACGATGATGGCGTCCTCGTAGTTAGCACCGCTCCATGACATGAAGGCAACGCGAACGTTCTGTCCGAGTGCCATCTGACCATGGTCGGTTGAAGAGTTGTCTGCAAGTACATCTCCCTTCTTTACTTTCGCTCCCATAAGAACAGAAGGACGCTGCATGAATGCAGAGTTCTGGTTGGTTTGGGTGAGGCCCTGGAGTTTGTATTCCTTCTTCTTGCCGTCCTTGTTCTCAACGACAATCCTGCGTGCATCGACATACGTCACCTCTCCTGCCTCTTCGGCCAAGACCAGGCGTCCCGTGTTTCGTGCTGCGTGCTCTTCAATACCGGTAGCAACGAGTGGGGCCTCGGGGACCAACACCGGTGTTGCCTGCTTCTGCATGTTTGAACCCATGAGTGCACGGTTTGCGTCGTCGTGGTCAACGAACGGAATCATCGCGGTTGCAGCGGAGAACATCTGGTATGTTGATGCGTCAATGAGATCAATCTCATCGCGAGACACCACCGCAGGCTCACCGTTACGGCGTACTTCAATTGCGTCCGGCACAATACGCTTCTTCTCATCAAGTGGGGTTGCGCCGTGTGCGATGGTGCGACTCTCCTCTTCAAGTGCGTTGAGGTATACGATCTCTTCCGTTACCGCTCCCTTCTTCACCACCGCGTACGGTGTTTCAATCACCCCAAACTCGTTGGTGCGTGCGTGAAGAGCAAGGCGAAGGATAAGACCGATGTTCTGACCTTCTGGGGTGTGGATAGGACAGAGGCGTCCGTAGTGCGATGGGTGCACGTCACGAACTTCAAAGCCTGCTCGCTCACGCGTAAGACCACCAGGTCCAAGAGCAGATAGCGTGCGCATGTTCTCAAGCTCAGCAAGAATGTTCTGCTGGTCCATGAACTGGGAAAGCTGGTTAGCCGTGAAGAACTCGCGGACACTTGCCTGGAACGGACGAGGGTTGATGAACGCCATTGGAAGAGAGGTCTCAGACTCAATGGTGGACATACGGTCCTGGATGTTTCGCTTCATGCGACTCATACCAACACGCATACGTGCCTGTAGGAGCTCACCAACGAAACGAACGCGACGGAAACCAAGGTGATCAATGTCGTCCGGTACCGCGTTAGGGTCCTGGTTCATGCGCGCGATTTCCGCAACAATCTTGGTGAGGTCATCAAGTGTGAGGGTGCGTGCTTCAAGAGCCTTGGCATCAAGTTTGCCACCAAAGCGCTGGTTCAGGCGGTATCGTCCAACCTTAGAGAGGTCGTAACGCTCGGGGGTAAAGAGCGCATTAACGTACTGCTTTGCGTTCTCTGGGGTAGCAAGATCCCCATCACGCATACGGCGGTGAATTTCAACAAACGCGTCTTCAAGAGACTGCGCAGTGTCGTGTGCAAGTGTTGCCTGCATTGCAGCAAGCGCAACCTCGTCACCCTTGAATCGCTTCAGAAGTTCATCCCGACTTCCTGCACCAAAGACGGTGAGGAGGTTTGATACGGGGAACTTTCGTTTGCGGTCAATCTTTACGTAGATTGCACCATCAGCCTCTGAATCAATCTCAATCCAGACACCACGAGATGGGATGAGCTTTGCGCCGAAGTAGTTCTTTCCCTTTGATTCCTCAGCGATAAAGAATGCACCGAATGATCGAGCAAGCTGAGGCACGATAGCGCGCTCAACACCGGACACGATGAATGAACCGTGTGGGGTCATCATCGGAAGATCCGCAAGGAAGATTTCCTGCGTCTTCTCGGTTCCCATGGTCTTGTTGAGAAGCGTAACGGTTACCTTAAGAGGTACTTCGTACGTGCGCATGTTCTCACGCGCAGTCTCCTCGTCTCCCTTAGGCTCTCCGATCTCAAATCCATCAATACGGAGTTCAAACTTCTTTCCTGAATAATCAGGAATTGGGGAGAACTCATTGAAGAGTTCCTTGAATCCGTCCTTCAAAAGCCAGTTGAACGATTCCCTTTGGTGCCCTACCAAGTCAGGGAACGGGACGCGGAGTGGCTGGAATGCTCCGAACGTCTTTTGCACGAGCGCTTTTTGAGTTCGCATGTCGTTCGCAAATTATGGGTGCTACCGAGAAACGCCAAACTGGCTCGTGCACGACGAGCCGCGTCCCGTTTCCCGGACGCTTGTATAAATAAAACCTTGCTTTTTGCTACCCCCAGAGTGCCCCCACCACTCAATCTGTTCTGGTTAAGTAGAGTCTATACCGCTCTGTCTGTGGAGTCAATGAAGGGTGAGTGAATAGAATAAGGGCCACCCTGGTGGGCGGCCCTTACGGTCTTTGACCTTGGCTCCGGAAGAGCTAGGTGCCCATGCGTTCTTCCCAGATCGCCCCGCGCTTGCTGTTTTCCAGCTGATGGTTGATCACGCGAGGCATGAAGAACCACGAGATGAAGCCGGTGACGACCATGACGCCGGCCAGGTTCCCCTCATTCCCAGCGTAGAAGCCGGAGAAATTGGCGATGAACAGCACGATGAGAGGAAGCGAAAGCAGAGCTGCACTCTGAACCACCTCACCCCATTTGGCGTTCATTGCGCGTGTGGTGTAGGAAACCAGACCCGCCCAGACGATCAGGGGAATCAGAATGATTCCGATGATGACGCCCATGGCCGGATCGGTTTCTTGCGGGAAAACCGCAACCCCTGCAGCCACGATTATCGGCCCAACAAGGCCGAGGATCGGTCGTGTGGAGCGGAGTAGCACTCCGCCGATGATGACCAGCACGGTGCCGGCCAGCAGGTGCGATTTGTAGCTGTGGTTGGCGACCGACGGCTCACTCCCCAACACGTAGGAAGCGAGCACGGGCGCGAAGACCGCAACGAACGCAATCGCCATCACGACGAATGCCAGGTATCTGATACGCATGCGAAATCCCCCTTGGGTAACAATGAGCCTTTTCAGGCGGATGAATATTATAACATTCTGACGATATAAGTAAATAGGCTCTATAGAGCCTATTTACTTCCCTTTCTTAGTGCTCGCTTTCTCCCGCCACGCATCAATTTCCTTATGATTTCCCTTCTGTAAAACCTTTGGAACTTTCAGCTTCTTCCCTTCCCACTCAATAGTCTCAGGGCGTGTGTAAATCTCTCGGGAGGCAACTCTTCGCTCCTCAACAGATTCATCGGTTCCAAGTACACCCGGAATACGACGCGTCACCGCGTCCACAATAGCCATGGATGGAATCTCTCCTCCGGTGTATACCGCCTTCCCCACCGAATACGTATGCACCTTTCCAAAGGTTTTCATAATCTTCTTTGCCCGCTCATCAATACCTTCATAGCGCCCACACACCAGCACCACATCGTCGTATTTCAAAAGTGCGTCTGCTTCTTTGTTATCAAACTCTTTGGCGAATGGTTCAAACCACACCACCGCGATCTTTCCTTTTCTGCGGGCAAGCGCTTTTTTCACCGCCTTAACGACCGGCAATGCCTGCATCACCATGCCGGGTCCTCCCCCATACGGGCGATCGTCTACCTTGCTCCATTTATTGCCTGCAAAGTCTCGTGGGTTTTGGTAGTCAACGGAAATCTTCTTGTTCCCGCGGGCGCGCCCCAATATAGACGCTGAAAGATACGCGTCACACGCTTCAGGAAATGCGGTAATGAGATGGAATCGGAGCATATGTCCCTTTATGAAGGATATGTTGACTAGAGTCAAATCTTTTTCACTCCAGGCTTCTCAAGGTCAAGTTCGAACTTTGGGGTGAGAGGCTTAAGCCATGGTTGTTGTCGCTCACGACTTTCACGAACTTGCGCCACTTCGTCCTGAACTACGACGTCATAAAGAAAGGGTTCATTCACTTCTCCTGGTTCCGTAAAAGAAAACTGTGGCTCATGGGAACGAGTACATTCTGCGTAGTTCAACAGCGTGCATTCTGAAATAAACCATGGATCTTTAGTTGCACCGCGAACATAAAAACGATACTCCTTTGAGGTTTGTCCTGCTGGATTACTCTGGTCGTCATACTGCTCCTTCCTTCCGTCTAGCACTACTAGGTATTGAATAGTTGGAGTAGCAAATTCTATTGCCTCATCCACAATATTTGTATAGCTATACAAATATGAAACTTTCCCAGTCTCAAGATCATAGCTGTTATGAGTTGTCGCGTGTATACCTCCATCAGCGAATCCAATTGCGGTATAGAGAATGTTTCCCTCGATCTTCTCTGGAAGCCCTCCAAGCTTCTTCTCGATCTCCCGAATACCAATGACTTCAAGTACTACGTCGTTATTTTTGTAGACACGAACAATACAGTCGCCTAGGGTTGCGTCATTGAAGTAACAATGTCCCTCCTTCTCTCCAATAACTTCATATCGATAATTGCTCTGACTTTTACCCTTCTGTTTGGAGTGCAAAAACGTCCCGTTAGGAGTGATTACAGAAAATGGTTGTGTTGCATACCAATAGAGTCCGAAAGCTACTCCCGCTACCACAACAACAATTGTTACCGCGATAAGCTTTTTCCTCATGTACCACTATTATAGCAACAGATAAAGAAAAGGAGGATTACTCCTCCCTTCTTATCCCAAGTCAGCAATAGCGTCGTCTACACTGCGTGACTCATCACGCTTTCCTCCAACCGGTTCATTGATCTTGAGGTTCACACGTGCGTTGTGCTTCATGCCCACAACACGAAGGAGTGTACGCAGTGCTTTCGCAATGTTTCCATCGCGTCCAATGATTTTGCCCATGTCTTCCGGGGCTACGGAAAGAGTAAGGAGTACACCCATTTCATCCACCGTACGGGTGACTGATACCTGGTCTCCATTATCAACGAGTGCTTTTACGACGTACTCAAGGAATGCGTGGTCTTGGTCTTGCATATCAGAATATTAGGAATGTCAGAATAAGAGTACCAACGAGGCAGATGCCTCGTTATCGTTACGCTGTCGCTTCTGCGGGAACCTCTTCTTCGGCAGTTGCTACCTCAGGAACCATCTCTTCGGTCTCTGCAGCCTCTGCAACTACTTCCTCCTCGGTTGGAGCAACTGCTTCTTCAGCAACAACTGCTTCTGCTGCAGCAGGAGCCTCAGGCTCAGCTACCACTTCTGCTGGCTTGTTCTTCTCAAGATTCTTCTTAGAAATAACTTGAATCTTCTTGCCCTCGTATACGCCCTTGGCGATAAGGAGGTTCATAACAGAAGGAGAAACCTGAGCACCCTTTGCTACCCATTCTTTAATAAGCTCTGGTTTAAGAGAAGATTCCTTGGTCTTTGGGTTATAGGTACCAACGAGTTCAACATACTTCCCTGCCTTTGGGCCGGAAGCTTTCTCAAGTACTGCAATACGAAAAGCCGGGTCGTTCTTTCGGCCAATGCGCTGGAAACGGATCATCAACATAGTGGGGCAACTGTACCAGAATGGCCTAAATGGGTCAAATAAAAGCAAAAAGAAAGGACGGCGGGCAAAAACGGAGAAGTCGCCCACCGTCCTTCAAGTTGGCAGCCGTGCGCGCGGGTGTGGCGGGGATAGAAGGCCAGACCGTTCAGGCTACTCCATGAGTATAACAAGAAATCCTGACGCATTGGTCAGGATGGTATGGCTCCTCTGGAAGCGTGCTGGACTCTTGCGAACCCAGCACGCCCCAGTGGCGAGCTAATAGACTTTCGAAGCAACGTAGTCTGTCTCAACATGGACCCTCACGGGCGCATGCACTAGTCTGCCGCGGTACCACCCGCAGGAGCGAAGCGGCTGCATTCGGTCCAGCGGATGTCCGCGCATACCTTAGCATAACCAACGTAATCTGCTACAGTCATATCTAATGACACCCGCACTAACACACGAAGGACCTATTGTTATCACCCGTCGCGGTACGGGATTTTTTAGTATTGACCCTGAGAAAGACGATCTCATTATTGAACCGGAGAATCTAAACTTTGCGCTCCCTGGCGACATGGTAAAGGTGGAGGAGATTGGTACTGTCACCGACCCCAAGACCCGGAAGTCACGCACCGCAGCTAAAGTGGTTGCCGTACTCAGCCGTGCACACGATAAGTTTGTTGGAAAGTTGATTGAAGCAAATCCTGATTCAGGACTTGGCGCAGGCGCCATCATTCTGATTCCAGACTGGAAAAAGATGTATGTACCACTCTTGGTGCGTGGCGAGTCACTCCCTCTTGAACACAAAGTGGTCGTTTCCTTCAAAGGTTGGAACGAAAACGAACCTATTCCCTGGGGCACGATGGAAGAGATCATCGGACCTGCCGGCGTGCATGAGACTGAGATGCGCGCACTCGCGCTCTCCCAAGGATTCCGCTCTGACTTCCCTCCTGGTGTGGTCGCTGAAGCAAAGCGACTTGAAGAGAATGGTAAAGCAATGATTGCGGAAGAAACGGCGAAAGGTACACGCCGTGATATGCGTGACGCACTTACCTTCACCATTGATCCGGTGGACGCAAAGGACTTTGATGACGCGCTGTCGGTCCGCACTCTTCCAGACGGTAACTACGAGATTGGCGTACACATTGCTGACGTCTCATTCTTCGTAAAGCCTGGAACCGCGATTGATGACGAAGCACGAGCACGCGCGACGTCCGTATACCTGGTTGATCGCACCATCCCGATGCTCCCCCACGTACTCTCCACAAACCTGAACTCCCTTAACCCGAACGAGGATCGTCTCGCGATGTCTGCAGTCTTCACCATAGACAAGCAAGCAGGCGTGATTGATCGCTGGTTTGGAGAGACCATCATTCATTCAGACAAGCGCTTCTCTTATGAAGAAGCACAAGAAGTACTTGAGAAGAATGACGGTATTCACCTTGCAGAACTCACCATCCTCAACACGCTCTCAAAGATGATGCGCAAGCGCCGAGAGGAATCGGGCGCGATTGCCTTTGATACTCCTGAGGTGAAAGTGGAGCTGGATGAGAACGGCAAACCTATTGCTGTGCATCTTAAAGAGCGCAAAGACACGAACCTGCTTATTGAGGACTTCATGTTGCTTGCTAACGTTGCCGTTGCTGAAGAACTTGCCAAGCTCACCAAGAACGACAAGATTGCGAACGTCTCGGTGTACCGCGTGCATGACGCACCAAACGCAGAGAAGATTGAAAACCTCTCTGAGTTCTTGAAAGTATTGGGTTACGATCTTCCAACCCAAGCCGGGAAAGTAAAAGGTACCGACATCAACGCACTCCTTAAGAAGCTTGAAGGAAAGCCTGAGGAGTATTTGATTAAAGTGGCGACCCTGCGTTCAATGGCCAAAGCTATTTATTCCACAAAGAATGGCGGCCACTTTGGTCTCGCGTTTCCCTTCTACACACACTTCACCTCCCCTATTCGTCGATATCCCGACCTCCTTATTCATCGCCTCCTTAAGAACTTCACCAATCATCAGCCGGTCTCACGAGAACAGGTGAACGAGCTTGAAGAACTTGCTGCACATTCTTCAGAGCGCGAAGTATCTGCTGCAGAAGCGGAGCGTGACTCGGTGAAGCTCAAGTTGGTTGAGTTTATGGAGCCTCGTGTAGGTGAGGACTTTGACGCCGTTATCTCAGGCGTCACCGACCGTGGACTCTACGTGCAGGTAAAAGAGACCATGGCAGAAGGCATGATCCGTATTCGTGATCTTGGTCAGGATTACTTCACGTATGACGATAAGCGGTACCGCATTGTGGGTGAGCGCACCAAAGTACAGTACTCGCTCGGTGACCCTATCCGCGTGAAATTGATTGCTGCACGGGTGCTTGATCGTGAGCTTGATTTTGGGCTTGCAGAGACTGCTTAGTTTTCCTTCGCCTCCCCAATCCGCATAAGGGCAAGCGCATAACTTGCTTCGCGGAGCGACACCCCACGGTCTCGCGCAAAATCAGCAACGTCTCTGTACGCAAGCGCCATCGTCTCTTCAAGTCGCTCCTTCACCTGTTCCTTGCTCCATGTTTCTCCTGATTTGTTCTGGAGCCATTCAAAATAGGAGACGGTGACGCCACCTGCGTTAGCAAGTACGTCGGGCACTACTACTACACCACGAGCGTGGAGCTGGTCATCAGCTTCAGGTGTTGTCGGACCATTCGCTACCTCAAGCACAATACCTGCTTTAACCTCTGCAACGTTACCCACATGAATCTGTTCCTCAAGAGCAGCCGGCACCAGCACTTCGCAGGACTCGGTAATAACATCGTCTGCCGGAAGTATGCGTCCGTCTTCTTGCATGAGAGGAGCTGCATCAACGACTGATCCTTTCTCTTGCTTAATTTTGAGCGCAAGAGACACATCAATTCCCTCCTCAGACACCAAGGTGCCTTTACTGTCAGCAAGAGCAACTACTTTCATTCCCATAAAGGAGAGCAGGTGTGCTGCCTGGGCACCTGCGTTACCGGCTCCCTGTACACCCGCACGCATCGTTTCGGGGTCCAAGTGTTTATCTTTCATTAGTTCTTCAAGCACAGCGATTGCGCCATCTGCCGTTGCGGTATCACGCCCAAGACTTCCCCCGTCACTCATTGATTTGCCGGTGATCATAGCGGGAGATGGTTTCCCTACAATCTCCTCATACTCGCGAAGCATCACACCCATGATTTCTGGTGTGGTGTATACGTCAGGCGCTGGAATATCCTGATCGGGCCCCAGGTGCTCTGCAAACGCGCGTACGTATGCTTTGGCCACATTGTGTAGCTCTGTTTTTGAAAGTTTCTTCGGATCAACCGCAACTCCGCCTTTAGCGCCTCCAAATGGAATACCCACAACCGCGCACTTAATTGCCATCATTGCGGCAAGTGCCGATACTTCGTCTTCGTCAGCGTCTGGATGAAAACGTATCCCTCCCTTATACGGACCTCGTGCGTTATTAAACTGCACACGGTATGCAGGAAATACCGCAATACTTCCGTTGTCCATCTGAACGGAGAGATCTGCCTTAAGTACGCGATCTGGTGTCATCAAAGCTTCGGTCTGCTCAGGGGTTAGAGCAAGCAAACTCGCTGCCTTTTGTACGTGTGTTTTGAAGTATGCAAATGCAGCCATAGGTATAAGAATAACCCGCGGTGCCCCGCGGGTTAAGTCTTCTGAGTACTGCGCCTAAATGCCTTGCGGCGCCTGCGCACAACGAGTCGGCAGCGTTTGAGCCAAATGTTACGCGCGAAAGGACTTCTTTTGAAAACCTGGCCTTGTTCATGGGTATGCGCGTAGTACGCGACAGGTTGTTGTGACCCGCGAAGCGTATTGCTGCTCCAAACTGCTCCATGGGCTCTGGAGCTATCATCAGTCGAAACCATTAATGTCTCCTTCCCTTGTGGATCGGCCTTCGTTATATACCTAAATGGATTATTTCGCCACCTCCACCGCTTCCTCAAAACGAACGGACAAAAGTTTGGAAACGCCATCAGCTCCCATGGTGACGCCGTAGAGAATACCGGCACGGCTCATCGTCTCACGGTTATGGGTGATAACGATGAGCTGAGACTTCTTGGAAAGGCTTGCGATCATGTCGCCGTAGCGCCTAGAGTTCGCTTCATCAAGGGCCGCATCGGTCTCGTCCAGTATCAAGAATGGTGGTGGGTTCACCTGACTCATCGCAAAGATAAGCGCGATAGAAGTAAGTGCACGTTCGCCGCCTGAAAGTTGCATGAGTGACTGCACGCGCTTCTTGGGCAAGTTAACACTGATCTCAATACCCAAACGTTCATTCTTCTTTTCAGTATTCTCTTCACCCTCTTCGTCTTCGTCTGCAACCTGTGCTTCCTCAAGTACGAGCTTTGCACTTCCGCCACCAAACATAAGTCCAAAGAACTCACTAAACGACGCGTTCACTTTCGCGAGTCCCTCAGAGAATGTCTTGTGAAGTTCGGTATCAAGCTCGCTGATAAGTTCGCGAAGTCCATGGGCAGACGCACCAAGATCGGTGACTTCTCGCGCAAGGAATTCTTCGCGACTTTTTGTTTCTTCGTATTCAGTACGCACGTCTTCACCCGCGCCTCCTGCTTCCTCTACGCGAATCTTAAGTCGCTCCAG
>CAZPVV010000014.1:0-10913 GCA_964590505.1 uncultured Candidatus Saccharibacteria bacterium | reverse complement strand
GCCCGGGTGATACCGTTCGTGTGCACCAGAAAATTATTGAAAAAGGCAAGACGCGCGTGCAGATGTTTGAGGGCTTGGTGATCGCCGTAAAGCACGGTACCGAGGCCGGAGCTACCTTCACGGTTCGTGCAACGATGTCCGGTGTTGGGGTAGAAAAGATCTTCCCACTCTTTGCACCATTTATTGAAAAGATTGAAATCGTTCGCCGTTCTAAAGTTCGTCGCGCAAAGCTTTACTTCATTCGTGAGAAGGTGGCTCGTGAGGTACGTCGCCAGCTTCGCAACATGCGTCTCGTGAAGATGTCTACGGACGACTTCAAGGAAGAGGAGGTTGCTGAAGAAGAGGTAGTCGAGGAAGTCGTTGAAACTCCAGAGGAGACTCCTGTAGAGGAGGTGCCAACAGAGACAGACGCTCCCGCTACTGAGGAAGCAACAGAAGAGAAGAAGGAAGAGGTGTAAAGAAAATCCCCACACGTTGGGGATTTTTCTTAATAAAAATTGGTAGCATAGTATGCTTGAGATATGGGGCTACGAGGTCCGAAACCGAAAACGAGGGAAGTGGCCTGGGGCCCGGAGTTGGCCTACGGAATAGGGTTGATGGCTAGTGATGGAAACCTTTCAAAAGACGGAAGACATTTAATTTTTGTTTCCAAAGATCTTGAGTTGATTCAGAATGTGAAAAAGTGTTTTGCGGTAACGGCAAATGCTAATTATAAAGCGAGCGGAGGATACAAGGGGAGTGAACTTTACTACAGACTGCAATGGGGAGACATAACTCTCTACAAGTTTCTGATGAGTATCGGTATAACACCAAACAAGTCGCTCACACTCGGCAAGCTTAAGGTTCCTGACAAGTACTTCTTTGATTTCCTTAGAGGACACTTGGACGGCGACGGTAGTTTCTATAGTTACTTTGATCCACGCTGGCGTTCTAGCTTTATGTTTTATCTTGTATCTTCGTCAGCGAGTGGAGCACACTCAATGTGGATTCGTGCGACACTCAAACGGCTCTGTGGGGTTGCAGGGTCCGTAAGTATGAGTAGCGCAGCCGGCGGTGTGCGTAACTTAAAGTTTGCAAAGAGTGAAACGTTGAGGATTCTTCCTTTTGTTTACCCGCGGCAGAACGTTATGTGCTTATCTCGCAAAAGATTGAAAATAGAGAAAGCGTTAGGTATAGTGGGGCAGTCATTGAATGCGAATTCATGATGAAGATGCCCAGGTGGAGAAATTGGTAAACTCGCCACCTTGAGGTGGTGGTGCCGCAAGGCTTGGAGGTTCAAGTCCTCTCCTGGGCACACGTGAACAGAAAGCGCGATCCGTATGGGTCGCGCTTTCTGTTCTATACTTAACCGCATGGACTCCATAAATTATCTCGCAATTCTCGCCGCCGCATTCGCGAGCATGCTGGTCGGGTTTCTGTGGTACGGACCACTCTTTGGAAAGTATTGGATGAAGCTCAAGGGGTATACACCTGAAGCAATGAAAGCGATGAAGATCACGCCCCTTACCGCCATGTCTCTTGCAGGAGTGTGTGCGCTCGTTACTGCGTTTGTCCTTGCAACGTTTGTGCAGTTTCTAAATCCGCAAGGCGTGGGTGGGGCAGTTGTTCTCGCCGTTCTTATCTGGATTGGGTTCGTGGTAGCGACGCATGCGAACTATGTGTTGTTTGAGGAACGTCCACTTAAGCTGTTTCTGTTTGATATTGCGCACCTGTTGTGTGCAATTCTCACTGCGACGCTCGTTATCACGCTTTGGCCGTAGTCGGCTCTCGTGGTATAAGAAGCGAGTTCATGGCGGCTTTAGCTCAGCTGGTAGAGCACTCGGTTGTGGTCCGAGCGGTCGTGGGTTCGAGCCCCACAAGTCGCCCAGAGTAAGCAGAAACCCGCTCTCTATGGAGCGGGTTTCTGCTTTGCTATACTCAAACCATGAAATCCTTTTTTGATGAATTCAAGAAGTTCGCGTTGCGCGGAAACGCGGTAGATCTTGCAGTGGGTGTCGTGATTGGAGCTGCTTTTAGCGCTATTACTACTTCGCTCGTAACGAATATCATTACACCGCCGTTGTCGCTCCTTACCCGAGGCATTAACTTCGCTGACCTTGCGGTTGCGGTTCCCAATACCGACGCCACCATTCAGTACGGACTCTTTATTCAGGCAGTGATCTCGTTCGTCCTCACCGCCTTTGCGCTCTTCCTCATGGTGAAGGGTATTAATCATCTCGTGATGAAAGCAAAGCGTGACGAAGCTGAAGGGCACGGAGAGCCAGATAGTAAGAGTGCCGAACTTCTGGTGCTTGAGGAGATTCGCGACTCACTAAAGACGCGCCCATAGTATGAAAGAACTTGTTGCCGGTATTGTCCTCATTGTGGTCGTAGGTTTGGGCGGGTTTCTGTATAGAAACATGATTGAACGAAACGCAGTGCCACAGCCGGAGAGCGTTGCGTGCACCATGGACGCCATGGTGTGCCCAGACGGGAGCTCCGTTGGCCGTATCGGTCCACTCTGTGCGTTTGCGCCATGTCCCGGAGCACTGAGTACCATAGGTATTTCATTCACCGCACCAGCTGGGTACGTTGAGAACAAAAATGCACTCGGTGAGGACGCCACACTTCTCGTAGCATATGAAAAGGCAACCGCGACCCCACCACCACACGCCATTGTCGTTCGGCGCTTTGAGATTCCAGAAGGAAAAACAGCTAATGACGTCATGCTCGCAAACACCATGCTCGAGCCATCTGGTGCAACCCCTGAACTCTCCGCGTTTGCTGACGCTACCGTCGGTACCCACATAATGAAGAAAATAGTTCTAGAGCGTTTTGAAGGGCACGTACACTCTGCGTACTATCTTGTACGTGCAGGCGACGTGTTGCGCTTTGAGATTCTTGAGCGAGACGTAACAAACTGGACTGACCCTGCACTTGTCGTGGAGGAGCTTCCTGAACATCAGGCATTCCTCGGCGCACTCGCGAATCTCGTACTGAATTAACTACTCAAGTCCGAGCAAGAGGACCATTGAGAGAACGCCCATAAGGATCCAGAAAAACTGAAGCGCACCATGACGTACGGTCTTGTCGGATTGACCATGGAGCTCAGGAATAAGATCTGAGAGTGCAATGTAGATGAACCCACCAGCTGCAATAGGTACCAGCATGAGGGTAATAGTTTCGGTCATACTGCCGAGCAGGAAGGCAACAAACGCACCAAGGAGAGCGGCAAGTCCTGAAAGGAAGTTGAACCACAATGCTTTGCCTTTTGAGTAGCCTGCGTGGATGAGTACACCAAAGTCACCAACCTCTTGTGGAATTTCGTGCAGAATAACGGCAACGGTTGTTGCAATACCAACTTCAACTGACACCATGTAGCTGGTGGCGATGATGAGACCATCAATGAAGTTGTGGAATCCATCTGAGACAAGAATAAGGCTCCCGAGTGGCTGATGCGTGTGCTCTTGGTCTTCAATGCCTTGATGGTGGTGCCAATGGAGTGCCTTTTCAACGACAAAGAAGATAAGAATACCGGCGATGATGGAAAGCGAAATTGAAAGAGCAGGCATGCCTTCTGCAAACGCCTCCGGGATAAGGTGAATGAACGCGTCCCCGAGGAGCGCACCAACCGCAAGAGACACGAGCGCAAACAGGGAAGAGCGCAGGATGTTCTCCTTTAAAGAAAGGCCAAAGAGGCCGACAAGTGACACAAGACTGACGCCCACAACACTGATAAGCGTGAGGAGAAAAGGTGTTTCCATAGGCCAAGCATACACCACATTCTTCATAAAGTGGGCCGTGGTACTATGAGTAGGAACCAGTAACTATAAGGATAAGAACGAACGTATGGATACGATTATGAACAACAGAATGGTGAAGTGGGGAGTTATTGCAGTCTTGGGATTGCTTGCGCTCTTTCTTTTGGTAAAGACCATTGATGGGTTGGATGAGATTGGGCGATCCAATTCTCCTATCATGAACACCATTACGGTTTCGGGTGAAGGCAAGGCAGCAGGGGTTCCTGATATCGCCCGCGTTACCTACACCGTTATGGAGACAAAAGCTCAGGTAGCTGACGCACAGAAAGCAGCGACTGAGAAGAACGATGCCGCACTTGCGGCTGTTAAGGATCTTGGTATCAAGGAAGACGATACACGAACGCTTTCGTATACCGTTTCTCCTCAGTACGAATACAATGGCGGCGTTGCGTGTGGATACGG
Organism: uncultured Candidatus Saccharibacteria bacterium; assembly: GCA_964590505.1. Lineage (GTDB taxonomy): Bacteria > Patescibacteriota > Minisyncoccia > Phycocordibacterales > Phycocordibacteraceae > C7867-001. Next base: position 6,711 of record CAZPVV010000014.1, on the reverse strand, counting down.
CATGCCGTGTCCGCCTTCTACACCCCGCATTTCCGGATACCAGGTTATGCAGACGGTTGAAGTGAAGGTGCGTGATACCGCAAAAGCAGGTGAGGTACTTGCTAAGCTTGGAGAGATTGGTGTGCAGAACATCAGTGGACCTGACTTTGCTCTTGAGAACCCAGAAGAAGTGAAGGGAGAAGCTCGTGAAGAAGCAATCAGCAAAGCACGTGAAGAGGCAGAGCGTCTTGCAAAACAGCTCGGCGTCAGACTTGGCAAGGTTGTGTCATACATTGATAACAATCAGCCATACCCAATGTACGGATACGGCATGGGTGGGGGAGTCGCTGACAGTGTGAAAGTGCAAAGCGCGACCCCAACACTTCCGGTTGGTCAGAACGAATACACGGCAAACGTCTCAGTTACCTACGAGATAAAGTAGGTTCAAAGAAAACGAGCAAAAGGCCGGGGATATTCCCCGGCCTTTTGCTGTTGATTGACACTCTAAAACCCAAGTAGTACCATGCTTTTATAAAGGCCCGCGGGGCTTTTTTATTTAGAACCACTATGCAAGGACTCATCTCATATCTGAAGAACGTCGTCGCAGAGCTTAAGCACGTCGTTTGGCCAACCCAACGACAGGCGGTAACGCACGTCGTTCTGATCCTCATCATCTGTGTATTTGCGACCCTGCTCATCGCGGGACTAGACTATGCCTTCACCAACGGCATGGCCTATCTTCTTAGCCGATAACATCACATCCTATGGATACGCGCACCGCTCCAGAGTTTTCGGACGAGGCTTTCGATAGCGAGCCCCGTTGGTACACCATTCATACCTACGCTGGGTATGAGAATGCTGTTGAACGTAACCTGAAGCAGCGCATTGAATCTCTTGGAATGGAAAACAAGATCTTTGAGGTCGTGGTTCCAACCGAGAAGAAGATTCGGGTGAAGGGAGGCAAGCGCGTTGTTGAAGAGGAGAAGATCTACCCGGGATACATTCTCGTGCGCATGATTGTGGACGAGGATTCATGGTTTGTCGTGCGTAACACACCACGTGTTACCGGGTTTGTGGGCTCAGGTACGACACCTGTTCCTATGGAGGAGCGCGAGGTTGACGTACTTATGAAGCGCATGGGTCAGGAAGCTCCTAAGCACCGCATTGACCTTATGAAGGACGACGCCGTCTCTATCGTTGACGGTCCGTTCAAGGAACTTGAGGGCAAGGTAGGGGAGATAGATGAGGAGCGAGGAAAGGTAAAAGTCTTGGTGGCCATGTTTGGTCGCGAGACACCCGTTGAACTCGACTTCTTGCAGGTAAGGAAGCTCTAAGGTACAGTCACCTAACAATTTCGTATGGCAAAAGTAGTAAAAATCATTAAGCTTCAAATCCCCGCAGGTAAAGCAACCCCGGCGCCTCCTGTAGGTACCGTGCTTGGTCCAGCTGGTGTTAACATTGGCGACTTCGTTAACAAGTTCAACGAGGCAACCAAAGACCGTATGGGTCAGATCGTTCCTGTGGACCTTACCGTCTACGATGACCGTACCTTCTCATTCGTGCTCAAGGTGTCTCCAATGTCTCGTCTTATTCTTAAGGCACTGGGTATTGAAAAGGGTTCAGGAAAAGCGCCTCTAAAGAAGGCAGGAACCCTAACTCGTGCACAGGTTCGTGAGATTGCAGAGACGAAGATGCCGGATCTCACCGCAGGATCCCTTGAAGCAGCAGACCGCATTGTAGAGGGTACTGCCCGCTCAATGGGTGTTGATGTGAAGTAGTGAAGAACAGCGAAGAAAGAAAAGCCACCCGAGAGGGTGGTTTTTCTATGTACGCAAAAGCAAAGTCGCCGACCCTCGGAGGAGTCGGCGACTGTTCGCTTGTCAGGCGAGAAGACTTGCACGAGCCAGAGTACTTGCCTGGTAGAGAGCCTCGGGGGTTCCAAGATCAAGGAAGGACTCGGCCGGGATCATGGTCGCGTGCATCGTTCCTTCGTCGATGTATTCACGCACGAGATGACGAATCTGAACTTCACTCGTCGCCTCGTTCATCAGGCGCGACGCCCGACTAAAGGCGTCCGGTGGCAAAAGCCACGCACCGGTCTGGATGATGCCCGTCTTCTGTTCAGTCGGGTGCTCGGTGAACGCGACGACGCGACTGTCGTCGTCGAGTCCGACCTCGGCGTACTTTGAAAAGTCGTCAAAGTTGCCGAGCGGCATCACCCACATATGCGGAGCCGTGATCCCATCAAGCGCGAGAGGAGCCCGGTAGAAACTGTCACCGCACATGAGGGTAAACGAGTTGTCGCCGACGAACTTCTGGGCCATCAACAGGTGGAGCACCGGGCTGATCGCCTTGCGTTCGTAACTGTAGGTGATGGAACAGTCGAAGGCGGCGCCCCCTTCCAGATGTTGCTGGATAGGGAACGCGTAGTCGTTATTCAACAGAACGTGGATGTCAGTCACGCCCGAGGAAACAAGCAACTCCACAACGTGTTGGATCATGGGCCGGTCGTACACAGGCAACATGTGCTTGTTCACTACACGGCTTGCAGGATAGAGGCGGGTCGCATTGCCGCCCGCCATGACGACTGCCTTGTGGGGCATTGACTTACCTCCGATAACGTTTGGTTGAAGCGATTCTTGAAAGGGCCGAAAGGAGCTGTTGCGGAGAATGTCGCATGGTGACCGGGAAGGCCACGACGCGCTCCTGACCCGGCTCAATTGTATAGAACTGTCCTAGTTTCTCAAAACTTCTAAACGGATCATTTTTAGAAGCAGGTACAACATGCCAATGCAGGTGGGGAACGGTAGCTTCAGACCCAGAACCAGATTGCAGGAAGACTTCAACACCCGAATCGGGATACTGCGCTGCTAAGATCTGGACTGCATACCCAAGAAGCTCTTCACGGTCTACGACCTCTTCTGCTGTTTCTGTGCCTGGCTTAGTCACGTGTCGTTTCGGCACAAGCATTGTATGTCCTTCAAACTTTGGATACGAGTTTATTACCCAACGATACGAACCGTTCTCAACATATGAATCACCCGACCTAATTCCTTGTTGGCGCATGGTTCTGGTACTACAAAACGCACACGTCTTACGGGCGGTGGGACGATACTTCTTGCGAAACGGAGAATAAAAATAGGCCATAGCTATGCACGCTCCACATCAACCCATCGATACTTCATACCTTCAAACTCCCGCTCCTCTTCAAACAATACGTTCGTGAAATCCTCTTCGTAGGGAGGGAAGTGTATGTCGCCATCCACATCACTATCAATAAGGGTGAGGTAGAGGCGGTCTGCAAGGGGAAGAGTGGCGGCATATAACTCACCGCCACCAATAATAAAAACTTCCTCCTCGTCTTTGGTGCGTTCAAGTGCTTCAGGAACAGACGACACCACAACAGCACCGGGGGCCGTGTAATCAGGAGCGCGCGACACTACCACATTCACCCGGTTAGGAAGCGGACGGTATTTCTCGGGGAGTGACTCCCAGGTCTTTCGTCCCATAACAACCGTGTGTCCTGTGGTGAGTTCTTTGAAACGTTTTAGGTCTTCTGGAATCACGTGCACCAGACCATGCTCCTTTCCGATTGCTCGGGTGTTGGTGAGGGCAGCGATGAGAGAGATGCGAGACATAGCTACAGCGTACCAGAGCGTGCGTGAGTCTCATAAATGGTTGCCTCGCCGGTCTTGGAGACCACGAATACATAATCCACTGGCTGGTCCCACTCGTTGCGGGTGAGGGGAGTGGATGAGAGTTGGTGCTCGTAGCAGAATCCGACCCGTAGCCACGAGCTCGGTACGTGTGCGAGGAATCGGTCATACCACCCGCCACCCTGGCCCTCACGAGTGCCGAGCGTATCAAATGCACGTCCCGGCATGAAGACTACTGCCGGAAGATCCCCAATGGTATCAAGTGCTTCCTTGGCCTCCTCAAGGGGGTTTAGAGAGGGTCTGGGCTGTATCTGGTAGAGCACGGCATCAAGCGGAAGCGTGATGAGCTGATGGTTAGGTACCTCAGTGCGCAGTGGCGCATACACTACAAACGCCTGGATAGAGCCGAGGCGTGTCTGAAACACATCTAGGGTTATTTCTTTTTCTTGGTGTGCCACGGCTGTTTCTTCTTCGTATCACGATCACCCCACAAACGAGGCAACATCATCTCGGGCTTCCATGCCTTTTTAAGTTCCGACACTTTGGTTGATGATGCGTACTTTCCGGTTGCTGCGTAGTCCGCACCACGAATAGTTCCGGTCTCAAAGAATACAATCTGCGCAATGCGACGGCCCACCACAAGAGGAATGATGTAGTTTTTGGAGTTGTTGGTTATCTCCATCGTCCAGCGGTTGATGTATCCAACGTCACCCCACCCTGCACACTTACACACCTCAATGAAGTTACGGCCCATAGAGGAGCGCGCTTTCATCATGGTGGTGATGTGGTCTTTGCCACCAATGAATTCGTTGGTGTGTGCAAGAATTGTTTCTCCCGGGCGAAGTACGATCACTTTGTCCTCTGGATGGATACCATTCCATTCAAAGTTATATTTTGAGAACGCTACTTTAGCTGCGACGGCACGTTCTACTTTCTTCGCTCCCCACACGTGCTCCACATGCGCCTGATCCCAGATGTTGTAGAGAGAGTGGTTGTAGTTTGGTGGTTGCTCACGGAAGAACCACTCACCAAGGGTGACGTCGTAGCTTGAGGTTGCGAGCTGGTCTTCATTAAAAGGAGCAATAACAATTGATCCACTTTTCATCTCTTCAAGAATGCGTCGGTCAGAAAGTGCCATAGAGTGTGTGAATTATACGGCCATTGTAGCGCGTATAGGTGCGTGTGATTCGTAATTAATAAGTTCAATGTCGTCCATGGTGAACGAATCTATATCGGTGATGTCAGGATTTAACTGCAGGCGTGAAAGGGGAAGGGGGTCTCGGGTAAGTTGCTCGGTCACCGCACTAAAGTGGTCATGGTAGATGTGTGCGTCGTTTAGGGTGAGTACTAACTCGTCAGGTGTGCGTCCCGTCACCTGTGCCACCATTGAAAGCAAGAGTGCATAGGACGCAATGTTAAAGGGAACACCAAGGAACATATCGCAGGAACGTTGCACCATGTGAAGCGAGAGTTTGTCGCCATGCGGAAAGAATTGAAACTGCATGTGGCACGGAGGGAGTGCCATCTTATCAAGCTCGCCGGGGTTCCAAGCAGATACCACGAGTCTTCGGTCTGAAGGATTGTTTTTTATTTTATCAATCACTGTTGCAATCTGATCCACCTCCTCTCCATCTGCATTCTTCCACTTGCGCCACTGCACGCCGTACACTCGGCCCAAGTCTCCCGGAAACTGCGCTTTCGGTTTCCAATAGTCAGCATCGGCGTTTGCACTCCATATCGTGCGCTCGCTTCCGTTTAATTCTTTCAAACGGTTGTCATCGTTACTGCCTTCCAGAAACCACAACAACTCACTCTTCACCGCTTTGAATGCGAGTTTCTTCGTGGTCATAGCAGGGAACCCCTCACTCATCTTGTGTCGTAGCTGAATCGCAAAGAGCGCACGGGTCGCACCGTTACGACCTTCCCGGTCAATGCCGTTCTCGTAGATGTTCTTGAGTGCGGTGAGATAGCTTCGCTCCATTAAGGTCAGTATACTAGGTACATGAAAAAAGGCTGGGGAAAGCGAAATAACTTGTTGGAACAGAGCATGAACCGTATAGTCTTTTCTAGGCTTTTTGGAGAAAACCTATGGCGTTCATAGCACTTGAAGGTGGAGAAGGGGCTGGGAAAACTACCCAGTTCCGGAGCCTTATGGAACGCCGGGATACGGTGTTCCCAGGAAGAGAAGTGATCTTTACGCGTGAACCAGGAGGAACCCAGTACGCTGAGCGTATTCGGAGCCTCATCATCGGCGAGGAGGGTGCGCATGCAAGTGCACATACCCAACTGAGTCTTTTCTTCGCGGCACGCTTTGATCACGTGGATAACTTGATTAAGCCAGCGCTGGAGCGAGGTGCGGTTGTTGTTACCGATCGATTCGCGGCATCAACGTATGCGTACCAGGTCGCATCACGAGCGCCAGAACTCAAACCGCTCTTCCGCGCGTTCATGGACGAGCTCAAGGACTGCATGCCGGCCCTCACCGTTTTCATTGATGTGCCTCCAGAGATTGGTCGGGCACGGGTATTGGAGCGTACGGGGGAGGTGAGTCACCTTGATCTGGTTACGCTTGAGCAGTACGAGCGCAGGCGCGATGGATACTTTGAGTACATGAGAGACGTGGCACCCGACTCAACCGTTGTTATTGACGGCAATCGTGACCCTGAATCAGTACATCAGGATATCGTACGCGCCATACAACAGGTCGTTTAGGCATCTCGCGTGGCGTGAACTTAAAACCCGGGGCTTCGGCTCCGGGTTTTGTCCGTATATACTAGTCTCCAATGCTTACGAACCGCACCACCAGGACCTGGTCCAGCTTTATATAAAAGACTCTTCTTTTATTCGTTTACCACACTACTATGTACGACCACATTAAAGACGAAGACACACAAGTTTTTGACATCATTGAAGGAGAAGAGAAGCGTGAGCGGGAGGGACTAGAACTTATTCCGTCAGAGAACTACGTATCGCTCGCGGTGCGTGAGGCGATGGCGTCAGTCCTTACCAACAAATACTCAGAGGGATATCCGGGCAAACGCTACTACGGCGGACAAGAGTTTACCGACCAGATTGA
>CAZPVV010000013.1:0-11277 GCA_964590505.1 uncultured Candidatus Saccharibacteria bacterium | reverse complement strand
TAAGAAAGAATTCGCATACGCGGTGGGGAGTGCATCTCGTTTTGCAGAACGACGATCAGCAACACTACCCGTACTCGCAGGAATTGCGATCGTTGCAGGAGATGACGGTATTAAGTTGCGAGCCACAAACCTTGAGACGGGGATTGATTTGAAGGTGGCTGGAGATATCCGAACGCCAGGCGTTGTGGTGCTTCCTGCAAGCACGCTACGGGAAATGACTTCATCGTTTTCAGGAGGAGGGTCCGTGTCACTTGAGTACGCAGGAGAGACCGTCGTTATTACGAGTGAAATGGGTCGTAGTACCATGAAGACCCTCCCGTTTGAAGATTTCCCTACACTCCCATTTCCCGATAGCCCCAAGGTCAAATTTTCGCTTCCAGGAGTGTCTCTACGAACGCTCGTTTCTTCAGTTGCGTCCTGTGCCTCAACTTCAACGGTACGCCCGGAGCTTGCGAGCGTCCTTATTTCTTTTGAAGGGGGAATGCTGAAGGCAGTTGCTACTGACTCATTCCGTCTTGCCGAGAAGAAAGTATCACTTGAAGGAAAGATTGATCAGTTTTCTATACTTATTCCCGCAAAGAACGCTCTTGATGTGGTGCAGACTATTCCGGATGACCTTGTTGAAGTGCTTGTGGACGAACATCAGTGCGCCTTCTCATGGAACACGGGGATTGTAACAACACGTTTGGTTACGCAGACATACCCTGACTACGCACAAATTATTCCCAAGAGCTTTGTCTCTGAGACAACGGTGCTTAGGAAAGATTTTGAAGGGGCGCTCAAGCGAACAGCTATATTCTCAGACACCTTCCAGAAGGTACGCCTCGCCATGTCCGGAGCTGAGAAGAAACTTTCTCTTACGGCTCGCAACAACGACGTTGGCGAAACATCAGAACACATGCCGGCTTCGGTGAGTGGGGAAACGATTGAGCTTGCATTCAACCATCGCTATCTCTCAGCGCCCATTTCACTCATTGCGTCTGAAAGTCTTACCCTCTCTGCAAGTGGTATTGGGAGACCTCTGGTTATACGAGGAGTGGGGGACGCCTCGTTCTTATACTTGGTGATGCCAATGAATCAGTAGCTTGCTATGAAATCACTCACGGACCTACTGAAGAATCACCCTATTCCCGGTATCCGCGAGGCAGAAATTCGTAGAACGTGTGCGGAGGTGGTGAAGCAATCAACAGGGGTAGAAGTACAACCAAAGCACATAAAAATAAGTGACGGCGTTTTGTCGCTTTCAGTACCACCACTTTTAAAGTCAGCCCTCGTACTAAAGTTTTCTGAAGTTCAAGAACGATTACGCCAAGAGGGAATTATGGTGAAGGAGATCCGGTAGTGTTCTCGTTTTCAAAACCAGGGAGTGTTTCTAGAACTCCCGGAGGAATAACCTCATGAAGTAAACCATTTGCGTCAGGGGTCATGTTGGGAGCAGGTTGCCCAGTGAAATTAACACCATACTCCCAGTACGGGAACTGGCCATCACTTTGAGACGTGCCACCACCAAGCGGGTTGTCTTTGTTTACCCAATAGAGGATGTCGTGGGTTCCAGAAGGGCCAGAAGACACACCACGAAGCGCGGGAGGTGCGTTCTCAGGAACACCACGAGGCTCACCAAAGTATTCCTGTGGGTATTTGCGTAGGGCTTCTTGCATTACGGCGTTCCACATAGGCGCAACAACAAATCCAGCAATCTCTCGCACCATAGCTGAGTTGTTATTGTTTCCAGCCCACACTCCTATCGCAACCGTTGGTGTGTATCCAACAGTCCACACATCACGGTATTCGTTCGTCGTTCCTGTTTTAGCGGCGACATCAAATCCAGGGAAGTGGAAGGGGTTGTTTGGTGGGTATTCGGGTTGGCGCGCGTCATTGTTTGAAAGCATCCAGTTAAGGTCGCGGGCAACACCAGGGTCAACGGCATCCTTAGGGTCGGGAGTGTATTCCTCAAGCAGTTTTCCTTTGGCATCTTCTACGCGAAGGATACCCGTTGCTTTGTTGTATACACCGTTGTTTGCAAAGGTTGCGTATGCATTGGTGAGATCAAGAAGGCGTACTTCACCAGCACCAAGTGCAAGGGCAAGCGAGCGGTCACTCTTTGGAATCTTGGTAAGAGTGGTGATACCTGCACGTGTGGCAAGATCAATCACATTGTCTACGCCCGCTAAGTACATGGCCTTCACTGCAGGAACGTTGATGGATTGTGCGAGAGCCGTCGTGAAGGTCATCGCTCCACGGAACTTGTCATCATAGTTGCCCGGAGCGTAACAAGGGGCCGCGTGGTTAAAGTTATCAGATGGTGCGCATGCCGTTGAAAACTGTGTTGGCGCATCAAAGATGATGGTTTGTGGGGTAAATCCTTTTGCAAGAGCTGCAGCATACACAAAAGGTTTGAATGAAGACCCTGGTTGGCGCTCAGCCAAAGCAACGTTGTAGTTTCCATCAATGGCTGGGTCAAAGTAGTTACGGGAACCAACAAGAGAGAGTATTTGCCCAGTCTTTGGATCAATAGCAACAAGGGCAGCGTTTGACGCACGGAATCGCTTCTCATTCTCAAGTGCATACTGGTACACGATTGACTCAGCAGTGTGCTGAAGCTCCGCGTCCAGTGTGGTCACCACTTTAAGTCCTTGTGTAACGACATCAGCACCATACTTCTCTTCAAGAAGTTCGCGAATGTAGAAAACAAAGTGCGGCGCGATGATGGAACTGTCTTGTTGAGGATTGAAGGTAACGACTTCATTCTTCGCTTGGTCATACTGCTCAGCAGTTATGTAGCCGAGTGTCTTCATGCGCTCAAGCACCAGGCCTTGTCGTGCATCAAGTGCTTCACGGTTGTTGCCGTAGGGGGAGTAGTAGGTAGGAGCTTGGGGAAGGGCGGCAAGGTAGGCCGCTTCTGCGAGCGTTATGTCTTTAGCGCTCGTACCAAAGAAGGAGCGGCTCGCGGCCTCAACGCCATAGATACTCCCCCCATAGGGAGCGTCGTTGAGATACATTTCAAGTATCTGATCCTTGGTGTACTTACTCTCCAGTTTCCACGCAAGAAACCACTCATGCACTTTGCGCATAATACTTTTCTCGCCCGTGAGGACGGTGAGCTTCACCACCTGTTGGGTAATAGTGGAACCTCCCTGGGTGTACGCCCCAGACTTTAGGTTCACGAGCATGGAGCGGAGAATAGCGAGCGGACGCACACCACTATGCTCATAAAACTTATCGTCTTCAATAGCAATTGCTGCCTTCTGAACAAAAGGGGAAATGTTTTCTAGTGGAACGGTGGTGCGACGGACATCGGTGTTGAGATCATACAGAACCACCTCTCCGGTGCGGTCGTAAATTTTTGTAGAAAGAGCGATCTTACGGTTCAAAAATGACTCAAAGTCAGGCGCGGGTGCAAACGCAACCCACAATAGCGTGAGCCCAATCGCCGTAAGAGCAATACCGCCCGTAATGTATGCAAGACGCATGACCGGATGAGGGTCATGGAGCAAATCTTTAAGACCGTTTCGTTTCTTAGACATGGTTTTTGTAAGCACATCCTATCATGAAAGGAGCCCACAAACGTGGGCTCCTTTCATGAAAACTAGTAGGCGTCTTCCTCTTCTTCCTCTTCGGTATCAGGAAGGTCAGCCTCAAGCTCAGCTTCCTCGTCTCCAATAGGATCAAGAGTATCGTCGTGCATGTCGTCCATGGTTGTTACAGAAATTTAGCGCTAATACTTTGTGCCCGGAAGCCAAAGCATACGTATTTGAACAAACCAAGGAATGTTTGCAAGGGGATACCACTAAGCCTGGGGATAGCGGTCGGCGAGTGCTGCAATACCAAGCGCTATGGCGTCCAGCTCATCGTCCAAACGAACGCTTTCTGGAAGGGAAACAAGGCGAGGCACCATTAACGCTACCGCTTTCTTATCCGCAGCCCCATACCCTGTTACCGCAAGTTTTACTTGTTGCGGGGAAAACTCAGACACCCGAAGACCAAACTTTCCGGCTGTTGCAAGCACCACACCACGCGCCTCAGCCACACCAATCGCTGACTTCTTGTTCACACTGAAGAAAAGCGTTTCAAGGGCGATACGATCAGGGGAGTAGAGGGTGACGGCGGACTCAAGCGCCCTCTGTACTTCAGCAAGGCGCGCAGACTGCTCGCCCTTTGCGGGCGTAATACAGGCGCTCCATATATAGGTAGGTTTGCTTGGATCTCCTTCAAGAACCGCAATGCCCATGCGATCAAACCCAGGATCAATCGCGAGTATCCTCATACCCACGGACGTTTGTATACGTTTCCTGCACATCGTCTTGCTCATCAAAGAGTGTAAGGAGGTTGTAGAGTTTTTCCTCGTCTTCCCCTGAAAGTTCAACGAGTGGCTCGTTTGGAATAAACGTTCCGTCAGGGTTTTTGGTGAACGCCCACATGGCGGAGCCTGGAGCCGCAAGTTCATATCCGTTCTTGGTAAGAAGGTGTTTTATCTCTGCGGTGGTGCGGTTGCGGTTGTCGGTGACCGCGCTTGCAATACACGCGCTTCCTCCCGGGCCGTAACATTCATACGTTACCGTCTCAAGTTCACCCGCTTCTTTGCTCGTACCTTTTGCTACTGCTCGCTCAATATTCTCTTTAGGCATGTTTGCCTCTTTCGCTCGTTGGATGGCGCTTGCAAGGGAAGGAGAGGAGAGGTTACCCGCATTCTTCTTAGACTCAAGAGTGATAACGCGGGCAAGGCGACCAAAGGTACGGCTTCGAGCCGCGTCAGTGATTGCCTTACCTCGTTTTATTTGTGCCCATTTACTGTGTCCAGCCATACATTATTGCGTGAGATATTCACGTCCCTTAGCGGTTAATATGCGCCCCCTACTACTTCGTTCAATAAACCCAAGACGCAAAAGATACGGCTCATAGAGGTTCTCAACGGTGTCCGGGTCTTCGTGAAGAGCAGAAGCAAGCGCACGAATGCCTGCGGGTCCGCCCTTAAAGCTGTCGCGCAGTGTGGTGAGGTAGCGCTGGTCGTCTTTGGTGAGTCCAAGGTCATCAATACCAAATAGCGCACATGCTTCGTCGCACACCTCTGCACTCAACTCCTTATTGTGTACTTCTGAGTAATCACGAACACGCTTCAGAAGCATGTTTGCAATGCGAGGTGTTGCACGACTACGAGAGGCTATTTTAGTTACCACATCACTTGGGGCAGTGAGGCCCAGCACTCCTGCAGAGCGCGTGATAATCGCGTGGAGGTCTTCGTCATTATAAAAATCAAGCTGGTATACACCGCCTCCAAAACGAGAACGTAGTGGGGCGGAAAGTTGAGATACACGCGTTGTTGCACCCACGAGCGTAAACGGCGGAAGTGCAAGTTCAACGGTGCGTGCACTTGGTCCCTTGCCAAGCACAATGTCTAAACTCCCTTGTTCAAGGGCAGGGTAGAGAAGCTCTTCAATTTTTGAAGAAAGCTGATGGATCTCATCAATAAAAAGAACAGATCCAGGTTCAAGGTTCGTGAGTATGGCCGCAAGATCTCCGGCGCGCTCAATAGCAACACCTGAGGTTGTCTTTAAAGGAGCATCCAGGGTTCCGGCGACTAGGTGCGCGAGTGTGGTCTTTCCAACTCCCGGAGGACCATAGAAAAGAAGGTGCTCAGGCATGCTGCCGCGCTTCTTTGCAGCCTCAAGAACGACACTCACATTCGCTTTTACATGGCCTTGGCCCACGTATTCGTCCCATATATGAGGGCGCAGAGTCGCGTCCAATTGGCGATCGTTCTCCTTTATAATGCCCTTGACGTCACGGGGGGTACTTGACATAAAAAGAGGTGGTGCTACTATTCTAGCACATGAGGGACGGCCTCGTGAGGACCTTTTTGAGGCCCTTTTTCATTTCCATCCTACATAGAACCCTCTAGGCAAGGCTTGACGGCTTCGGGCACTTCCCCAAGGACATCCTGGTACCACGCTTGTACGTGGAGCGCTGGGATTCTCCTCAGGCGATTTGTCCACCCGTCTTTAATTAGACGGACTGCCTGGAGGGTTGTGTGTGGGATAAAACAAAACACCCTACGTTTGTAGGGTGTTTTGTTTTAGTCACGAGGCACATCCACCACCTTAAACACCTCATCAAGTGACGTAACACCCGAGAGTGCTTTGAGCACACCGTCTTGTGCCATGGTGAGGTAGCCTTGTCTGCGTGTCTCTTTCTCAATCTCAGCTGAAGACGGACCCATGCGCAGAAGGTCAGCAAGCTGGTCGTCCATAAATATTGCCTCGTGCACACCAGTGCGTCCCTTGTAGCCTGTTTCGTCAGAACTGCGAGGAGCCGGAGCCCATACCTCGTCGTAGCTTGCGGGCATGAGGGAGGGGTCAGTAAGTGTTGAGAAGATGCGGGCAATGGTTGCTTTCTCTTCTTCGGTCGTCGCGCGCTTAATGCGCGTTGCAGGATCAAGTGTGCGCACCAAACGTTGCGCCATTGCTACGGTGACCGCCGAAGGAATAGTCTTTGAATCAACCCCAAGATCCATGAGGCGTGGGAAGGCGCCAGCTGCGTTATTGGTGTGAAGGGTAGAGAACACAAAGTGTCCGGTGAGTGCCGCTTGGATAGCGGTCTCAGCAACTTCGCCATCACGAATCTCTCCAACCATGATGACGTCTGGGTCCTGACGAAGAACTGAACGAAGTCCTGACGCGAACGTGTACTCACGACCATCAACCTGTGTCTGCACAATACCGGGAAGGTGGTATTCAATCGGGTCTTCAATCGTAATGATCTTCACATCAGGTTTGTGGATGTCACGCAAGAACGCATAGAGCGTTGTTGTCTTTCCGGAACCGGTTGGACCGGTGGTAAGCAGGAGGCCGTTCGGACGGCGGATTTCCTTCTGAAGGCGCGTGTAGAGTTTTTCGTTAATGCCCATCTGCGCGAAGGTGCGCTCAATGCCTGACGGGTCCAGAATACGCAGCACGACGTTCTCCCCGTAGTTGCCTGGAATAAGAGAGGTACGAACCTCAATCTCTTTTCCGTTCACTGCCACACTAAAGCGTCCGTCTTGTGCACGGTTCGCAACGTTGAGCTTTAAGCCCGAGAGCAACTTGATACGTGAGTTGAGGAGTTTGTATCCATGCGCATCAAAATAAAAGATGTCGGTCAAAAGTCCGTCCAACCGGAAGCGCAGACGAATCGTCGTTTCTTCTGGCTCCACATGGATGTCAGATGCCTTCATTGCAAGCGCAGAAGCAAGGATCCCCTCAAGGAGTTTTGATGTTTGTGCACGGTGCGAAGGATTCACGGCGTCCGTAAGGAACATGCGTAGAGCCGGCACGTTATCCAACTGTTTAGAAAGGGTAGTGAGTTCTTTCCCCTCAATATCAAACACACCTCGCTCGCTTTGGGCGGCAAGAGAAAGATCCTTGTATCTCTCAAACGCACGTTCAAGTCCGCGCGCACTTGCAAGGTGGCGCTCAACAATAAATCCTCGAAGCTCAAGATCGTGCATGAGTTTATTCACCGCTTCGTTTTCAGGAGAACGAAGCGCAAGTAATACGTGCTTACCATTCTTATCAAACATAATGGCCTCAGCTGCACGAGCATCCGCTTCAGGAACAAGACGAAGCGCGTCCATGTTGATGGGGTAGAGGGTGATATCAACATACGGAAGACGATACTTCTCGGCTAATACGCGCGCGAGGTCCTCTTCCTCAACAGCGTAGATGCCTTTCAGCTTTTCGTCCTCAGCATTGGTATCAAAGTGGGTGGACATATGGTCATGATAACGCCCCGGGCCCCGAATTGGTACAATAGATTCATGGAGAAAGAGATCCCGTCCCTGTCCGCACTTTCAGGTGAGGCGAAAGAGTTTGTGCAGAACCTAACGCCAAAGACTGCGGGAGCTACACTGGTCACACTTTCAGGAGAGTTGGGTGCTGGAAAGACGAGCTTCACCCAAGCTATCGCGCGCGAACTTGGGGTTGAGACTTCAGTCACGAGCCCGACCTTCGTACTTATGAAAATATATGCGCTCAACGGGAGCGCGTTTAAGAGACTCGTACACATTGATGCATACCGCCTACAAGGAGGGGAGGATCTTCGTGCACTTGGCTTTGATGAGGTTATGCAAGACGCGAGTAACCTCGTGCTTCTTGAGTGGCCCGAACAGGTAGTGGGTGGGTTACCGCACGCAGACCACACCATAACCCTGCGTGTTGTTTCAGAAACAACACGCACCATTTCCTATGTCTAAAACAAAACGAGAACGACTCGTACTTCTGGACGCACACGCGATCATCCATCGCGCATACCACGCACTCCCAGATTTTCAGGCCCCCGACGGCAGTCCCACCGGCGCTCTCTATGGGCTTTCAGCCATGCTTCTTAAAATCATGCAGGATCTTTCTCCTGACTATATTGCTGCGTGTTACGACTTGCCCAAACCAACGGTCCGACACGAAGCATACGAAGGATACAAATCAACCAGACAGAAGAGTGATGATGCGCTGGTCTCCCAAATCATTTCGTCGCGACGTGTGTTTGAGGCATTCTGCATTCCTATATATGAGCGGGAGGGGTTTGAGGCAGACGATATTCTAGGAACCATTGCTGAGGAGCTAAAGGATAAACCAGATCTTGAGGTGGTGATTGCCTCAGGTGATATGGACACCCTGCAATTGGTGGATGAGAACCGGGTCAAGGTGTACACGCTCAAGAAGGGCATCAACGACACCATCATGTATGACGAGAAAGCGGTGCGAGAGCGGTTTGGTTTTGATCCCGCACTTATCCCTGACTACAAGGGGTTGCGTGGCGACCCGTCCGACAACATCATCGGTATTCCAGGCATTGGCGAGAAGACCGCAACAGAACTCATCACCACATTCGGCACCATAGAGGATATCTATCAGGCAATAAAGAAAGACGAAGACCTGGTGCTCGCAAAAGGGGTGAAGCCACGCATACTTAATCTTCTTAAGGAACACGAAGAGGATGCGGAATTTTCAAAGATGCTCGCCACCATCAGAACCGACGCACCTATTGCGTTCTCACTCAAAGACACAACACGTGAAGACCACGTCTCGCTTCCGAAGATTATTTCGCTGTTCGATGAGCTTGGTTTTAGATCACTCCGTGCTCGTGTGCGTAGTGTGCTTGCAAGCGAGATTGAGGAGCCTGAAGAAGAGGAGGTTGTTCGGGAGGATGTTCCTAAAGAACTCCTCAATGAAGCACAAGTGATGTTGTGGCTCTTGGCGTCGGACTTCACCAACCCCACCCTTGAGGACGTGCTCGCGTACACCAAAAAGGAAACATTTAAAGAAGCACACGAGGAACTTTCTAAGCGCATCAAACAGGAGGGACGACTCGAGGAAGTCTATGAGCAGATTGAGCGCCCGCTCATTCCGGTTCTTCGCCGCGCTGAAGCGTGGGGAGTACTCGTTGATAAAGACATGTTGGAGACTCTGCGTGAGCGGTATCGAGGCGAACTTACAGTCATTGAAAAGCGCATACACGAGATCGCGGGGAAGGAGTTTAATGTAAGCTCACCAAAACAATTGGGGGACGTATTGTTTGATGACCTGCAACTACAAGCAAAAGGACAGAAGAAAACATCAACAGGACAGCGTTCAACCAAGGAATCTGAGCTCGAGAAGATTCGTGACCTGCACCCCATCATTGATGATGTGCTTGAGTATCGCCAGCTCCAGAAGCTACTCTCAACCTATGTAGAGAGCATTCCACCACTTCTTGATGGAGAGGGCAGACTGCACACTGAGTTTGTGCAGACCGGCACCACAACCGGACGCATGGCGAGCATTAACCCCAATCTTCAGAACATTCCTATACGCACTGAACGCGGGAGACTCATTCGCAACGCATTCATCGCCCCAAAGGGTTCTGTCCTGGTTGCGCTTGATTACTCGCAAATTGAACTGCGCATTGCAGCGATTCTCTCTGGCGACGAGAAACTCATTGAAATATTTAAGTCAGGAAGAGACGTACACCAAGAAGTTGCCGCCGCCGTGTTTAAGGTTGAAAGTAGTGCAGTTGATCGTGAAATGCGCAGGCGCGCAAAGATCATTAACTTCGGCATTCTCTACGGCATGGGCGTGAACGCACTTAAAGCCCAGCTTGGAACCACCACCGCAGAAGCGCATCGTTTCTACGATGACTACTTCGCAACTTTCACGAGACTTGCCGAGCACCTAGAAGAAACAAAAGGATTTGCGCGTCGGAACGGATACACCGAGACACTGTTTGGAAGGCGTCGTCAGTTTCCGGAGATGAAGTCTGCGCTTCCGTATGTGCGTGCACAGGCAGAGCGTATGGCGATTAACGCACCCATTCAGGGCACCCAGTCAGACGTGATAAAGCTCGCTATGGTGGAGATAGATAGACTGCTTGGAGATCAAAGTAGCGCACACCTTATCCTCCAGGTGCATGACGAACTCGTGTATGAAATACAGAAGGAGAGTGTTGCGGACCTCGTGCCTCAGATTAAGAGCATTATGGAATCTATGTTGAGTCCTGAGCAGACCAAAGGGGTCCCTATTATTGCAGAGGCAAAGATAGGAGATAATTGGGGTGAGATGAAACCGCTATGATCTACCTCTTCACCGGTTCAGACACAAACAAAATACGCACTAAAGCGTTTCAGTGGGTAGCAGCGTCACGAAAGAAAGCACCAGACGTAGCTTATGTGCGACTCGGTGTGGACGAAATAAACCCTGCGCAACTAGAAGAGGCGACGGGAACACAGGGACTCTTCTTTCTAAAATCACTGGTGCTTTTGGACGACCCCTTTAGCCAAGCAGAACAAGCAGAGTTAGTACTTGGATACTTAGACGAACTCGCGCGCTCGGAAAACGCGATAGCTATACTCGCGCCTAAACTTATCCCTGCTCGCTTGAAGAAGGTTGAGAAGCACGCAGCAAAAGTATTTGTTGAAGATGTAAAAGAAAAGAAGGTCTCACGAGGATTCAATAGTGCGCTCGTGAACGCGCTTGGTGCTAAAGATGGAAAAGAACTATGGAAGGAACTTACCAAAGCATATCGAGAGGGGGATGCGCCCGAGATGGTACACGGCCTTCTGCACTGGAAGGCTCGAGACATGATGCAAAAGGGAAGTAGAAACTGGACGCCAGAAGAGGCGCGTACTCTGTCGAGAAAACTTATTGAACTGGTGTCTGACGCACGTAGCGGAGACCTACCGCTTGGACCTGCGCTTGAGCGGTTTGCGCTCTCACTGCGTTCTCATCGTTAGTCCGCCCACCAGGGCTCGAACCTGGGACCGTCTCCTTAAAA
>CAZPVV010000012.1:7883-11650 GCA_964590505.1 uncultured Candidatus Saccharibacteria bacterium | reverse complement strand
GTCAGGATGCCGGCGACGACAGCCATGACGACCAGGATGATGATGAGCAGAAGAGCCTTGCCCTTGCCGTGACCACCACTGCTGCTTCCGCTGCCGAACAGGTCGCCAACGGCGTTCCAGGCTTCCGGAGCTCCCCGCATGGCGCTGTAGGTGTTGTGCGCCTGAGCGAAGGTGTTCCAGGAAGCCACGCCGATGCTGGCGGGATCGCGCCGACGCCAAGCTTGGGCGACGGAGTCGATCCAGATCATCAAGCCGGAGAACAGAATGCCCGGCAGGATGATCAGGTAGCCGAGGGCGAAGCCGCCGCGGATGTGCTCAGGGGTGAGCAGCATCGGTTCGTGCGGCTTCAGGAAGGCAGGCTGCACGAAGTAGGCGCCGAAGAGCAGGACCACCAGGTAGCACCAGGTGAAGCCGCTCGCCGACATGATCCACCCCATCCACGTCATGAAGCGGGGCCAGCCGCCCATGTGCTTGGTCTCGACCCAGACGAGGCCGACGACCCGAGCGTTCCACCAGGAAATCGCGAAGTTCAAAACCCACACGATCCCGATGAGCAACCAAGGAATCTGTTCCAAGGCGTGTCTCCATCTGTCACCGAGTTGCAAAAGAAGTGTTAAGGAGGTGACGTCCTTACCATATGTTATTATAGTATCAAACTATTGAAAAGTCAATGTGACCCCACGGGGAATCGAACCCCGATTTCAGCCGTGAAAGGGCCGCGTCCTAACCGTTAGACGATGGGGCCGTCTAGTTACACCATCCTACATTTTCCGGCCCAAAAATGCTAGGCTTCGGCAATAGAGGGAAAGGTGACTGAGTGGTCGAAAGTACCGGTCTCGAAAACCGGCGTGCCGGAAACGGTACCGTGGGTTCGAATCCCACCCTTTCCGCTTTCATTGTGTCTTTATGCATTAGGGCCTATAGTTCTCATATAGGTCGAAGTATTTGCCAGCCGTTAATTGGATGGCATTGTGTTTTTACGCAATGTCATTTGTCCCACTCATATGACTGATGACATGAACCCAGGTGCAGACGAAGTAGTAGCTCCTGAGGAGCCTGCTATGGACGCACCAGCTGAGGAAACTGTAGAGGAGGAAGCTCCTGCTGCAGAAGAGGACGCGGCTGCATAAGCCGACGAGCTGATTGGAAAAGCACCTGTCTTTGTACAGGTGTTTTTTCGTATACGGTATACTGAGGCATTCTTTCATGAAGTCCAAAAAGCCAAATGCCTGTGCTGATTGTGGTGAAGGGGCCATTCCCCACGAACTAACCTATTGGACGCTCCTCATTGATGAAGTCATTCGTCCAATTGTGGCGCCAGGTCCCATCCTGCGATTCGTAAACAAATCCTTCTCGGGCATTGAACGCTTCGTCACCCCCTTTATATACAAATTCCTTCTTGCTGTTGGGGCTGCCAAAAAGCTTGAGGAGCCTGACGAACACACCATGTTGCTTGCGCTTATGATCTGGAACGAGGCAAAAGCGAGGAACATAGAGATGTGGGAATTCAGACTCTTCAATCTGCCGAGAAATCTTTTCTTCGCAACGTATCCGAATGGTCGCTCCATCGCCTTTGAAGGGATACCTGAGCCAGTGAAGGGAAATCACCGCGCGTGGTGGATGGATAACAAAGCTATCCTTAAACAGAAGTTTGCAAAGCTCGGGCTTCCTATCGCAAGTGGTGGATCCACCTTCACCAAGGACGGAGCGCTCTCTATATATAGGAGACTGGTGCCTCCGGTGATTGTAAAACCATACGCAGGTTCAGGGTCCCGCCACACCGTGCTTCATATTGATACCGAAGAGGAACTCGTGCGTGCGTTTAAGGTAGCAACACAGGTGGCTCCCTTTGCCGTTATTGAGGAAGAGTTGGTAGGGCCCGTGTACAGAGCCACCGTAGTAGACGGAAAACTCTCTGCAACCCTGCGCCGTGATCCACCAACGGTTGTCGGTGACGGCGTTTCCTCCGTCCGTGAACTCGTTGCAAAGGAAAACGAACATCCAAAGCGTGGAGGACCCTATTTCTCAAAGATTCTTCTTGACGAAACGGCAGACCAAGAACTTGCCTGGCAAGATCTAACATTTGACTCAATACCCGAGAAGGGAAGACGCGTGCTTCTGCATCAGAAAGTGAATTGGAGTGTGGGAGGTACAACTAAGGACGTCACTGACGACGTGCACCCTGATAACGTGCTTCTCTTCGAGGAAACGGCGCGGGTACTAAACACTCCCATTGTCGGTATTGATTTCATCATCTCCGATATCTCTCGTTCGTGGCAGACGGAAGAGCGCGCCGGTATTCTTGAATGTAACTCCATGCCGTTCTTTGATAATCACCACCTTCCGTTTGAAGGAGAAGTGCGAAACGTTGCGGGGGACATTTGGGATATGGTGACGCCACGCTCCTCTTCATCAAAGCTTTAAACTTTCCAGTGTACTGTGCTCGCACATGAGCAAGCTAAGTATTATTTGGGAGAAGTTAGTCCACGACCTCACGCTCTACGAGCGCCCTCCACTACTGGCCGAGGGCCAAAACCATCGACTCACCGATGGGTACGAGACCACGTATGAGGAAGAGGAGCGCCTGCATACTGAACTGTAGAGCCCTGGTTGCGGTTTAGTGTCTAAAGGCATATGGTGTGCCTAGGGTGCTTTGCACCTTTTGATTTCTTTGGGGGCAACCAATGCATAAACGAGTTAAACGGCCCCTTTCACAGGCCGACGTTCTCACGGAGCGTATTCGTGCTCGTCTCTCTAAGACGAGTAAGAAGTGGAGGTGCGTGCATGCGTACGCAGACCCGTTCGTCATCGCCGGCACGTGTTGTACACCACACACACACCAGCCGATCATCGTTGAGTGGACCCGGCCGGAAACGGCCGAGATACTCAAGAAACGGGTCGTTGACCTGCGAGACAACCACACGGGCCCCGTGTTCATCTATGCGGACACTCTCGTTCCGCTTGATGACGCCCTCGTGCTCTCGGCCGTGTGTGACGCCCTTTTCTTTTCAAGCTGGTTCTATGGGAATGTGAAAGTTCCCAAGGGCTGGCCCCGAAACGCCTATCAACTATAAGGTGAGCTACGGCTCATCTGCGCGACTCCTCACGGGGTCGCGTTCTACGTTAGTCCCTCGTCTTTATCCAAAGATAGATATCTTCAAGCGCTTTTACCGCGTCACCCGCTGCGATGTTGTTTTGGTGATAGAGCTCATCGGTACAATCTCCCGCAGCCCATACTCCCTCAACACTCGTGTGCTGGTTCTTGGGATCGGTCACAATGCGACCAATCGGATCAATATCAATGAGTCCCTTAGCAAAATCAGTATTCGGAAGCACACCAATTTCAACAAAGACTCCAGAGACCGTGAGGTCTGTTGTAGCTCCAGTCTCTCTATCCTTTACCGTCATGCCTGAGACAAACTGCTCTCCACGAATTTCCGTAGGTTCAGCGTTTGTGATAGCAGTAAGGTTTGGGTGCGCCAGTACCTTTTCAACCGTAATAGCGTCTCCCTTAAATTCCTTATGACGATGGATAAGGGTAACGGACTTCGCGTAGGCAAGAAGCTGGAGCGCTGTTTCAAGACCTGCGTTCCCGCCACCCACAACCGCAACATCCATACCTGAGAAAAGGGGACCGTCACACGATGCACAGTATGAAAGTCCTTTGTTCTCAAATGCATCAGCACCTGGAATGGTGAGTTGTCTGCGGTTTGCGCCACTCGCGATGAGTACTGCTTTTGATGCAAACGTCCTTCCGTCACGCGTCA
>CAZPVV010000012.1:0-7783 GCA_964590505.1 uncultured Candidatus Saccharibacteria bacterium | reverse complement strand
TAGACGCCTGCTGAAACTCCGGCAGGCCCGCCACCAATAATGATGAGATCGTACATAGTTTGGGTAGTATACCTGATATTAAAAAGTGATGCGCTGTACATAAAAGTGAAGACCCCGGAAGCGCGTGCGCTCCCGGGGCCGAATCTCACTACGTGACTACGTAGACTTGGTCGCTGATGTCCCAGCCGATCAGGTCGTTGCCGAACCGACGCCTCAGCTCGTCGGACAGCTTGTTGCGATAGTCCCACATGGTCTCGCCGGGCCTGAGCTGGAATTTGAAGCCGATGCCGATCTGCTGGGTACCGCATCCACGGACGTGCAAGTCCATGTAGCGACCAGGGTTCTCCTTCTCCCACGAAAGCGCGAGACCAACGATGTCAAGCTTGGACACAGGAGACTTGGACTCAGAACTTTCTTCGCGGAACTTCCAAATCCCCGCGATGAGACCGGTCTGAGCAGACGTAATCATATTGTGTGCCATGGTAATGGCTCCTTGTAAGGTACGGTACACATGCACATGCATGCACAAATATATTAAGACACAAAACTAGAAAAGTCAAAAGGCCCCGAAGGGCCTCTTGTTCCTCACTCTACTTCTTATGCCTTCGCAAGAAACTAGGGATAGCACCCCATGCTTCGTCTTCCTCCTCAACTACTGGAGGAACGGGACGTGCAACCTCCTCACGAGGCTTTGGCATTGCGGTAACAATAGGTTCCTCACGTTCCTTCTTCACCGATACCTGCGCGACCTCAGGAGCCTCCTCAGGCTCTCGCTTCATGACTTCGTTGAAGATCATACCGCGGGCCTCCTTCTGCTCTGTAGCGGGCATAGAGAAGAGAGAACGCTCAAACCCTGAACCCGTAGTCTCCGCTGACGCGCCTTCTGGGAATCCGGTTGCAATAACAATAATGCGGATCTGACCCTTCTTAAGCTTCTCGTCACGCATGATACCGAAGATAATGCGTGCGTCCTTATCAACAGACTCAGAGATAACCTTTGCAGCTTCCTGAACCTCGAGAATACCGAGGTCGTCACTTCCAGCCACGACAAACAGAATGCCCTTAGCACCCGTGATGGAGACATCAAGGAGAGGGGAGTTAACGGCCATAGCCGCTGCATCCTTTGCGCGGTTATCACCGTCTGCAATACCAATACCCATGAGTGCAGGACCTGCCGCCTCCATGATGGCTTTGATGTCGTTAAAGTCAGTGTTGATTTCTCCTGGCGTCGTGATGATGTCTGAGACACCTTCAACTGCCTGACGCAAGATCTCGTCAACCAGTGCAAATGCGTTCTTTGCGGTTGTTTGCGCCTCAACGAGGGAAAGGAGGCGATCGTTTGGAATAACGATGTATGCATCAACTTCCTTCTTAAGTTCTGCAAGACCACGATCAGCAATATCTTTGCGCTGTGCACCTTCAAAGGTAAACGGTTT
The DNA here is from genome assembly GCA_964590505.1 of uncultured Candidatus Saccharibacteria bacterium. Lineage (GTDB taxonomy): Bacteria > Patescibacteriota > Minisyncoccia > Phycocordibacterales > Phycocordibacteraceae > C7867-001. Next base: position 6,347 of record CAZPVV010000012.1, on the reverse strand, counting down.
GGTTACGACCGCGATAGTGAGCGCGCCAATCTCCTTGGCAATTTTTGCAACAGCCGGAGCAGAGCCCGTTCCGGTTCCGCCTCCCATACCACAGGTGATGAACACCATGTCTGAGCCCTGGAGTGCTTCTTGAATCTCCTGGCGGGTCTCTTCCGCAGCCCGACGACCGAGTTCAGGGTTCATGCCCGTACCAAGACCTCTGGTGAGGTTCTTGCCGATGTGGACCTTGCGCTTAGCGAGTGAACGATGCAAATCCTGCGCGTCTGAGTTAACGGCGATGAATTCAACGCCCTTAACCTTTGAATTGATCATGTGGTTGATGGCGTTGTTTCCTGAACCACCACAACCAACGACCCTAATGCGTGCGAACGTTTCTATCTCCGGTGTAACGCGCTTGGACATAAATTGAGTACGAATAATTTCCCTCTAGTAGTCAAATCATGATACCAGAGCCTACTCATGTGCAAATATTGACAGGGGAGCCCCCCGTGTCATCGTTTTAGGGCATAAACTGCTTGAAAAAGCCTCCAAGCATGTCACCAAACCCTGCAAAATGATCTTTCTTAGGGGCTTCCGTTTCACCGGTGAGTCCCCAGAGTGCAAGTCCGTATGCAACTGCCCATGTTGCGTCACGAATCTTTGTTTCGTTCAAAAGTTTGAGGTCCGCAATACGTGATGGCAGACTGAGTGTCCCTTTTGCAATGTCACTAATCGTTCCTTGGCCCGCTCCGCCTCCGGAAAGAATAATGCCGGCTGGCAATGTGCCTTTGCGACCAATAGATTTCAAATGCTTATCAATGAGTTCAAACATATGTCTGAAACGCGCGGTGACAATCTCCTCAACTTTCTTGCGCGAGTACATAGCACCCCCAAGTCGCCCCATCTTAATGCGCTCCGCGTCTTCAAGAGAGATCTTGAACCCAAGTGCAAGGTCGTCGGTGATATTGGTGGAGCCAATAGGGAAGACTTTAAGAGAAATAGGCAAACCCTCGTCATACACCACAATAGACACCGTCTCAGCACCAATATTAGCCAGCACACAGCCCTTCATCTTCTGATCTTTGGTGAGGGTGACGTAGGAGCCGGCTAGTGGAGAGGCCATGCGGTCAATCACTTCAATGTCGGCTGCTTCAAGTACGTGGTTCAGGGACTCTGCGTGCTGGGCCAAACAGGTAACAAAAAGGTAGTCAGCTTCAAGTTTGGTACCGCGCATGCCAATAGGCTCTCCAAGCGTCTTCTCGCCGTCCACACGAAACGCAAGCGGTATCTCATGTAGCACTTCACGATTAATGAAATTAGGTTCAGCAGACGCGCGTGCTGTCGCCTGCACCTTCTCTATATCAAGCTCCGTAATCACTTGATCAGCACGAGAAATGATCGCTTCCCCAGACGCCCTGATCTCATCAAGGGATACGCCTCCAATGGCGAGGAAAGCACTCTTAATAGGAAGACCCGTTATCTTCTCTGCCTGATCTTTTGCACGACGTACGCTTTCTGCGGCGTCCTCTGCATCAACCACGTATCCATGACGCATTCCGTTACTCTCGGCAAGCCCGGTGCCGATGATGGTTAGTTGTCTGCCGTCAGGCGTGCGTACCTCCTCAACGACGACGACTTTCGTTTGATGCGTCCCGATATCAATGCCGGTTGTTATGCGTCGTGCCATTAGAAAGTGATACGTTAATAAATCGGGCCATGTGTGCCCGCTCCAATTTATCCATTGTAGTGCCGTGTGGGTATCCTTTCAAATGCAGTAACCCGTGGATAAACAAATATGCTACATGTTGAGTGTACGTTAGTTCAAACGTATGCGCTTCTTTTTTCGCAACAGGAAGACAAATAATTATCTCACCACTTTTGCTCCCACTCTCATACGACAGCACGTTTGGTGTGTAGTCTTTGTTGCGCAGTTGAACATTAAGTGACTGCGCCCGCACTTCCCCTGCAAATACGAGTGATATCTCCCAACCCGGAAGTATCGCCTGGGCAATCTTCTCGTATGGGTGTCGTGGGGGAGCACTACGGGTAAAGTTTCGTATATCAAGCATGTATAGAGTATATAACGCAAAACCGGGACAGAAGTCCCGGTTTGTTATTTGCGCCTTCGGTCGCGGGCTGCTGAGGGATCAATCTTCCCGAGCTTCACCTGCTCCTGGTATTCCACAATGCGAGCTCCCTTAATGAGGGCGCGCTTGTGGTCTACGTTCTTTGACTTCTGGCGCTCATAGTATCGGCGCTTACGCATTTCGCGTACCACACCAAGTCCCTGAGCCCGGCGAGAGAAACGGCGAATAAGAGAGGCTGAGCTCTCGTTCTTCCCGCGTTTAACCTCTACGCGTGTTGCGTTTATCATGTAGGGGATAGTATCACAGGGCTCGTTATATTGTCTAGCTTTTATATAGAAAGGGGGAACAAGACGATTGACTATACTCAGTTATCATGTCATTATGCTGTTTCGGCCAATGGTGGCCATGACCTTTGGAGGGTGAAATGCGTATAGACCACAACACCGGCGTCATTGCTGCCGTTCTCATGCTGACGGTCGCGTTGTACGCGGCCAAAACGGCACCCGAGAAGAAGGCCCTGTCGCCTGAAGACCGCCGCGCTACTGCTATCGCTCAGCTCTGCGAAGTTCCTGCGTCGGTCCGTTGCGGCGGCATCGTCTCGGTGCAACAGGTAGACGGTCACACACGCCACTACTTCGTGGAGCGTATTACCGAAGATGGCCGGGATGTGAGCTACTATTTCACACTCGCCGGCCGGGTCAACGCACCCGTCCCCGAGGAGTGCTGGCGCCTTAGCCGTCTGTGCTCGTTCACGCGCCCCAACACCGACCGCTGGCGCGAGATCAACGCCAGCTTCGAATAACCGCTTTCCTTCTACAGGAAGTCCAGGCCCGCGACCGTAATTGGTAGCGGGCTTTTCCTTTACGCAACCAATCGCAACTGATCAATCAAACTATCAAGAGAAATAAATGTTTCCGTGTGTGTTGCTCGCTCACGAAGAATAACGGAGCGTTCAAGTGCTTCTTTACGTCCCATGATGAGGAGATAGCGCGGGTTTAGTGTCTCTGCAAAATGCATTTGCTGGGTGAGTGACTGGAGTCCTATGGCCTGGGCAAGGGGAATACGTGCATGGCGAAGCGCATCAGCCATTTTCATACTCTCGCGCTTTGCTTCGTCGCCGATGTGCACAAATACAAATCGTGGCGCACTCGCAGCTTTGATAGGTGCAATATCTGTGCGGTCATCAATGGTGAAGCGGATGACAGCTCCAACAGACGAAACAGAAGACTTAAAGAATGGCTTTGCAAGCTCATGGTAACGAGAACCCCAGGCGTGTATGCGCTCGTCCCCACGCATTTCAAAACACGTCTCTGCCCAGGTGCTACCGCGAGATAAAAGCGATGGCGCAAGTTCGTATGGTGTGTCGGTTGATTCAAGGTATTCCAACACGCCCTCAAAGTGCTTACGACTACTCTCAGAAAGATGATCCGTTGGAGAGGGTAGTGTGGCACCACTCTCGTCACTCAATACCAACATCTCCGCCGCCTCAAACACGTCACGCTTTGCGCAATCAACGCAATTCTCGGGAAGTGCAGCACTCTGCTTTCTGAAGAAGTGGGTAAGCTCACGAGCAAAGCGACTGCGGGTCTCTTTGTCTCCCATGCTATTCAAATGAAGGACGGGCTCATACTTCCCGATGTCTGTCATGAACGAACGAACTGCACGAATAAGCACCGCGTCTGCAATCGCGTGATCTACGCCAAGAATATGAAACTGCACGGTGATGTGTTTTGGGGATTGTCTCCCGGGAGCGGCGTTCGTGTGCCAGAGGAAAAGGGGCTCAAGAGCGGATGGAGTAAGTCCAGCGTCGCGTACATGCTTTAAAAAGCCCACCACATCCTTTGCATTCTGATCAAGCACATCAAGATTAATACCTTCTGGATACGGTAACTTCACACTCGCCTTCTTTTTTGCAGCAGCAGTCGCAAGTGGGGTAAACCCATAATAGTTTCCAACGGCGTGCGCGCGCTTCAAAATATCGTCAGGACGAATTACGTGTGTACTCATTGCGGAAGACTAACGGATCCTGGTAATACGCCCATTTTGCCGGGAGGAAGAAGGCGAAAGAACGCACGTCCCATAATGTCTTCCTTTGGAAGGGGTCCCCAGATGCGTGAGTCAGAACTCTTGGGACGATTGTCACCCATCACAAAGTACTGATCAGCGCCCAGAGTGGTGGTGAGGTCGTAGGTAGCGTCTTCTGAGACCACGTACGGCTCAGGAACGATGAGTGTGGTGCCGTCTACACGCGTACCGGTAGCGACCCCGCGCTCAATAGCAATGGTTTCGCCGGGAAGTGCGATGATGCGCTTGATGTAAAAGACACTTGGCTTGTTTGGATACCGAAACACAATCACGTCACCACGCTTGGGGTCTTCAAAGTGATAGGTGAGCTGATCAACAATCAAATAGTCAGCACTTTCAAACGTTGGATACATACTTGCGCCTTCAACCACGAACGGTTGCGCAACAAACATGCGAATGGGGACGACAATCAAAACGGCGAGCACGATGAAGGTGAGAATCTCTTTCAGTGCACTGCCGATGAACTTCATTGAGCGTCATTGTATTCCTCTTCTCGCGCGCGTCAATACAACAGAGAAAGTCCGCGCGTTTCCGCGCGGACTCAATGCCTCTACAGTAAGCGTCCATGAATCGCCACAAGGCGTAGATGGTCGCGATTCTTGTTTTTCGCGACGACTTTCTCAAGCGGGGGTGGTGAGAAAAGCTCAGCCACTCCGTCACTGAGGTTCAGCGCGTACGTGTCGTCCCGTGGCCGTTTGCACCACGAGCAATGGACGCTCTTTCCTCTGCAATATTGGCAGCGCGGTTCAAACCACATGGCTGTGTTCCTTGCCTGGCCTAAGGGGGAGCATACGACACCGGTGTTCTACGTCAATGATGTAACCTGGTATTATCCCTCTATGAACAAAACGGAACTCATGCTCCAGAACCGGCACGGGAAGCGTATGCCGGCAACGCTCTACACCCCCGAGAGGGCTCCACAAGGTACACTCGTGATGTTGCACGGGCTTGGGGGATGGAAAGACCAGGAGGTGGTTGTCGCGGCGGCTCACGCGGCAGTGAGTGCCGGATACCAAGCACTCACTTTTGACTTTGCTGACGGAGCAAATGGTCCGGATGGCGATTTCACTACCTCAACCACGAGCGGTGCACTGCGTGATCTTGATGACACACTCTCAGCAATTGAAAAACTGCCCTGGTATACGGAGCCACTCATCCTTGGTGGACACAGCCAGGGTGGATTAGTCGTTATGCGTTTTGTATCTGAACACCCGGGGCTTGCAGAGAAGTTGGTGCTCATTGCGCCTGCGGTGTCGTGGTGGACGGCGGCATTAGCTGCGGGGGCGTATGGATTCGCACTCGTTCTTTGGTTGTTTGCATGGCTCACGAGCGGGCTCACCAATTGGAATGGCCCTGATGGCCGCACGCTTAAGATAGGTCGCCCGTGGTTGTTTGATTTCTTTAGTTACGACGGTATTAAGTATGCAAAGAGTATTACCGTTCCCGTGCTTGTGGTGTCAGCCGGATGCGACATGACGGTGGCAACGCCTAAGTATCACGCCAAACTCATTCCACACTTCAAACAGGCAACCCATATCATCGTTGATAACGCAGCACATCACTTCCCAAAGCGCGGTTCTGACGTTACTGCTATAGTTTCCTCATGGCTTACGTCGTCATAGGACTTGGAAACCCCGGGAGTGAATACGCAAAGACCCGGCACAATGCGGGGCGTATGGTGGTGGAGACACTTGCGAAACTTCATGATTTTCCTGCATTTGAACTCAAGAAGAATGCATACGCACATGTCTCTGTCGGCATGATTGGCGACGAAAAAGTGCAACTCGTTATTCCTGACGTTTACATGAATAACTCAGGCAAGTCGGCACTTCCATTCGTGAAGTCAAAAGCACAGGCAAAGAAACTACTCGTCATTCGTGACGAGCTTGATCTTCCACTTGGTGTTATCAAGATGACGACCTATGGACGCGGTAGCGGGGGACACAAGGGTATTGAAAGTATTATGCGTGCACTTAAGACCAAAGATTTTATACAAATGAAAGTCGGTATCTCAGGCGCTACCACAAAAGGGAAGGTGCGTAAGCCAAAAGGTGAAGAAGGCGTGGTAAAGCACGTAATTGGAAAGTTTAAACCAGCAGAAGAGTTGCTTCTCAAGAAAACGTTGAAGAAAGCAGCCAGTGCGGCTGCACTCTTTGCGCAGGGGGATCTGGAGCGGGCGATGCTTGAGGCGAATAC
>CAZPVV010000011.1:0-11721 GCA_964590505.1 uncultured Candidatus Saccharibacteria bacterium | reverse complement strand
AACCACCCACAAAAGAAGAGGCGGAGGTGTTTCTTAAGGAAGTACGGAGTATGAAGGGAAAAGTCCCACACGAATATGCTTAACACAAACGCAAAACTTGCAGACAACGTTTTTGATCCCGCGATTGAAAAGAAGCCAACTCGTGACGGCTTTGGAAAGGGAACGGTAGAGGCAGGGAGAGAGAACCCGAATGTTGTCGTGCTGTGCGCTGACCTTGCCGAGTCAACACGAGCAGAATGGTTTCAAAAGGAATTTCCCGATCGTTTTGTTGAGGTCGGTGTTGCTGAACAAAACTTGGCCGCTCTTGCTGCTGGGTTTGCGGCTACCGGCAAAGTACCGTTCATCGCAAGCTACGCAGCCTTTTCTCCAGGCCGTAACTATGAACAGATTCGCACGACGGCAGCCCTTAATCATCAGCCGGTGAAAATTGCCGGCATGCACGCAGGAGTGTCAGTCGGACCCGATGGCGCAACACACCAAATGCTTGAGGACATTGGTCTCATGCGCATGCTTCCCAACATGACGGTGATTGTGCCGTCAGATGCTGAAGAAGGAAGGAAAGCAATTGTAGCGGCTGCAAAAACCGATGGGCCAGTATACATACGCTTCGGTCGTTCAAACGTTCCGGTGTACACCACTCCCGAAACACCCTTTGAAATAGGAAAGGCAAATGTGTTGTGGGAAAGTGAGAAGCCACGAATTGCACTTCTTGCAACGGGATCAATGGCCTATAACGCTTTGCTTGCCGCTCGCTCACTAGACGCGGATGGTATCGGATCAATTGTTGTGTCCGTACACACCGTGAAGCCGTTGGATAGTGAAACGATTGTCAGTGTTGCGACAAAGGCAGGTCGAGTAATCACCATAGAAGAGCACCAGACCGCAGGCGGGTTTGGAAGTGCAGTAGCTGAGTGCCTGTCTGAGCAATTCCCCGTGCCTATTACACGCCTTGGTATTCATGACGAATTTGGTCAGTCAGGCGAGCCTGATGAACTCATTCACCACTACAAGCTTGATGCACCGGCGATAGCAGGAGCCGTGCGGAGAATACTTGGAAAGGAATAACAAAAGACCCGCATTATGCGGGTCTTTTGTTTAGGGAAGATCAGTAACGACGTACTCGGGCGGAGCTTTTGCAATATATTCTTCAACCTGTGCTCGTGTAAGAAGACCGCGTTGTGCGCCTACATCTTGCACCACTGACATAGAGTTAATTGGTCCCCACAACAGAGCCTCTTCAAGTGGTTTCCCAAGTGAGAGTGCTGCCGTTACCGTGGACGCAAACGCGTCTCCTGCACCGGTGCGCTCAAACGGCATACGCGCATCAGGATACATAGGAACAAACATTTTACGTGTGCCGTCATAGGCATATGCACCATGTCGTCCATCGGTCATGACGATAATCTTAGGACCAAGTGCACGAAGTCCATCAAGAAGTATCTTTACATTCTGTCCCATAGGAAGTTCAAGAATGCGTTCCGCTTCTTCTTTGTTGCAGAAGAATAGTTCCGTTCGCTCATACAACTCTTTGAGTGCTTCATGCCCTAGCTTCATTTGGAACGTGCCCGGCTGGAAAGCGAGCTTGGTGTCGGGGTGTTGTTTGAGGAGAGCAACGAGTGCGTGGTGGTAGGGAAGGGAGTTCTCCGCAAGAGATGATAGATACATCCACTTTGGACTCTCGGTAAGCTCAGGTGCCGTGTATGCGTAGTCTTCGTGCTTTACCAGAATGGTTCGCTCGCTCTCGTACCACAATACGTAATGGTAGTTAGTTTGTTTGCCAGCTTCGGTAACCATAAACTGCGTGTCCACATTTTCCTTTTTGAGCACCTCAAGACACTCAGGTCCATATCGGTCGTCCCCCACATACGCGCGTAGTGCTGAAGAGAGACCTAGACGAGCGGCAGATACGGCCGCGTTTGACGCGTTACCCACCGCAGGCATGAGAATTGCCTTTTCATAAGGTATTTTGTCGCCCCAACGCATACATATCTCACACGCCTCGTCATCAATGTTGCAATGTACGCGCGCTTCTTTAAGACGAATAAAAGGTTCGGTAACAATGTCGCCCACCGCAAAGAAATCAAGTGCCATATATGTGAGATGGTAGCATGCGCGTGATACACTCCTTCTATATATGGTGGATCTTTCTTCAATCGCGCGACAATTAGTAGCTCCTGGAAAGGGAATTCTTGCAGCTGATGAAAGTACGGCAAGTGCAGACAAGCGACTTAAACTTTATGGTATTGAACCGTCAGAGGAAATGCGTCGCAAGTTCCGTGACCTGTTTCTTGCAACCCCGGGTATTGAGCAATATCTCTCAGGCGTCATTCTCTATAGCGAGACACTAGACCAGAAAGCAGACGACGGCACTCCATTTCCCGAACTTCTTGCGTCCCGCGGCATTATTCCTGGTATTAAAGTAGATGAGGGAACGGAACCTTTCCCCAATAGTAAGGATGAGCTCATAACTAAAGGTCTTATCGGACTTCCTGAGCGTCTTGCCAATTTCCGTTCTACCTACGGCACAGGATTTACGAAGTGGCGCGCGGTTATCACCATCAATGGCGATGCGCTCCCAACGTCAACCGCGATTGTAGAAAACGCAAAGCGCCTGGCGCAGTACGCACGCGATGTGCAAGAGGCTGGGATGGTGCCTATTCTTGAACCTGAAGTATTGCTTGAAGGGAATCATAGTCGTATGCGCGCAAAGGAAGTACTCATACAAGCAGTTGAAACACTAATGGCGACACTGCAAGATCATGCCGTTGATTTCTCAGGTGTCATTTTAAAAACAGCCATGGCGGTGTCGGGAAATAAAAGCGGAAAGGAAGATACTCCAGAAGAGGTTGCCCAGAGTACGGTTGATGCGCTCATTGAAACGGTGCCGTCTTCAGTGCCTGGTATCGTGTTCCTCTCTGGTGGTCAGACCCCAGACCAAGCAACAGAGAACCTGCGGGCTATATGTGCAAAAGCGCAGGAAGTGCATGCGCCATGGCCCCTCACGTATTCCTATGCCCGGGCGCTCCAAGAGGAGGCTCTCGCTATATGGGCCGGCAAGGATGAGAATATACCCGCGGCCCGCGAAGCTTACGTGGCCCGCCTTGCGAAAGTCGCAGAAGCCCGCGGATAGGCCGCCACCTTGCGAAACGGTGCTTCCTGAGGCATACTCGACAACACTATGCCAACGATACATGTAACTACCCGAGACCAGATCGGCAAGACAACCACGCTCCTTGCAAAGGAGGGTCGTATGCCTGCGGTCGTCTATGGACACAAGCAGGAAGCAACCCCTATTTCTCTTTCTGTGCAGGACTTTAGCAAGATTCTTCGCGATACAGGCGAATCCAGCGTTCTTGACCTTGAGGGTCTTGGAAAGCCAATGCAGGTTCTTATTCAGGAGATTGATCGCGACCCCGTGACGAACATTCCTCGCCACGCTGACTTCCTTGCCCTTGAGAAGGGAGCAAAGGTTGAGGTCTCAGTTCCTCTCTCCTTTATAGGCGAGTCTATGGCGGTAAAGCTTGGCGCAAACTTGGTAAAGGTATTGCACGAGCTTCCCGTTGAGTGTGCTCCCGCTGATTTGCCACACGAGATTCAAGTAGACGTGAGCGCGCTAGCAGAAGTTGGTGATCAGATCCACGTGAAGGATCTTAGTCTTCCAAAGGGGGTGGTCGCTACTATTGATGAGGAAGAGACCGTCGTTCTTGCTCAGGAAGTTGAAGTTGAAGAAGAGACATCATCAGCGGGTCCTGACATGAGCGCCATTGAGGTTGAGAAGAAAGGAAAGGAAGAAGAAGCAGCATAAGAATTCTGAACGCTTCACAAAAGGCGGTTCCGAGAGGGACCGCCTTTTGCTATACTAGGACGACATGAGTGCTCGCGTACTTTTTTCTTTGCTCTTCGTGATGTCGCTCATTGCGGTAGCGCCTGCGATTATCTACGCGCAGAGCCTTGACGCGACCGCACAGCGCAGACAAGAACTACAGCGACAACTAGACTCGGTTGAATCTCAAATCGCCGCAACCAATACGGTCATTAATAAACTCCAGGGAGAAGGGGCGTCGCTTCAACGCGACATTAGCATTCTTGATGGGGAAATTAAGAAAGCAAAACTCCAAGTACAAGCAACAGAAATTGCGATACGCGCTCTTGATCAGAACATCACGGTCCATTCCAAAACGATTAATACGCTGACGGGGCAACTCGCGAACCAACGTGGCGCTCTTGCAGAAGTTATACGCAACACGCGCGAGTTTGATGACTACTCACTTATCGAAGTAGCGTTCTCTGCTCAAGACGTCTCAGACTTCTTTGGCGACCTCGATGCGTATGCATCTATTAATGATGCGCTTGATAAATCGTTTGATCGATTGACGACAACTCGTGCATCAACGGAAGTCGAAAAAGAGGGGCTTGAGTCACAAAAAAGTCAGCAGGAGAAGTTGAAACGTTTGAAGGTGACTGAACAGCAGAAGGTGCAACAACAGGAAGCAGCAAAACAAAAACTTCTTGCGCAAACAAAAGGACAAGAAGCTGCATACCAAGCGGTGAAGCAAATGCATGAACGCACCGCAGCACAAATTCGTGCCGAGTTGTTTGCACTTGCTGGCGGTGGAGGAGCAATTCCGTTTGGTACGGCTGTTGATCACGCAAAGACAGCGTCACGCATTACCGGAGTTCGTCCCGCACTTATTCTCGCGATTCTTTCGCAGGAGTCTGATCTTGGAAAGAATGTGGGGCAGTGTTTGGTCACCGACCTTACGACCGGAGACGGCAAGGGAAAGAATACGGGTACTCCGTTTCTTGGAGTGATGAAAGTGCCGCGCGATACGGTACCGTTTGAACGCATTGTGACAGCACTTGGTCGTGACTGGAAATCAACCGCTATTTCGTGCCCTCAGCCAGGTGGATACGGGGGAGCCATGGGACCAACTCAGTTTATTCCTTCAACGTGGGCCATGTATGAGGCACGTATCAAGGGTTCACTTGGTGTAGCAGCAACGGATCCTTGGAACTCGCTTCACGCTATTACCGCAACAGGCCTTTATTTAGCTGATGTGGGAGCTGCTGGAGGAAGTGCACAAGCGGAGCACACCGCAGCCGCTAAATACTACGCAGGAGGGAATTGGGCGGTAGCGGGCCAAGCATATGCGAACAGTGTTATGAGTAAAGCAGCGGCCTTCCAAAAGGATATTGATACGCTGAATAGCCAATAAGTGGGTGGGGATAGTTAAAATACGTGGGTTTTGCCTGCGTATACTAAAGGGTATGGAAGCCCCAAACATGAATTCAGGTTCTGTGCCTAACGTGGTGCCCCCGGCTCCTGCTCCGCAGAGCCCTCAAGCACCAATGCCTTCGCGCACACTTATTATCACCGGCGCGGTGGTAGTCATTATTATTGTGCTTATCGCCGTACTGCTCAATCCTGCAGTGCGTTCATGGCTCTCAAGCCTTTTTGGCGTATCACTTGAGGATCGTAGTGTTCTTGTTGAAGGAATGAACGAGGATGGTTCATCCGTGTTCCTCGCACTTAAGGGAGACGATATTAAACCACTCGCGCTTCCTGCGGGACTGAGTGAGTACAGTGAGCGTAATGGTGTGCAGGTTGGTATTGTCGGTACGACTGACATAGCAACCGTACGCGGGTCTACGGCGACGACGGTATATACCGATGGCGAATACAAGGACACGCTTGCAGCAAGTCCAGACGGTGCATCAGTTGCGTTTGCATCAGTGATGCCGGGAGTTACCGGATCAGTCGTTGAAGCTTCGTTTGTGAAAAAAGTAAACGTTGGCGACAAGAGCGTTGACATCATGGGGGTTGGCTATGCTCCACAATATTTCCTTCGTGACGGAAAGACCTATCTTCTCTTCACGTCTCCCGAAGGAATTTCTGTTGCTGACATTGCAGCAGGAACAATTTCTCTTTCACCTATTACGGTTGAAGGCTCAAAGGATTATGCGGTCATCGTATCGGACGATGGTTCGTACCTTGCGATTCGCGACGCACTCATTGGAAAGTTCTTCATCTACAAAGTGTCTAGCGTAGAAGGAGGACTGAAGTTCTCGTCACTGCGAGAACTGCCCGATGGTGTGGTGAGTGTTGCGTTCCGCTTCGGAAAGCTCTATGCGGTGTCGCATGTTGCTGATGCTCAGGAGCTTCTTGAGTACGCAACTCCTGACGCGGCTGAGCCAGTCACACGTCACGCACTCCCTGCGTCCGTTACTTCTTATAAGCTTCTTCCGTAATCGCGTATGTCACACATTCTCTCAATCTCCCGTGTTCAGGTTCTGGCACTCGCGGCACTTGCGGTCGTCGCTTTTGCTCCGGCGCTCACCGCACACGCCGCAACGGCACAAATTGCAGCAACCCCAACGACGCTTGTTGCGGGTAACTCAGCAACGCTTTCTTGGAATTGTTTTAACTCAGTATCAGCGTCTCTTAACCAAGGTATTGGTCAAGTGGCGAATAGTGGGTCTATGCAGGTGTCTCCTCAGCTTACAAAAACGTATACCGTAACGTGTACTGATGTATCGTCAGCAACAAGTGCCTCAGTCACTATTACCGTGGACAACCAAGGTTGTTATGAGAACACTGAGGCAGATGTGACCGGAGAAGCCATCTACCCAACGTTTGACGAGTCTGCAGCTAAGGTGATTTTCAATATAGATGGTCCTAACGCACTAAATGGCGGAGGCCTCTATGACAGTCAAAATCACTACCAGCAGTGTATTAACGAGTGTGCAGCCTACGGAACGTGTAACTACAAGTACACACAAGACTACGGTTCAGGCGAGAACTCACAAACACGTTACAAATGTATGTTTGTTGATCCCGTAACTGGTCCAGCTCAGGCAAAAGCAACCGAGACAACGATCTCTCCTTCTTCAGGTAACGTAAGCAAGGAGACAATCTACTGGGGAATTCAGTACACCACCACTACTGGTGGAACCTGTACGCCTCCGCCACCAGCACCAACGGCGACTCTGACGGCAAATCCAACAAACATCACGAGTGGCCAGTCTTCAACACTCACCTGGAGTTCAACGAATGCTGATCAGTGTGTGGGTACGGGATTCACTGCAGGAGCAGTGTCCGGAACTCGCTCAGTGTCTCCAACCGCAACTAAGGATTACTACGTTACGTGTACAAATGCTGCCGGTTCCGCGTCAGCAAGTGCGCGCGTTACCGTTGGTGCCTCACCAGACCTCGTGTCAGGTGCTATAACGCCAACAACCGCAACTGCAGCGGTGGCAACTACATTCTCAGCAACCGTAACAAACAGTGGTGCAGCAACTACTGGCGTGAGCTTCCCGGTGTTGTTCCAACGAGCAACGAGCGCGGCAGGAGCAAACACTACTGACTTAGGCAGCACAACGACCGCAATACTTGCGGCAGGGGCAAATCGCGCAGTGACGTATGCCGCAACGCTTCCAACCGCAGGTAATTGGTACGTACGTGCGTGCGCAGACAAGCGCTCAGGAGGAGATATTAATGGTCTTGTTGCTGGTGAGTTGAGTGAGACGAACAACTGTGGAGCTTGGACCTTGATTTCTGTCGCTGCAGGTACTACGTATCCGAACCTTGTTGCAGGTAACGTTACGCCAACCACTGCAGTTGCAGGTACAGCAAAGACCTTCTCTTCAACGGTGCAGAACACTGGAGCCGCAACAACGGGTCAATCTACACAAAATGCCTTTCAGATTGACAACAACGCTGACCACACAACAGTCACTGCAACTATTGCCGGAACCGCGTCACCAACCCTCGCCGCAAATGCTACAAGCGCCACAACTGCAAGCTACACTTTTGCGGCTGCTGGTACGTATTACGTCCGTGCCTGTGCAGATAGCAACACATCGCTTGCTGGAGCCGTTGTTGAGTCAAATGAGACCGATAACTGTAGCGCATGGAGAACGGTTACGGTTACGGCAACTACTTCGGGAACAGAGCTCTCGTGTAGCCCAAGTGCATCTTCTGTAGCGGTTGGAGGAACCATAACGTGGAGCGCAACACCGTCTACGTATGGCGCTACCGCATACACATGGGACCCATCAGAGGCTGCTGCACAGGCTTCAAAGCCCGCAACATTCAATCGCACGTATAACACCGCGGGATACTACGGTATGGATGTGACGGTTACAGCGACAGGGGAGACCGACTCTTGTGGAACGGTTGCGGTTGGAACACCGTGTTCAAACCCAACGGTAACGATTACTGCAGTACCCGATCGTGTGACGCCAGGAGGAACCTCAGTGATCACCGTGAGTGGTAGCGGTATCAGTGGAAACTGTACGCTCTCAGGTCCTGGGGTCGTAGCTGGTGGCGCTCAAACCATTACGTCAAACATGTGTTCGGTCACCGACACAACGTTTACGACGCCAGCTATCACCGCTCAGTCAACCTATACGGTTACCTGTACGGGAGCTACGGCTACAGCCGTCGTTAACGTCATCCCAAGCTTCCAGGAGTTCTAGAGAAGTGGGGAAGTGGGGAGCAAAACGCCCGCATTGCGCGGGCGTTTTGCGTATGATAGGCTACCTACTACATGAAGAAAGACGTTCACCCAAGCGACTACCGCCACGTAATCTTTGAAGATATTGCCTCCGGCGAGGCTTTTCTTATTGGCTCTACGATTAAAGCTACCGACACCGGTACCTTTGAAGGGAAGGAGTACCCAAAGGTTATCGTTGAGATCTCCTCAAAGTCTCATCCTTTCTACACAGGAGAGGATCGTACCCTTGATAAAACGGGTCGCGTAGAGCGCTTTAAACAGCGCGCACTGAAGCGTAAGTAAATGACGGAGCTTTCTTGAGCGCTCGCCCTACTTTTGGGGCGGGCGCTCTCGCGTTATTATCTCTCTATGGAATACTCCTCAGATTTTAAGAAGAACTTCGCAACCGCATACCTTGCGGAGGAATTTGAGCGTCTCGTTGAGGAAGAAGAGGGGGCAATTCAAGCGGCAGGAGGCGATGCAGAACTTCTTGAAATGGCGCATGACGACCTGAAGCGAATAGGAGAGCGTAAGACAGAAATACTGAAGGAGATCGAACATATCCTAAATAAAGATAAGGAAGAAGCCGCAAAACCGAGCGCTATCGTGCTTGAGTTCCGTGCGGGTGCTGGAGGGGATGAAGCGACACTTTTTGCCCGCGAGCTTAAGGATATGTACCTGAAGTATGCGGAAGCGAGGGGATGGAAAGTGCGCATTATTGACGAGCTCACCATTGAAATTAATGGCGCTGAGGCCTATGAAGCGCTCCGTTTTGAAACGGGAGTCCATCGCGTGCAGCGGGTTCCCCTTACCGAGAAGTCAGGTCGTATTCATACCTCTACCGCATCTGTTGCGGCGCTCCCTATACGCCCCAAATCAACCTTTGAGATTAACCCAGCCGACATTCACATGGAGTTTACCCGCTCGGGTGGTGCTGGAGGGCAGAATGTGAACAAAGTGGAGTCTGCGGTGCGTCTGGTGCACATACCAACGGGTGTTGATGTGCGTAGTTCAAGCGAGCGTAGTCAGCTCGGCAACCGTGAGAAAGCAATGCAAATCCTTACCGCTAAACTTGAGAATCTGGCTGAGGAGGAGGCGGCTAAAAAGCACGCAGACCTGCGAGCTGGTCAAATTGGGACTGGAGACCGTTCAGAAAAGATCAGAACCTATAACTTCCTGCAGGACCGTGTGACCGACCACCGTCTCAAAGAATCCTGGCACAATCTCCCTAAAATCATGCTCGGGGGGCTAGACGACATTGTGGAGACCTTAAAGGCCCGGGCGCTTGAGGGAGGGGTCGGGCCTGTCGAGGAAGTGGACTAAAGGCCAGCAATTGCTTCCTATTTAGCCCTATGGTACCTTTATGAGCGATATGACCATAACTGATATGGCCGGACCTGGTGTTGACCGTCTCTTTGCGACGGGCGCGCACTTTGCCCAGCTAAAAAGCCGCCGGCACCCTTCAATGAAGCCTTTTATTATCGGCACGAAATCTCGTGTGGAGATTTTTGACCTTGCCAAAACAAACGACCAGCTTGCAGAAGCCAAGGCCGCTATTGCAGCACTTGCACGCGACGGGAAGACCGTTTTGTTTGTGGGAGGGAAGCGCGAGGTGTCAGATATCGTTCGTGACACTGCTCGCCGTATTGGTACTCCCTATGTTGCCGGCCGCTGGCTTGGAGGCACTATCTCCAACTTTGTAGAGATCAAGAAGCGTATTGATCGTCTTGCTGATCTTTCTGCAAAGCGTGAATCAGGTGAGCTTAACAAGCTATACACCAAGCTTGAGCGTATTTACATTGATCGTGAAATTGATCGTCTTTCAGAGCGCCTTGATGGTGTTCGTGATCTTGCAAAGCGCCCTGACGCTATGGTGATCGTTGATACCCGTCACGAGGCACACGCAACGCGCGAGGCTCTTGCCGCAGGTATTCCTATCATTGGTGTTATGAGTTCTGACTGTAACGTTCGTGACGCAGCGTTTCCTATCGTTGGAAACGATTCTTCTCGCGAGACCGTATCACTCGTATTGAGCGAGCTCGCAGCTGCATACGAGATGGGACGCAAGGGCTAATTTGCCCTACACTTTTAGTGCGCATTAATTGATGACGTAATCTGTACCTGTATATGGAAATCTCTACCGAAACGCTTAAGACACTCCGCGACAAAACGGGAGTTTCAATCATGCAGTGCAAGAAAGCACTGGAGGAGGCGGGTGGAGACATGGAACAGGCAGAGGTTATTCTGCGTAAGCGCTCAGGAGCAGCGGCTGACAAGAAAGCAGACCGTGAGCTCGGCGCTGGTGCCGTTGCGACATACCTACACGGGGGAGAAATTGGCGCCATGGTACTTCTTTCTTCTGAGACGGACTTCGTGGCCCGTAACGAAGAGTTTAGTGCGCTTGCACGTGAGATAGCGATGCAGGTTGCGGCAACGAACCCGAGCTTCCTTTCTGACGCTGACATTGCTCCAGAAGCTCGTACCGCAGCTGAGGCGGTGTTTAAGGAGGAGGTGAAAGACAAACCAGCAGAGATGCAGGAGAAGATTCTTGAGGGCAAAATGAAGAGCTACTTCCAGGATCAGGTGCTCCTTAATCAGCCATATATTAAGGATGATTCTAAGACGGTGAATGATCTTATTACGGAAGCATCTCAGAAGTTTGGGGAGCGCGTAGAGATAACCCGCTTCGCACGCTTCTCCGCTCGCTAATAACGTATATGGCGTATCTCATCGCCATAGTCTGTGCACTCGCACTCTTCATTGGGTTTCTCCTCCTCACCCGATTTGAACGCGCCCGTGGGGTACGTTTTTTTGAGGGACTACGCAATACAGTAGATGAGAAGACAGATAAGGCGCTCTTTATTGCTACACATGTAGACTGGAGTGCATTCCTTTCGCATTTTTTCCGAACGTTGGTTGCCCGTATCGCACATGACATTGCTCACGCCTCCCTCATTGTCGTCCGGGTTTTGGAGCGACTCTTGACCCGTGTTGTAAAGTACTTGCGTAGTACCCGTCCACAGACACCCAGTATTCCTGAGAAACCGCGCTTTGATATGCGGGAATCTTTATCCCAGTTTCGGCTCGTGCGAAAGCGTAAAAAGGAGACTATCAAAGAATCCCTATAGTGTGGTAGGATGTCGCAAACGCCGCCTTAGCTCAGTTGGTAGAGCAACACTTTTGTAAAGTGAAGGTCCCCGGTTCGAGTCCGGGAGGCGGCTCAGAT
>CAZPVV010000010.1:0-11856 GCA_964590505.1 uncultured Candidatus Saccharibacteria bacterium | reverse complement strand
TCTGTGGACGAATACCCGCTCCTTCCTTTGCGTGGGTCGCGGACATGGAAAGCACTAAACCACCAACAACCGCCATACAAGTAGATACCGAGGCAACAAGTCCGATAACGAATGCAGTCATGTACGTCATCTCTCCCCTACCCGCGAGATTGACGATGCCAAGTTTTTGAAGAACGATAAATAGCGCAATGAGGACAGCGGCTACGGGAACAGCGTAGGTAAAATCATTCCACCTGACTGTATGCGGTTGTTTATCTAAGTGAATACTATAACCATGTTTCTTGAGTGGCTCTGTAAGATACGCTGCGATCTGATCGGGTGTCTGCTCGCCGAACTCGCCGGTGACATCAACCGTATGCGACTTGAGTGAAGATTGTGCATGAGTAACTTCGGGCAAATCCATGAGTTCTCCCTCGGTGAGCAGTGTGCAGGACTTGCAATGCATTCCTTGAATATGAAAGGTGTAGGTTTCCATGAATTACAATTTTACGGCCTTTAATCGAAGTGAGTTCAACACCACAGACACACTTGAGAGCGCCATCGCCAGTCCCGCAATAACGGGTGACAACAACCATCCGAAGAGTGGGAATAGAATGCCCGCTGCAATAGGAATACCGACAATGTTGTAGGCAAACGCCCAGAATAGATTCTGCTTGATACCACTCATGGTGAGGCGCGACAAACGTATTGCTTTTACGAGCTTTCCTATGTCACCACCAAGGAGAGTTATCCCCGCAGTCTCAATAGCAACATCCGTTCCCGTTCCCATGGCAATACCAACATCTGCTTGTGCGAGCGCAGGCGCATCGTTCACCCCATCACCTGCCATTGCCACAATACGTCCTCCTGCTTGCAGTTCTTTTATCTTCTCGAGTTTCTCGCCGGGTAGAACTTCAGCGACGATATCATCAATACCTACCTCCTTCGCGATAGCCTCAGCAGTTTGTTGATTATCGCCGGTAAGCATGACCGTCTTGATACCCATCTCATGCAACTTCTGTATTGCAACTACCGCCTCCGGTTTTACTCTATCGGCGACCCAAACGAGTCCAATCACCTCTTTTGAAGTCGCAAGAATAATTGGTGTTCTTCCCTGGCTCGTCTGCACGGCAAGCGCAGTACTATCAAAGGCTACCCCTAAATCGGTTATGAGTTTGACGTTGCCGGCGAAGTATTCAGTACCCGCCAGTGTTCCTTTAACTCCCTTTCCTTCAATAATCTCAAACGAATTGGTACTTTGGGGTTCAATAGAATGCTCTTTTGCATACGCAAGTATTGCGCTTGCGAGCGGGTGCTCAGACTTACTTTCCAGCGATGCAAGAATATGAAGAACCTCAGGCTCTTTGTATTTTGCATACAACTCCACAGCAACTACTTCTGGTTTTCCCTTGGTGATGGTGCCCGTCTTGTCCACCACGACAGTATTCACACTCTGAAGCTTTTGAAGCGTTGCGGCATCCTTTATAAGGATCCCTTCCTGTGCTCCTTTTCCTACACCAACAATAACGGCGATAGGGGTTGCTAAACCGAGAGCACAAGGACACGCGATAACAAGAATACCCACAAACGACGTGAGTCCAAGCGAAAGTGCTTGCGCAAGTCCAAGTGCTGGAATACCGAAGAACATCCACGCGGCGAAAACGAAAACAGCGAATACCAGTACCACTGGCACAAAGATGCTTGAAATTCTATCGGCGAGACCTTGAATAGGGGCTTTGCTACCTTGAGCCTCTCCTACCATTTTTATAATGGTCGCCAGCAGTGTTTCTCCACCCACTTTTGTGGCTTTAAATATAAAGTGTCCTTTTGTATTTATCGTACCTGAGACAACTAAGTCTCCGGCTTTCTTTTCCACGGCTATTGGCTCACCCGTAACCATCGACTCGTCAACGTACGAGCTTCCCTGTGAAAGCACACCGTCAACAGGGATCTTTCCTCCTGGCTTCACCACGATTAGATCCCCACGCAGTACCTGACTTATGGGAATCTCAACTTCACTACCATCACGTATGACAAGTGCTGTCTTTGCTTGAAGGTTAAGAAGTTTCTCAATAGCATCCCCTGTCTTGAGTTTTGAACGGGCTTCCAGGTACTTACCAAGTGCAATAAACACAATGACGACGATAGTTACGTCGTAGTAACCCTGCTCAACATTCAAGAATGGTCGCAGTGGTTCCTCAAATGCCGTAAGAGTGAAGCTATAGACAAAGGCGACTACCGTACCTATGCCAATGTGGGTGTCCATGTTTGCTTTTCCATAACGGAAAAAACGATAGAAGCCAAGCAGATACGGCCTGCCTACAACAATGAGTGTATAGGTAGCGAAGATGGGTAGCAGGTGATGAAAGAATTCATACCACACTGTGGGTATTGTTCTGAGCACACCAAACTGTCCAAGTATCTCCCACCCCATAACAAAGATGCTAAAGATGGCCAACGGGATAGCCGTCAATATTTTCCACTTCATATCCTTAAGCTCTGCAAGCTTCTCGGTTTTGGATTGATTAAGGCCGGTGTGTGCCTCGTGCTCGCTGGCAGACATACCCATTGCGTCCGCCGTTGGGACAACGAGTGTATATCCAAGGGGCTTTATTTTCTCTGAAAGCTGGCTGGGGTTGGTTTTTGATTGGTCGTATGAGATTTTTGCCGTCTCGGTTCCGTAGTTTACCTCTATCCTTTCAACTCCTTCCACCTTCTTAACCGTACGTTCAATGATGCCTGCGCAAGAAGCGCAGTGCATTCCCTTAATCTGATACGTTTGATGATTACTCATACTTATTTTCTCTTTAGCCGATAGACTGCAAGAATCTCCTGCTTTGCTTTGGCAATATTCCCTGTCTTTATTTGATTAGATGCACAAGTATCCAAATGGTTTTCAAGAAGTAAATCCTCAACGCCTGACAAAGCGCTCTTTATCGCCGAGGTTTGCGTTATTACATCTATGCAATACGTATCCTTCTCAACCAATTCCTGAAGTCCTCGCACTTGCCCTTCTATACGGCGAAGACGGTTTTTTATCTGCTTCTTTGTTTCAAGCTTCATGTACGACAAATATACCCTACGGGGGTATATTTGGTCAACTTTACGTTTGTGTTGTGCCCCAACCGTTCGACTTTGTGTGAGAGTGCTGGGAGAACGGGATCAAGTTAGAACGAAGCGGCGCACATCAAGACCAAGTGACCCCGTCCGCGCGTTATTGGACTCCATACGTGACGTACCGAAGCGCGACGAGTGGACCGCGCTCTTACGACAGGTGTGCGAGCGGCACACGACATCGGTGAATAGCGTGATCAAAGTCCCCGAAGTCCCCAAGTCCCCCATGCGCGGGTGTCGCTGTACTGACTGTCCGGCACGTCAGGCGGCATAAAGCAAAAGGCCCCCGGTTTTCCCGAGGGCCCTCTTCGCATGGGTTTTTGCTGTGGGTGAGTGTGATGTCACTCTACGCGCACCGCGGCGGGACAGTCGCTGTGCCAGATGCTCCCGAGCCAGTAGTAGCCCCCATACCACCTGCCGTCGCCCCAGCACAGGCAGCGGACGCACAAGCTGCCATCACGGCGGTAGATGGTGCCCCAGAAGAAGACGCGTTTCGCCGTCCACTCCTTGGGGATGAGATGCGAATTAGCGAGCAGGTAATCGAGGACATTGGCATTGAGTACGAAGGTGCTCTTGTCCGCCAACTCCTTGCGGAGTTCGTAGCCGTCAATGGACCCACCGTCCTTCTGGTTGTCGTCGAGATAGAGTTCGATGTTCGACGGGTCAAAGGCGAGTTGACCACCCTTCTCGTGCTCCTCAACCCTCATCCATCTGTCAGAAAGCAATGGGTCGACGTCGCAGTCGATGATGTGCGGGGTGCTGGGTTGTCTGGCCACAGCGCTCATGAGAAATCTCCTCAAATGCGCTACGACCAACCGGGATTGGTAGTCATAGCCGGCAGGTTCCGATGTTCAGAAACTAGCGGCTATGACCAATCCGTCCGGGCGAAATATACAACGATTTCTGTATTTTAGCCAGCTAGCAGCTTATGCATCCTCTTTGAGGATCAGGTGCACGAAGGTTCCTTGGTTGTCGGCCAGGTCGCTTGCCTGCTCGAGCGGCAACCAGAACCACTCTATCGGCACTTCCGAGCTGCCCTTCCCTGGGAACACGCGCCAACTCGCTTTCGGCAGTCCGGAGGCCGGCTCTGCGAGGAAGAAGTAGCGCGTACCTGCTTCGGTCTCGTCGGTGCCGAGCTCTTTCACAATGCGGAAGCTGTGACGGCCGGTCTGCAACTGCGCAACGCGCTGCGCGGCGAAGCTCGCCATGCCGTCCTCAGGGAGGATCTCTCCAGAGGGCGCGAAGATCTTCGGGTCGCGGACCGGGAACTCGAGCGATTGAGAGACGAGCATCATCCCGTCTCGCACCACGTACACCACCACGGTCTCAGAGGGAGGCGCGAGTAGCGGCTCGAGGTTTTCGGGTGCGGGAGCGGGCTCGGGTTTGCGGCCGTATCCGAGGACATTCTTGTAGAGCCAGATGAGGCGCTCAAACATCTCCCTGGCCTCCTCGTCGCTGAGGCTTTGGTTGAACGCCTTCTTATAGGTCTCTTGAAAGCCGGCAAGGTCTTCGGGTGTGATGGGCATTGTCCAGAATCGTCTCACGCGAGACGAGGTGCGCAAGACGTGGAAGTGACACTTACGGGGTCACTTCGTTATGCGGAAACTTTAACTACGCGAGCCCTTTCTCTTGAAGGCGTCTTATAAATAACTTACCCTTATCAGTCAGGGACATGTTGCCGCTCGTGAAGTTAATATTCGCCACACCAAGACCATCAATTCTGGCAAGTGCTTGTGAGCTTACATATGTAGATCTTCTATTTACGACAGAAACTGAGTTCGGTATAGCCGAATATGATCCAGATGTATTGTAGATAATTCTGAACAGTGTTTGTAAAGCATCAACTCCTGACTGATCTAGGTTTGCAAACTCATCGTCCCATTTTTCCTCTGGTGTAAGAACGCGATCGAGCTCCGTTTTGGCTGCCCTTTTTGCCTTAGTAGCACGCGTGCGCTGCTGATAAAAACCAGCTTGTTTCCTCTCGTAGTCTATAGACGCCTTGTCCCACGCTTCTTTTCGTCGGAAGTAATGCTTCAGATGCCAGTCATGTGCCCATGCATTTACATAGGGCAGATAACGAACAGCGAGAAAAGTTAGCAGAGTTGGGGGCACAAGTGCCCATGTCGCGTTAAGAACTGGGTCAAACCACGGACCTAACCCGTGCAGCGCAACGAAGCTGTTGAAGTATTCCAATCTTGGCAAGCTGTATGACTCACTTGAATCGAAGAAAAGGATGTAAATAGACCTCCAGTTCCAGCCAGCAAGAAATGTTAGATACGTGAAATATAAGGGGCCATTTGTTTTTTCCCGCCACCAGGAAACCAAGGAGTCAGTTAACTCTTTCATAGGCTTTGATTTTGAGCATATCCTCCCGTTTCATGAAGATAGTATGGCATATGAAGTGCAAGGGCGAGACGTCTCTTCAGCAAAACTCCCTAGATGTTTATTCCTTTACTAATCCTGAACTATCTACAGTCAAGACGTCGCTTTGACGTCCCCGAAGTCCATTAGCTGCGGGACTAGGACTCGAACCTAGATAAACGCCTCCAGAGAGCGCTGTCCTACCATTAGACGATCCCGCAATACCGAAAGCAACAGGAGTTACTTCCGGTTCGCACACGATACTGTAATTAAGCTACTTCTTCAAGCTTGCGGAAAGAAAAGCCGTAAACAGAGGGTGTGGAGAAAGAGGTCGCGCCATAAGTTCAGGATGGAACTGGGTTCCAAGCATAAATGGGTGCGCACTCTGTGGGAGCTCAGCAATTTCCATGAGCACCCCATCAGGCGAGGTACCAGAGAAGACGAGGCCTGCTTCTTCAAGCTGGGGAACATACGCATTGTTAATCTCATAGCGATGACGATGACGTTCTGATATCTGTTTTGCTCCATACGCATTGCGTGCAATGGATCCATCCTTAAGTACGGCAGGATACGCGCCCAGCCGCATCGTGCCTCCAAAGTTACCTTCCGCAATAACCTCCTTCTGGCTCTCCATCACATCAACAATAGGATGTGGTGTGGCTGGATTGATTTCAACGGTATGTGCTTCCTTTATACCAAGTACGTTACGTGCATACTCCACCACCATAAGTTGCATGCCGTAGCACAAACCAAAGTATGGAATCTTATGCTCACGTGCAAACTGAATCGCTTTGATCTTCCCTTCAATACCCGTCTCTCCAAACCCGCCCGGCACCAATATGCCGTCATACGCTTTAAGACTTTCTACATCTTCTCCCTTCTCAAAATTCTTCGCGTTAATCCAGGTGATAGAAAGCTTTGCTTTCACTTCAGCTGCAGAAAACTTGAGCGCCTCAATCACCGACAAATAGGCGTCCGACAACACGAAGTCCCCCGTATCAAAGTACTTGCCTACAATTCCAATTTTCACTTCAGGGCTCTCCGTCTTCCGGCGCTCTACAAATTCCCTCCACGCCTTAAAGTCTGCGCGTTTATTCTTTGAAAGATGCAATGCATCAAGCAATCGGTCGCCGAGCCCGTCTGCTTCAAAGTTAAGTGGCACGTCATAAATGGAATCCACATCGGGAGCTGAGATGATGTGGTCAGGACGCAAGTTACACCAAATAGCAAGCTTCTCTTTGCGCTTTTCATCAAGTGGAAGAGACGCACGCGCAATCACAAAGTCTGGCTGTACGCCGTATGAGTTAAGCTCACGAATCGCGTGCTGTGTGGGACGAGTCTTCATTTCCCCAATGGTTCCTGGAATGGGAAGATACGAAACCATCACTATAGCCACATCTTCTGGATACTTCATCTTGAGTACGCGCGCCGCTTCAATAAATAGTGCATTCTGGAAATCTCCCACCGTTCCGCCAATCTCTATAACAGAGATGCGGCTGCCGGAGTGGGCAGCCGCTGCTTCTATGCGACGCAGGATCTCGTCCCGCACGTGCGGAATAGCTTCCACGAACTTACCACCGTATCCAAGCGCGCGCTCACGGTTAATGACCGTCTGATACACCATACCGCTCGTCATGTAGTCCTCAGGACCTAGGTCACGGTTAAGGAACCGCTCATAGTTACCCATGTCCTGATCAGTCTCAAGACCTGAATTAAGCACAAACACCTCACCGTGTTCGGTTGGATTCATCGTCCCCGCATCAACGTTGAGGTATGGATCAACCTTCACCAGGTTCACAGGATACCCGCGCTCCTGCAGGATGAGTCCCATGGAGCTTGTCGCAATTCCCTTGCCGACACCACTCATCACACCACCCACCACAAACACGTACTTATGTCGCTCGGCCATACTTAAATTTTGAGATAGCGTCGTACGCCGAGATAACTTGCAAACCCACCAACCAAGATACCGGCACCTACAAGCGCAAAGAAGAAGAGCGCAAAATTGCTGGTGTAGTACGTGAAGACGTTAAACCCGCCAAGCCATATGGCAGTCGCCTTCCCGACAAACCACGTTGCAGGATAAAAAAGTATGAGCGCAATGAGTGCGGCAAACAGTCCTGACAACATACCAACCACAATAAACGGACCACGAATGTACATGTTTGAGGCGCCAACCAGACGCATCACGGCGATCTCGTCACGTGCGCTGTATATTGCAAGGCGAATGGTGGCAAGGGCGATGATGGTAGATGCGAGCACAAACAACGCGACAATGATGGTACTTGCAGTGCTCGTTGTCTTAATTGCATTAGACAAACGATCAATCACCGTCTTGTTCTGGAAGTAGTTCACGCGATCAATGATGGACGCATTCGTCGCACCATTCTCAAGATATTCAACAATTCCTCCATAAAGTGCCGGATCTTTTGCTTTTATAGAAAGAGACGCACCGAGCGGATTCTCTCCAAGCTCATCAAGTGCACGAATGGTAAGTTCGTCGTCTGCGTGGCGCGCGCGAAACTCAGCGAGGGCCGCGTCACGGGAGGTGTAGACTGTTGCCGCAACCTCAGGCAGTGCATCAACTTCTCCTTGAAGTGCGTGAATACTTTCCTCTGACGCAGTGGTAACAAAATACACATTCACATCCACCTTGTCCTTAATTGAGGTAAGAGTGGTTGAAAGTGCAGCAGACAGGAACATAAAGAACCCGATGATGAGGAGTGTCACCGTCATGATGAGCACGGTTGCAAAGGACACCGAGCCACTACGAACAAAAGACTTGGCGCCTGCAGTAAACACTCGTTGTAGCATCATCCACATATCGTTTTATAAAATATAGTGTCCCTGCGCATCGTCGCGCACCACGCGACCTTGCTCCATAGTAATAACGCGCTTGCCCATTGAATCCACCACACCCTTGTTGTGTGTGGTGATAAGCACGGTGGTCCCGAGCTCATTAATCTTTTTCAATATCTCTACAATCTCAAACGTATTCACCGGATCAAGATTCCCGGTTGGTTCGTCCGCCACAATCACGTCCGGCTGATTAATGATGGCGCGACCAATAGCGACCCGCTGCTGTTCCCCACCAGAGAGTTGATCAGGGAAATGATGTGCTTTGTTACCAAGCGCAACCAGGTCAAGGATGTATGGCACGTCCGATGCAATCTCGTCGTCAGGACGGCCTGCGGCTTCCATTGCAAACGCAATGTTCTCATACGCCGTCTTGTTTGGAATAAGACGGAAGTCTTGGAAGATCATACCGATCTTTCGGCGATAGTGGTGGAGAGATCCTTTGGGTAGTGTGTGCACATCAACGTCTTCAAAGAAGACGGAACCCTGTGTTGGTTTCTCCTGTACCAACAACATTTTAAGGAGGGTGGTTTTGCCGGCGCCAGAGTGGCCGACGATAGAAACGAACTCTTTGGGAGAGATCGAGAGCGTAACATCTTCAAGTGCGGGCGTACCGTCTCGGTACATTTTGCTCACCTTGTCGAAATAGATCATGACCGGTGCATTATACCAGAGTGCTGGTTGCTGCGTCTATAAATTCGTCTAATTCCCCGGCAAGGACAGCGTCTGGATTTCCTGATTCATGCCCTGTCTCGTGATCCTTCACCATTTTATAAGGATGCAGAACATACGAGCGCATCTGACTGCCCCACTCGTTTGCAGTATTCCCCGCTATAGAGCGTCCTTTTGCTTCAGCTTCTGCGCGCGCAATGTCGCGCGCATAGAGTTTTGCCGCAATAAGCTCCATTGCCTTCTCTCGGTTAGCCAGCTGACTACGTTCACTTGAAACATGAACGGAAATACCTGATGGGGTGTGGGTAATGCGCACAGCAGTCTCCCGCTTGTTCACATTCTGGCCTCCCGCTCCCCCTGACTTTGCAAACTGAATATCAAGTTCGTCGGGCCGGAGCTCCTGTTGCTCTGTTTTCCCAAGTTTTGGTAGTACTTCAACAAGTGCAAATGAGGTTTGTCGCTTGTCGTTTGCGTTGAATGGGGAGATACGCACCAAGCGATGCACCCCTGCTTCATGGCGGAGACGTCCGTACACATGCTTACCCGTAATCTCAAGCATAAGACTACGAAACCCTCCATGATTATTCTCGTTTGCATCAAGCTCTCGCACTCCCCACCCTTTGCGCTCGGCATACCCCTCATACATACCGCGCAACATGCGCACGAAGTCCTCCGCATCGTCTCCACCAGCACCCGCAAGAATAGCGAGTGTTGCGGGGCCGGCGGCATGGTCATCTCCTCCTCCACCCTCCTTGAGGTTCTGGTATTCGCGCACCAATTTCTGCGCAGTATCTTTGTCGCTCCAAAACGAAGGGGACGCCATAAGCGCTTCAATTTCCTGTATACGCTCCTCGGGATTCATAGAGGGAGTATAACAAAAGCGCTCCCTAAAGAGCGCTTTTGTTATAGAGGCCCCTTGAGCCACCTCGGAGGATCGAACTCCGGACCTTATCTTTACGAATGATACGCTCTGCCAACTGAGCTAAGGTGGCGAACGATAGAAACATAACATATTCTATGTGGAGCGAGAAGATTCTTTCCTTTACTCAACAAGGCTCCGTGCTGTTACCGTTCGATTACTTATCACTCTGTTTTTTCTTCCTTTTCCTTTGTTGAGAGCTGCATATGTTGGACTTAGTGAATCGCAGTTGGGACAAATCAGGCGCAAGTTATCCTCAGTGTTATTGCACCAATTCCCATCTATGTGATCTGCTACGAGTGGAACCTTTCCTGTTTTAGGGTTGGTTTCGTTCCAGCCACACAGACAACATTTATTTCCGAATTTCTCTCTTAAGTAACGCTTTATAGGGTTATTAACTATTCCTGTTGTTCTGAGACCACTTTCTTCTCCATTCTTCCATTTTGTAATGTAGGAAACATGCTGAAATTCCATTTGGCAAACGTTGCTACAATATTTATAGCTGGGACGATAGGTTTCCTTCTCACAAGCCAAGCATTTCTCGCGCGGTTTTCTCTGTCTAGACATTCCTTAATTATATTAGAAAAGACGACCACTGAATGAGTTATCAAGTGGTCGTCTTTTCTTCTTCTAGAGCCGATGGCCGGGATTGAACCGGCGACCTCATCCTTCGCTTACACCTTCTCTCTCTGACCACGCGGAGAAGGGCTAGACTGTATCTTCATCTCAAAGAGATGCCCTTGTCAGTCGTTCGGGCGCGAGTGGCGCCACGGTCTTGGCTTGTGGAGCTATTAACCGTTATTCGGGATTCACCTATGTGTCGCCACGTAGGTGGGCAGGGCTTTGCGGCCCACCATGGATGCGCTCTACCGACTGAGCTACATCGGCTTACCGCACCAGCGCATACTACCCAATTTCCGGCATTCTATCAATTTTCTTGATTTTACTATCCACCCCGTCCACTCCACTTCGTCCCCCAACTGATACCCTGAGACTATGCACGATATCTTCCGCAAGTTCGCACACCGCACCAGCAAGATTGCTGGATCCCCTTGGGCTTTTACCTTTGCTTGTTTGGTTATCATTCTTTGGGCCGTAACGGGTCCTATATTTGGATTCTCAAACACCTGGCAACTCCTCATTAACACTGGGACCACCATTCTTACGTTCCTCCTTGTTGTACTCCTGCAAAACACACAAAGCAGAGATGCTCAGACCATTCAGTTGAAGCTTGATGAGCTTATTCGCTCAATAAAGGAGGCGCGAGATGAGCTTATTGATGTGGAAGACATGAGTGACGAGGTCATTTCAGTCTTTGAGAAGGAATTTGACACCTATCACCAACACGAAAGTAAAAAGAAACCATAGGGTCTATACTGTACTGAGGACCCTGCGGTCCCCATTTAACCCTTATTTCTGTATTCCTATGATTCGTAATTTTCTTGTTCTGGCACTTGTTGCGAGCTTTGCGCTTGCCGGCACGGCGCACGCTGAATCTGGTTCTCGTCGTACGGGCGTTTCTGGAAGCGCTTCTGCAACCACACTTGCATGTCTTGCTTCAGCAGTTGCTGCTCGTGAGACGTCTATCGGAACTGCAATTGCTGCGCACGGCACGGCCGTCAACAGTGCGTACAGTGCACGTAAGACAGCACTCGCTGCTGCCTACACTGCCGGCAACACAAATGCTCAAGTGCGTGCCGCCGTTAAAAGCGCATGGTCAACGTTTCGTACTTCAATGAGGTCTGCAAAGAGCACCTGGAAGACTGCTCAGCGTTCTGCATGGAGCACCTACAAAGATGCAATGAAAGAATGCCGTGCAACAAGTGACGTGACTGACGAAGACAACGCTTCTCAAGAAGCGGCAGGATCTTAGCCACACACTTAGAAAAACACCCGCCACTCGGCGGGTGTATTTCTTTATCCGGCAAGCGCTCTCGCTCCCCAGAGCGCGGACT
>CAZPVV010000009.1:0-15015 GCA_964590505.1 uncultured Candidatus Saccharibacteria bacterium | reverse complement strand
TCCAGCGCTAGCAGACACTAAGGAGAAAATTATTCTCCTACACACCGACACTCATAGCACTCGACCCGAATACGATGAGTGAGCGGGACATTAATAGAGGCACCATTACTTAACCACTTGATTATGAACACAGGAACCATTACAGAAGTTATCGGACCAGTCGTAGACGTGCATTTTGAGACAGAGCGACCTGCTATTCAGGACGCGCTCATCATCCGCGCAAACGACAAGCACAAGCAAATTGTGCTTGAAGTTGCGTCACATCTCGGGCTTGATCGTGTGCGCACGATTGCGATGTCGGACACCTCGGGACTTGCTCGTGGTGAGAAGGCGGAAGCCACCGGTGCTGCAATCTCCGTTCCTGTGGGAGCTAATGCTCTTGGACGCCTCTTCAATGTTCTTGGTGAGACAGTGGATGGGTTGCCTCCTGTTGCAAGTGACACACCACGTCTCCCCATTCATCGCCAGCCTCCTGCGTTTGATGAGCAGACAACCAAAGCTGAGATCTTTGAGACCGGTATCAAAGCAATTGACCTCATCATTCCGTTCATTAAGGGAGGAAAGGTGGGACTCTTTGGAGGAGCGGGTGTGGGAAAGACGGTGACCATTCAGGAACTCATCCACAACGTGGCAAGTCAGCACGGAGGATATTCCGTGTTCGCTGGAGTGGGAGAGCGTGTGCGTGAAGGAAACGACCTGTATCACGAAATGAAAGACTCAGGCGTGCTTGATAAGACCGCACTCGTGTTTGGTCAGATGAACGAAGTGCCGGGAGCGCGTGCTCGTGTTGCGCTTACGGGACTCACTCAGGCTGAATACTTCCGCGATGAGGGAGGAAAGGATGTGCTCTTCTTCATGGACAACGTATTCCGTTTCATTCAAGCCGGATCTGAGGTGTCTTCTCTTCTTGGACGCGTGCCGTCAGCGGTGGGATACCAGCCAACATTGGCTGAGGAGATGGGTAAGCTCCAGGAGCGCATTACTTCAACCAAGAAGGGTTCTATTACGTCTGTGCAGGCGGTGTACGTGCCGGCCGACGACCTTACCGACCCGGCTCCTGCAACTACATTTGCTCACCTAGACGGTACCGTGGTGCTTAGCCGCCAGCTTGCCTCTCTTGGTATTTACCCTGCTATTGACCCACTTGATTCCTCTTCTGCAGCACTCACGCCTGAGGTGGTGGGTGAGGAACACTACCGTGTGGCGAACCTCGTGAAGCAGGTGCTTCAGCGATACAAGGACCTTCAGGACATCATTGCCATTCTTGGTATTGAAGAGTTGTCAGAGGAGGACAAACTAACCGTTGCTCGCGCCCGAAAGCTTCAGCGCTTCCTTTCTCAACCATTTAACGTGGCAGAACCATTCACCGGAACACCTGGTGCCTACGTCTCACGCGAAGAGACGGTGCGCGGGTTTGGTGAGATTGTTGACGGAAAGCATGATGACAAACCTGAGCAGGCCTTCTACATGAAGGGATCAATTGATCAGGTGACTGCCTAACTATGAGCAAGACCTTCCATCTAACGGTTGCACGCGTTGGCGAGAACCTCTTTGAGGGAGAGGCGATTTCAGTATCGCTTCCAGGAACGGAAGGTGTGTTCACGGTGCTTGCGGGACACGAAGCTGTGGTGTCACCACTGTCTCCCGGGAACATTGAAATAAAGGATGCAGAAGGGACACTGCAGACGCTTGTTATAGAAACAACGGGGATAGCTGAGGTTTCAAACAACCAGGCGACGGTGCTTCTGTAGTTAAAATGGAAACGGTGCCGCTTTCGCGACACCGTCTTGCCTACTTCACCCGGTAAACAGCACCGAGGAAGCAATAGAGGCCAGGCGACCCATCAACCGCTCTCCACGACGGGCCGGAGAGCACCGTCCTGGGGATATTTAATCCCTTGGTGTAGCTTCGCCACCACTCCGGTGAGGATGAGGCCAGGATGAAGCGCAGGTCTTCGTCCACAGGAGGTCGCAGTTCGCCAGTGTTGATGTTGAACTCTGCGGGAGCGTACGCCATCGAACTGGTCCCCGCACGAAGCCCGTGCAGAATGACTCCTATGGTCACCCACTCGCGCTCTCTGCGAAGCCTAGACAACTCTTGCCGCGCACCGTCCAGCTCCTTCAGCTGATGCTTGGTGAGCGGGCTGGGAAGCCCAGCGATCACTTGGTCAGCAATCTGGCGGCCCAGTTGATCCGTGGGAACCCACTGGTTAATGGGCCGCTGAGCGGTTTTCCTGATCAGGAAGACCGCGAGAGCGACGATGGCTGCGATGGCCAGCCACTCAGGGACAGTGACGGCGCTCAGATTCGGGAAATCAAACATTTGTACACTCCTTGAAATAGGCTCTCTTGGCAGAGCTATATGAAAGATCTATGCTGACAGATATCAGCTGGGTCGTTCCAAGATCGACATTAATACAATACAGTATAAATGCGTGTCTGTCAAACTATTATTACTATACACAGAGTAGTGAATAATCCAGGCAAGATCATGTCATAGTTTGCCTATGAGCGAAGACACCCCAAGCATAGAGAGCTACAAGCAACAGATTCCGCACTACCACGGAGATACCGTGCGTATATTGTTTGTCACCGCAGCCGGTCTTATGTTCCTTGCTGAGCTGTTTGATGGTCGTCTTCCATTCTCTTCAGGCGCTATGGTGCTTATGATTATTTTGCTTGTGGTGGCGGCTGGTATTACGAACCCCGTACAAGTCTGGATTCATTGGGTGAACCTCGCGTTCTCACTCATTGGCCTCATTCTCTTTGGCGGTGTTGCTCTCACGCGTTTCCGTGCTGACCAGCCATTCAATGAGAGCATTCTTGTTGCCTGTCTGGCTGCAGTATTCCTTGTCGCACTCTATTTAGCGACTCGCACAGTGCGTGGTTTGATGTTGCATACGGTTCGTGCGGGCCAATAGCAGGTACGGTATACTAGCGAACATATGGCTATACAGGATTTTCTTTTGCGCCAGGTTATGCGCGCAAAAATGAAGGATGTTCCCAAGGAACAGCAGGAACAGATTATGGCGATGGTGTCCAAGAACCCGGAACTTTTTAAGAAGATAGGAGAAGAGATTGATCGCCGGGTGAAGAAGGGTGGTGAGAGCCAGATGAAAGCGACGATGGAAGTTATGAAGAAGTATCGTAGTGAGCTTCAGGGCATCATGCGCTAACTATGAAAATCTTTATTCTCTTGGGGCATCCTAAGTCAGACACGCTTTCAGGCGAGTTCGCGACCGTGTATGAGGCTGAGGCCACAGCTGCCGGACATGAGGTCAAACGATTGAATATTGGTGACCTCGCCTTTGATCCTATCTTGCACAATGGGTATCGCACCATTCAGGAGCTTGAACCTGATCTAAAACTTGTTCAGGAGAACATTCGTTGGTGTGACCACTTTGTATTCGTGTATCCGGTCTGGTGGAGCGCAACACCCGCACTTGTAAAGGGAATGTTTGATCGTATGTGGCTCCCAGGATTTGCTTTCCGCTTCCACAAGAATGGACTTGGCTGGGACAAACTACTCAAAGGCCGGACTGCTCGGGTGATAGCGCTTTCAAAGATGAATCCGTGGGCTATCCGCTTTATGTTTGGTGACCACACGAACGAAATCTCGCACGCCACCTTTGAATTCTCAGGACTTAAAGTGCGACTCACCGAAATTGGAGACTCAGAGAAACTCACCGACAGGCAAAAGCAGAACTGGTTTAAAAAAGTTGCTGCACTCGCTCGTAAAGGAAGATAAGAAAGTGGCCCAGGAATCGAATCCCGGGCCTTTCTTCTAGCCAAAGTACAGATATGCGAGCCGTGATATTTCCTCATAGTGCCGAGTCCGGTAGTCGTTGAGGTTGTCCGGGTACCGCGGGTGTTTAGGCACCAGAATGCGCTGCACCTTAGCCGGATAGTCGCAGATGCGGGCGACTATGAGCCAGATCTTCCACGGGTTGCTGTACGCTTCGTGCGCGTACCGGTGCCCGTCGTTGAAGTTACGCCTGGAGACTGGATCACTCCAGTTAACCTTGGGCTTCTCGGTTATGTAGCGAAGCACACGGTTGCGCTCAAGTTCCGCAAGGTACCGAATCACCATCTCCCGGTCAATCACTTGCGCGGTGGTGTGCTCTGCAGCAACCACGATGGCGCTTGCGACTGCGAGTCGTCTGCGGTGCACGGTGAGATCCCGTGGCACAGAACCGTCTCTGTTCATGGGATACTCCTTTGCTTGCGTCCCAGGCGCATTCTTCGTTATATAAAGGGTTGTGTCAAACGCATAAAATAGACGAAGCCCCAATACGGTGGCATGCGTGCATGTGTAGTATTGGGGCTTCGAGTTGGCTACCCCTGGGTTTGTTATTCTTCGTCGCTTGCTCGCAGACGCGAGATAGCGATCATCATGGCCAGAAGTCCGACCGGAATGCCGTAGGCGATGCCTACAATCATGAGGCGCTTTAGTTCTTCGAACCGGGCGACACAGACATTGCGATAACAATCTTCTTGGTTAATGAAGACATACGGGGGCGCAAAATAGATAGCGAGCCCGCAGCCGACAAAGAGCGTAAAGCCCAGTAGTAGCAGAGATATGTGAAAGTGCTTGGCAGTCATTTCTGACTCCTCCAAAACTCAAGTGTTGTGCGCTTTAATTCAGCGGTCCTTGCCCGGACGCGAATCGCACGACATGTCGCCACCAGATAACGCACGGTAGCGAGAATCCTGCGATAGCAGCCGGTAACACGGCGCTGAAATAGATGAACAGGGCTGTTTCAAATGAAAACAGCGGATTGAGCCATCTTCCCAAGTACCACAAGGGCCAGGGGATGATGAGTACGACCGCGGCGATCACACTGATCAAGCCAAGCGCACCTGCGCTTTTTATGAGTCTACGGTTCATGAGTAGTTCCTCCTCCTTGAAATCCGTAGTCGCATAATGTCACAAGCATGAGCAATCGTCAATAAAACCTTTGCTTTTTGACCAATATTCCATTAGGGTAGCTATATGAAGATCGGCATCGTCGGACTCCCAAACGTTGGGAAGTCTACTCTCTTTAACGCACTCACCAAAGCTGCAGTCCCTGCGGAGAACTATCCTTTTTGTACGATTGATCCATCAGTCGGGGTTGTGGGAGTGCCTGATGAGCGTCTGGATCGTCTCGCCAAACTCTCAGGCTCCGAGAAAATTCTCCCTGCTGCTATTGAGTTTGTTGATATCGCAGGACTCGTAAAGGGAGCAAGTGAAGGAGAGGGACTTGGAAACCAGTTCCTCTCTAACATCCGCGAGGTGGACGCCATTCTTGAAATGGTCCGTTTCTTTGATGATCCTGACGTTATTCACGTGCATGGGGAAGTTGATCCGGTCCGCGACATTGAGGTGATTAACCTTGAGCTTGTTCTTGCAGACCAGCAGTCAGTCACCGGGCGTCGCGAGCGACTTGTGCGCGACATCCGTGCTGGTGTGAAGGACGCTATTGCAGAGGATGCGGTCCTAAAGAGCATTGAGGAGGCTCTTCTTCAAGGAAAGCTCGCAAGCTCTGTAGCGCTTAGCACTGAAGAAGCGAAGCGTATTAAGTCACTTAACCTCCTTACCGCAAAACCGATTCTCTATGCACTGAACGGAAAGTCAGGAGGACACAACATTAGCGAGCTTAATGACGGACGCGCAAAAGCTACCTACGAGCTCATTGAATCTCTTGGTGGGACGTATGTAGAGGTTGACGCTGTGACGGAGCACGAATTGAATGACGTTGCGATTGAAGATAAGGAGATGTTCCGCTCTGAGCTTGGTGTTCAGATTGATGGACTTGATGCGCTTATACGTGGCGCCTACACCACGCTTGGTCTCATCACCTTCTTTACGACCGGTCCCAAAGAGACTCGAGCGTGGACCATAACAAAGGGAGCCACAGCACCCGAAGCAGGAGCTGCCATCCACACTGATTTCAAAGACAAATTCATTCGTGCCGAGGTTGTAGGGTGCGACACTTTGGTTGCGGACGGCTCATGGAGCGCTGCACGCGATAAGGGGGACATACGTACAGAAGGAAAGACGTATGTGGTTAATGACGGGGATGTGATGGTGTTTCTCCATAGCTAGTATGAACGAGGGATACGTACCACAGAAAGAAGGTGCGCCCACAGCAAGAGTCATATTCACCGACCTGCCTCTTGAGCTAATGAAAGAGCGCCTGATGAATAGCTTTCCGCCAGCCAGTTACTGCTTTGCGGTTTCTCCTAACTTGGAGATCGTCCTTACGGGCAAAGATCATGAATATCTTGAGGACAACAATGGCCTTGATGGCGACCATGCACTTTTGCATGGGATTATTTCGTCAAAAGAAGGGGTACTGAGAGTTAAGTATTATCAGGATGAGTTCCGAAAGACCCTACTCAAAGGGAAGCCAGAGGAGCGGGCCCTGATTGAAGCCCAGTTCACGAAAGCCTTGGAGGACACTTTTGGCGACTTAAATGCGTGATATAAATACCTTATATGGAAAACCCAAGCAAAGTAACACCAAAAGACTTCTTTCTCTGGCTCGGTATTGTGGTAGCTCTCTACGGTAGCATCGTAGCTTTTATCACCCTTTTGTTTGAGTACATCAACCGTGCTTTTTCTGACGCGCTTGCTGGATACGCTGACCCGTATGCCGAAGGAGTCCACTTTGCAATGGCCGCACTCATTGTGCTCGTTCCTCTTATCCTTGGTCTTTTGTGGGTAGTACGCAAGACCATTGCTGAGGAGGCAGGCAAAGCGACTATCTGGGTTCGTCGTTGGGCACTCGTCCTCACCCTCTTCATTGCAGGAGCAACCATCGTCATTGATCTCATTACGCTCATCACCACATTCTTGGGTGGCGAGATTACCACACGATTCCTTCTTAAAGTATTGGTAATCCTCCTTGTTGCTGGAACCGTGTTCATGCACTTCTTGGCGGAACTCAAGGGGTACTGGCTACAGAACCTCACCAAGGCTCGTTATGTAGGTATTGCGGTAGCGGTACTCACACTTCTTACCATCGGCTCTGGATTCCTTATCGTAGGAACTCCTGAGGACATGCGCCTACAGAAGTTTGACGCACAGAGGACCAATGACCTTCAGTCGCTCCAGTGGCGCATTGTTGAGCACTTCCAACAGAAGCGTGAGCTTCCGGAATCAATTGCAGAACTTGCAGATCCAATCTCAGGGTTTGTTATCCCTGTTGATCCACAAACAAAGGCTTCATACACCTACGAGAAGACCGATATACTCTCATTCAAGTTGTGTGCAGACTTCAGTCGTCCATCTGTAGATACGGCAGGACAGGGAAATTATGGGCGTGACGTGCTGAGTTACCCAGTTGGTGGTGGGCTGGATGATAACTGGATGCATGGAACAGGAAACGTATGTTTTGCTCGCACCATTGATCCTGAGAAATACCCCGCATACCCTGAGACCAAGGGACTCTAAACACACATGCGAGGGTTTGATCATCAGACGATAGAACGCGAAGCCCAAGCAAAGTGGGAGAGGCAGGGCATACACACAACTGATCTTACGGATACGACAAAAGATCCGTACTACCTCTTGTTTGAGTTTCCGTACCCGTCAGGAGATCTGCATATAGGACATTGGTATGCGTATGCGCTCACCGACATCTTTGCTCGGTTTAAGCGTATGGAAGGGAAGAATGTTCTCTTTCCTATCGGTTTTGATGCATTTGGACTTCCAGCAGAAAACGCTGCCATAAAGCACGGTATTGATCCACGCGAGTGGACGTATAAGAACATGGAGACCATGCGCGAACAGATTCGCACCATGGGCACGAGTATTGATTGGTCTAAGGAGGTGGTGACGTGTGATCCCACGTTCTATAAGTGGACGCAATGGTTGTTCCTTAAACTATTGGAACACAAGCTTGTTGAGAGAAAAGAAGCGCCCGTTAAATGGTGTCCAAAGGACAAGACGGTGCTCGCTAACGAGCAGGTGACGGATGGGCACTGCGAGCGCTGTGGGAGCGAAGTTGAGGAGAAACTTCTAACTCAGTGGTTCCTTAAGATTACCGACTACGCTGAGCGACTTTTGAGCGACCTTGACCCACTCCCGTGGCGAGAAGAGATTAAAGATGCGCAACGCTCGTGGATAGGAAAGTCTGAGGGAGCAAAACTTAGTTTCTCCATTACCGATACCGAACACTCCATAGAGGTGTTCACGACTCGTCCCGACACCGTCTTTGGTGCTACCTATGTCGTACTTGCTCCTGAGCACCCGCTGCTTCTAGAGCTTCTCCCACTAGTTGGTAACAAGCAGGCAGTTGAGACATATCAGAAAGAAACAAAGAAGAAGACTGAACGTGAGCGCTCTGAGAACAAGGAGAAGACAGGCGTCATTCTTGAAGGAGTATCAGCCATTAACCCAGCAACAAAGGAATCTATTCCCGTATATGTTGCAGACTACGTGCTTGGCTCGTACGGAACAGGGGCGGTGATGGCAGTCCCCGCTCATGACGAGCGAGACTTTGCGTTTGCAAAGAAGTTGGGGCTTCCGGTCACGCAGGTTATTGCTCAAAGATATATTGATCACACTAATCCGCATGTGGAAGGAGCAGAGCTTGTTGCAAGAGATATGACAATCTCAGTGGTGCATGACCCCATAACAAACAAATACCTTACCCTTAAATGGAAGGAGCAGCCCTGGACTACATTTGTAACAGGTGGAATTGATGAAGGCGAGGATCCAGCAGAAGGGGCACGACGTGAGATTGAAGAAGAAACAGGATACAGCTCTCTGCGACTAATTAAGAAGCTTGGACACTCCCAGAGCGAGTTCTACGCTGCACATAAGGGAGCTAACCGTATTGCTCGTGCGACAACCTTCTTATTTGAGCTTGAAAACAGTGAGCAAGTCGCAATCTCTGACGACGAGGCTGCGAAGCATGAGGTGGTATGGCAAACAAAAGAAGAAATTGAGGCAAGCGGGCTACAACACGCTGAGCTCGCCTACATTTGGAATGCACTGTTTGGCACTGCTTCAGCAGACGCAAGCGACGGTATACTAGTCAATTCCGGTGAGTTCAGTGGCCGTAACTCAGAAGAAGCTAAATGGGACATAACTGAGTTTGCAGGAGGCACGCGAACCACGAACTACCGCATACGTGACTGGCTCGTTTCTCGTCAGCGATATTGGGGCACGCCTATTCCAGTTGTGTACGACCCTGAAGGGAACGCACATCCGGTTCTAAGTGAGCACTTGCCGTGGACACTTCCAACAGACGTTGATTTCTCTCCTAACAACGACGGCTCACCACTACGCACTTCCAAGGAGCTCAAAGAGCGTGTAGAGAAACTCTATGGAGAGGGCTGGACACCTGAGTACGACACACTGGACACCTTTGTTGATTCTTCCTGGTATTTCTATAGATACCTTGACCCCAAGGACGATCACGATTTCTCAGACCAAGCTCTCATGAAGACATGGCTTCCCGTTGACCGGTACTCAGGAGGTTCAGAGCACACCACCATGCATCTTCTGTATGCGCGCTTTTTCCACAAAGCGCTACATGACCTTGCGCTCGTTCCAGGGACAGAGCCTTTTGTAGAGCGATTCAACCGCGGACTTATCCTTGGGCCTGATGGCGCCAAGATGTCTAAGTCAAAAGGCAATGTGGTTAATCCTGACGAGTTCGTCACCAAGTACGGCGCTGACGCAGTGCGCATGTATTTGGCCTTCATAGGGCCCTATAACGAGCCGGGTAACTACCCATGGAGTCTTTCTGGTGTTGAGGGTATGCGACGCTTCTTGGAGCGTATAGCAGCACTTGGTGAGAAGGTAGAAGACGCAACACCAACACCTGCACTCGCCCGCGCACTCGCAAAAGCTACACTCAAGGTGTCAGAGGACATTGAGCGATTTAAATTCAACACGGCCATCTCTGCACTCATGATATTCATGAACGAGTTTGAAGCTTCAAAGAACACACCGCGTACGATCTATCACGGACTTCTTCACCTTCTTGCTCCTTTAGCGCCTCACCTGGCAGAACACCTCTATACCAAGACCAAGGGAGAGGGAAGCATCCACACCAAGGACTGGCCCGTCGTTGATACGGAGCTTCTAGCCCAAAGCACCAAAACAGTGATCGTTCAGGTCTCTGGAAAGAAGCGGGGCGAGCTCTCTTTGCCTGAAACGGCATCTGAAGAGGACGCTGTAGCAGCTGCAAAAGCTCTTCAGGCGGTTCAAAACGCACTTTCAGGTGCGGAGATCAAGAAAGTGGTCTATGTACCCGGAA
Source organism: uncultured Candidatus Saccharibacteria bacterium (assembly GCA_964590505.1). Classification (GTDB taxonomy): domain Bacteria; phylum Patescibacteriota; class Minisyncoccia; order Phycocordibacterales; family Phycocordibacteraceae; genus C7867-001. The sequence goes on along the minus strand of CAZPVV010000009.1, from coordinate 4,760 downwards.
GGATCCTCAATTTCGTGATTTAGCGAGGAGACCTTTTGCTCTTCATAAAGCCAATAATATGGCTTATATGCTGACTATTTGAGTACCGATACCTGTCTATTTTAGGCCATTTTGGGTTGACAAAAGGGTACCTTGCGTGCTATCCTGCCTGAGCAAGGCGGCTTCGGCCAAATTGCAACTATGCATTTAATTCCAATAGCCCTGATAGGGGCCTTTATTTTATCCAGTAGCGTCGCTGCGCCGATTCCTACCGAAGCCGACCAGCTAACCCCTGGTTCGAGCCAACAGGTCAGCACCACTGCCGCGCTCTCAGTGCCACAAGCACCAGGAGCAAAGGCTGAAGTGCGGGGTCAAGAAAAAGCAAAGCCTCTCTACACGGTTAGTCTCACCGCATACAACGCTGTTGCTGCACAAACGGATGCGAATCCGGGCGTGACAGCCAGCGGAGCGCTCTCCAACCCCGAGGTTGTTGCAGCGCGATCTCACGATCTTGCGGGGAGCCTTCCTTTCGGTACCGTGATTGCACTAGAGCGCACGGCCAAAGATACGTCTCGTTGTCAGTATGACAAAGTGTCGCATCTCATTGGATACCGAGTTATCGCGGACATGACGAACGCACGTTTCTCAGATCGCGTTGATATTGAGTTTCCGATTGACACAACGGTTTCCGTTCCTGGAATGGGATCTGTGTCAGCTGCTCGTGCACTGGGTGTTTGTGATCAGGTGACACTTCGTGTTGTTGGTAAGGTGGATGTGAAGAACATTCCCCAGACCCAAGCCGAATTGGCACGTCTCATAGACGGTACTCAGCTTGCCCGTCGCTAATGCGACTCTACAAAAACACCCTCCGTTTTACGGAGGGTGTTTTTGTTTAGTTGATAGGGAACATGAAGTTCGGTATGCTTTATCTATATGAACGCTCTTTACACTCGCATTCCGGTTATCGCACTCATGTGTGTGTTTTTTATTGGTGCCGCACCAACGCAGACTCATGCACTTGAAGTGTCTGGATGGATTCCCTATTGGGCCACTGCAAAGGGAACCAAAACAGCAATTTCAAACATCACCTCCTTCACAGAGATCAGTCCTTTTGCCTATAGCGTGAAGATGAACGGGACACTTGCGGACACTGCCGGTATCGAGAAGGGAGGGTGGAAAAAACTATTCGCTGCAGCCCGAAAGAATGGCGTGAAGATAATTCCAAGCGTCATGTGGAGTGATCGAGATAACATTAGTCGGATTCTTAAGGATGACGCGCTTCGAGCAGTACACGTTGAGGAAGTAGCTCAGGTTGTTTCCGACAATGACTTTGATGGTATTGATATTGATTACGAGAACAAAGGGGCATCAGTACGTACCTACTACTCTCTCTTTCTTAAGGAACTCAAAGCAAAACTAGGGGACAAGATGCTGGTGTGCACCATTGAGGCACGCACACCCCCAGACTCCCTCTACCGTGTGATTCCTGCTGATCTTGAGTACGCAAATGACTACAAGGAAATCAATAAGTACTGCGACCGGGTACGCATCATGACCTACGACCAGCAGACCGCTGATTGGAGGCTGAATGAGGCAGCAGATGGTCCTTATGCACCGCTCTCAGATATTGCCTGGGTACGTAAAGTGATGGACCTTGCCGCAAAAGATATTGATAAAGACAAACTGGTCATGGGTATTCCAACCTATGGGCACGAGTACGAGGTTACCGTAAGTCCAACCGGAGGCTATACGTACCGAAAACTGTGGGCGTTCAATCCAGGGTACGTGCCTGAAATCACGAAAAAATATAAGGTCTCAGCCACGCGTGCCGATCACGGAGAAATGATGGTCTCCTATATCCCCAAGAAATCAGCAGCACACAAGAAGAAGTTTGCCGGAGCGCCAAGTACAACGCCCAAAGGTGAGCTCGCTATTGAACATGCGATAAGCTATGCAAAAGCGTCTGGAAAACCAACAACGGTAAATATTCTCTGGTGGCACGATGCAGGAGCTATCAAACAAAACTTAGATCTGGCTGCAACACTTGGACTACGAGGAGTTTCCTTCTTCAAGATTGATGGCTCTGCAGACAAGGGAATGTGGAAGTTGATCTAGTCAAAGAGTGACACCAGGTACGTATCAATGGTGCGTTGGTCTAGCTGATAGAGATATTGGTTGTTCTTGTGGAGAAGGCGCGCTAAGTCCTTTCCAACAAAACGCCAATGCCAGGGCTCGTATTGGTAGTACGTGTTCTCCTTTGGATAGGAGAGTATGAAACCATATCGGTATGCGTGCTCTAGAAGCCACCCGTATGCCTTGGTGTCTGCAAACGTAACGAGCGTTCCACCTTCTTCAATAAAATCTAGCGTCGTGCCCAATTGATCTGCCGAAAAGCGGTTAGCTCCTGATCCGTAGGACACGGTGTAGTTTGATTTGAGTGAGCTTTGCGTGGCGAATGATCGGTACGCAGAGGAAACAGAGAGCGAAATACCCTCCTTCTGTGCGTCAGACAGCATATCAAGAAGGAAAGGCGCTACTTGCGCGTGAACGAAAAGCTCACGGTCAGCAGGGTATACGTAATTCTCAGGAATTTCCGTTAGTGCAACCGGTACATAGTTTTCACTCAAGAAGTACACCTTTGAATACTTCTGGAGGAGCTCAGGGTCTGTTTGCTGTAGCTTCTCTAGTGTGTTTACCGTACCTTGAATGGCATCTATTTGTTTCGAGAATGTGGTGGTGCGATTGCGCTCATCGGTGAGGGCATCTGCTAGTTCCTCGCTTTCCTTGCGTTTAGTCTCAAGGAGTGCGGATAGTTCCTCTATATTAGAGGTTGCCTCCTCAAGCTTTTTAGAGGAAAGTGTCCGTTCACTCTTGAGTGTTTGTGTTTGGAAGTAGTAGAGGACGCAGAGTGTGAGGAGTCCAAGGGAAAGGAGTGACACGGCACCAAGGTAGATCTGTTTTTGTCTGTCCATTTCCATACACCATGACATACCAGAGACCTCGTGCAAGTTCTAGCGCTCACATGGGTCTATGGGGTAGTATAGGCGCTAATGGCTACTAGACGCAGATACCTACCACTCCCACTTAAGTTGACGGTAAAGAGAGCCCCCAAGGGATTGGGGCTTGGCCTTTATGCTGGAGAGGCAATTCCCAAGAATGCCTGCATCATTGAGTACACTGGACGAACTATTTCAAAAGAAGAAGAAATGACGAGTCGTAGCAGGTATCTATTCTCGGTAAACAAAAACAAAACGATTGATGGAGCTGATCGATCTAATACCGCGCGCTACATAAACCACTCCTGCAAACCAAACGCTGAGATTGAGATATACAAGGCACGTGTGTATGTGTTTTCTCTGCGCGCCATAAAAGAGGGAGAAGCTATAACGTACGACTATGGCAAAGAGTATTGTGACGAGTACTTCGCCAAGCATGGATGTAAGTGCGATTCGTGCGTAGCAGTATAATCAACACACTATGAACAAAACTACCCTTATTATTGTTGCAGTCGTGGTTGTCGGTCTTCTTGCTCTCACCGCATATATGAGTCGTGACGGAGCGAAAATGTGGAAGGATACACAGATCTCCTGTCTGATTAATGGACACACGAATTTGAAGCAGCACATACACCCGGAGCTTTCTATCACCGTTGATGGTGTACCTGAAACACTAGCCGCAAACATCGGCATCACGGATGATTGTATGGCTGAGATTCACACACATGACGCAACAGGAAAGATACACATTGAAACGGTGCATCCAAAAACCTTCACCCTCGCTGACTTCTACACCGTCTCTGGAGCAAGCCTTAACCGCCCTGGATACACCGTGGTAGTGAGTTCAGACACTGTTCCTGTATCAGACCCGCTTTCTTTGCCTCTTGCGGACCACCAGAAGATTGAAATTACCTACACGAAGGCTCCATAGCTCATGATCTCTTCATACACTCTCCGCTAGGGTGTATGCATGACCATTCTTCTTTCACTTGTCTTTGGCTTCTTGCTTGGAGGCGCTGCACTTATATTTGCACTACAAAATAACGCCACTGTTGCGCTCGTGTTTCTTAATTGGCAGTTTGAGAGTCCGCTCGCCATACTCATTATTCTTGCGGTTCTCGTCGGGGTACTTATTTGTGCTCTTCTGACGCTTCCAAACGCCGTGAAGACCGCACTTGATATGCATGCGCTGCAACGAGAGAACCGACTGCTTCGTGAGCGAACACTTCCGTCGGAAACCATAACCACAGAGACAAAAACATTCTCATAACGCTCATGAGGGCTTCATCTCGTGTATGTAACATTGTGCACATTACGACTTAACGCATATTTATGGACTCACGCATCGCATCTAGCACAAAACCGCTCTATCGCGGCACACAGATAGTCTGGTACATCTTGGGAATTCTTGAAGTGCTCCTCGCATTTCGCTTTGCACTCAAGCTCTTCGGTGCTAACCCTGACGCAGGCTTCTCAAGCTTCATATATTCAGTTTCGTATCCGTTTGCCGTTCCGTTCCTGAGTGTATTTGGTCGCACACAGGTATCAGGAAGTGTTGTTGAGTGGACCACACTTCTCGCGATGGTGGTGTACTGGCTCGTAGCTTTGGGAATACTCAAAGCACTTGTCATGAGTAAAGCAGTATCAACACCAGAAGCTGCGGTTAAACTAGATACGCAAGCCTAAACAAAAAAGGACCCAGATGGGTCCTTTTTGTTACTTGGCCTTCTTGCTTGCAAGCTTGATGGCAAGTCGCTTTGCCGTCTTGTGCGGTCGGCTGCGGAT
>CAZPVV010000008.1:0-15755 GCA_964590505.1 uncultured Candidatus Saccharibacteria bacterium | reverse complement strand
CTTCAAGCAACTCGTCCGCAAGGCGCGACCAGGTGTAGTGGTAGAGCTTCTCGGCTGCAAGATACAGGCGATACGCTTCCATATCCTGTGTCACCTCGCGTATAAGCGCATCAAACTCAGCACGGAGTGTCTCGTCCTCATTAGTTAGAGGAGCATGTATGTCTGCATCTTGTGTGTTTTCAAATATAAAGCGCGAGATGTTCCAAAGCTTGTTGGCAAAGTGCTTGTATCCCTTGATTTTGTCCTCAGAAATACGCATATCAGTGCCTGGCGTATTGCCGACAATGAGCGCCATGCGCGCGGCATCTGCACCAAACTTGCCCGTTACTTCAATGGGATCAAGGTTATTGCCGAGCGACTTAGACATCTTGCGTCCTTGTGCATCGCGCACAAGTCCATGCAAGTACACTTTTTTAAAGGGAATCTCTCCAAGTGCAAATCCAGTCATCAAAATCATGCGTGCTACCCAGAAGAACAGAATGTCGTACCCAGTCTCAAGCACGTCTGTTGGACGCCAGAAAGCCAAGTCACTTCCTTCTTCTGCTTTACCGTCCTTCCACGCAGAAGGCCACCCCATGGTGGAGAAGGTCCAGAGTCCTGACGAGAACCAGGTATCAAGTGTGTCCGGGTCCTGTGTCCAGTCGCCTCCTTCCGGTGCTGCGGTACCCACATACATCTCCTCGCCTCTATACCAAACCGGCACTTGGTGTCCGTACCAAATCTGACGGCTGATGCACCAATCACGAAGATTCTCAATCCAATTAAAGTACGTTTTTTCTGAGTGCTGCGGCATTATCTCAATCCCGTCAGGAGACACTGCCCTTAGCATAATCTCTTTGAGCGTGGTCTCGCTTCCGGACACAATACCTGGAATGGATGAGTGGGGAAGAATGAACGGTTTGTTAACCGCAATGAACCATTGCAGTTTTGGTAGTGGCTCAATCACGCCACTCGTGCGCTCAGCAAGAGAAATGTTCTGAAGTGTCTCCTCTTCCTTTGCAAGGAGTCCTTCCTCACGTAGCCAGTTAACAACGAGCTCTCGTGCCTCAGTCGTTTTCTTTCCTTCTAGGCGCCCGTTAACCGTCATCTTCGCGTACTCGTTAATGACCTGCGGACGCGGGAGGTCATGGCGGTCGGCAATCTCCCAGTCAATCTGACTGTGTGCGGGTGTTACACCAAGCGCACCTGTTCCAAAGGCCGGATCAACGGATTCGTCTGCAACCACACGAATGTGTAGGGGGACGTCACAGAACACGACGTCAAATTCTTTTCCAATAAACTGTTGGTACCGAGGATCATCCGGATGAACGGCAACGGCGGTGTCGCCAACTTTTGTTTCAGGCCGGGTCGTTGAAATAGCGATGGGGAAGTCTTTCGCATACGTAAAGGTATAGAGCATTGCTTTGCGCTCCTCGTGCACAATCTCATCATCTGAAATGGTGGTTTGACCTTTGGGGTCCCAGTTAATGATGCGATTGCCTCTATAAATCAGACCCGCGTCATACATGTTCTTAAACATGGTGCGCACCGCAAGACTACGCTCTGCGTCAAGCGTAAATACTTCGCGTGACCAATCAAGAGATGCACCCATTGTTTTCACTTGCCCTACAATCGTGTCGTGGCTTTCTGCAGCAAACTCACCAATCCGGCGCAGGAGCTCCTCGCGTCCGATGTCGTGGCGAGACTTTCCTTCTGCTTTTGATATCTGCTTCTCTACAACCGACTGCGTCGCAATCGCTGCGTGGTCGGTACCTGGAAGCCAGAGGGTTCGGTATCCCTGCATACGCTTAAAGCGAATAAGGATGTCCTCAATAGCGAGCATGAGAGCGTGGCCCATGTGGAGTCTGCCAGTCACGTTTGGTGGAGGCAGAATGATGGAATAGGGAGGTGCGCTTGGATCAGTCACACCTTTCTCCACACATACGTCAGGATTGAAAAAACCACTCTCTTCCCACTCCGCATATACACGGGGTTCGGTAGCTATAGGGTCGTATGGTTTTAGGAACTTCTCGTCCATGTATAGAGAATATAGCAGAAAAGCACGGTATATAAAGAAAGTCCGCCGTTCCCAACCCCGAGGGGAAGGTACTAAGCGGACTGGGGTGTCAGGTGACGTTAGTTCAGGCGGCGATGCGCTGACGGACCTCATGGGCCCAAGCGTCGGTCAGAGCATTGTAGATTGCCGTGACCGACGCGCTCTCTGTGTCGCCGGGGACGAAGAACCCGTGAGTTTCCGCTGCTCCTGGGGTCATGTTGAGTTGACGCGCTCCTTCATCATAGTCGACACCAGATATTTGGGCGAGGACACAATAATTAGGGTCCTGAACATCAAGTGCAGACAGGTCGACCTTTTCCGCCCAGCCAGGGACCTGGCTGTCGAGCAGAACAGCTCCCGCTCGGGCAGCTTCATTCGGACTATGGAACATTGGCAAACTCCTTTGTCGCCTGGTTAACGCACCCGCAAACTATAGGCAATTGCTAGCTGGTGTCAAACTTGAGGCTCTATACGAGCGAAAGGTTCCCATCCGCCACCAGAGCATCCTGAGGCACAAACACCTTCTCCATTGCTCGGTAGTAGCCAGCAATACCAATCATGATGGCATTGTCTCCGGTGAGGCTACGTTCTGGAATGTATACCCGTACGTCAGGATAGCGCTCCCCCTTCTCTACAAACACCCGACGCAGGTTGTCGTTAGCTGACACACCACCGGCAAGTAGGAGTGACTTAGCATCAGTCGCTTCCATTGCGCGCTCAGCCTTAGTCCAGAGCACATCCGCTACCGCGTCTTCAAACGCACGCGCGATAGTGCGCTTGTCATCTTCCGTTAACACGTCCATCTTCTTAATGAGATAGAGAACTGCTGTTTTAAGTCCAGAGAAGGAGAAATCAAAATCGTTCGTTTCCTTCATGGGGCGCGGGAGTGTATGAGGAGTGGGGAGGTTAGCAGTACGTGCTTCATCAGCAAGTTTTGAAATAAGTGGACCACCCGGATAACTAAGCTCCATCATGCGCGCCACTTTGTCATACGCCTCACCAACCGCGTCATCGCGTGTCTCACCAATACGCTCATAGGAAAGTCGCGTGTTTCCTGCGGTCCATTGTTTGGTGAGGACCAGTTCTGTGTGCCCGCCTGAAATAACGAGCGAGAGGAGCGGAAGTGGTGGTTGGGTGAGAGTATACTCGTCATTCTCTTCTGGAGTAAGGAGCGACGAGAGAATGTGTCCTTCAAGGTGATTCACTCCGACAATCGGTTTATTCCACGCAAGAGAAAGTGCACGCGCAAAATTAACCCCAACCCATAGTGCAGGTGCAAGTCCCGGACCATACGTAACGGCAATAGCATCAATATCTGGAACTTCAGCTTCTGTTATAAACGCAAAGAATGCTTCGGTGAGTTCTGGCTCGCGTGCAAGGACTTCGGCAATCTGTGTACGAAGTTCCTCTGGAATACTTTGCGTATCTTCCCGAAGAAGTTCGGCTTCTTCTAATGATGCAGACAGCAACGGCACAATGTTTGCTGCGTGTGCACGCTTGGCGAGCATAGGGAACACGCCTCCATACTCTTTATGAATATCTATCTGAGAGAGGAGAGCATTCCCAAGCACCTTGAAGTGCGTATTCTCTCCCTCCTGGGTCCCTTCAAGTATGGAAACTGCCGTCTCGTCACACGACGTTTCTATGGAAAGTATTTTCATACCTCCTCAAGCAGAGTCCAGGGGAGTGGACCACTTGCGGGAACTAAGAAGCCAGAAGAGTTCTTGTGTCCATTCCCACCATACTTTTGCGCAATGAGGGACACATCAATACTTCCGTCCCCGCGAATAGAAACACCGTATCCCTCTGGGTGTGCGGACACAACAAGAGAAAAGGGCGGGTGCTTTCTCGCTAACAAATTTCCCACCATAGACTTCATAGGCTTATAGGGGTGCGCTGTCGCAAAGAAACACTCGTACCCTTCAAACGAGACAAGCTTCGCATGATTTGCCGCATACTCGGCAAGCAGAACAAAGTATTCCCCGTACGCACGCATGCGATCCAGAAGCTTTGGCCCCTCAACGGCGTCGTCGAGGATTTGTGCGGTCTCATCCCAAAACTCAAAGGTAAACGGATTCACGCCCATGTACGCAAGTACCGCTCGCGTATCGGACAGACTAAAGCGATACAAATCATCGTCCTCTATGTAGGAAAGGAGTGTTGGACGCGGAACTCCCGGATGGAAGTAGTCCCACGCGATAGTGGCTCCTGAGCGATCATTATCAAACACAAACGAAGGCATCGCTTCCGTCACCTCCTGTACACCCTCATGGTGATCAAGAACGGTAACGCTCTTAGCTTGAGCGACAATCTCATCCATACGTGCGCGGTCATATACGAAGTCAATGAAAATGACCTCTGCGTCCGTTATGTCCGGCAACTCCTCCAGATTGCGATGGAGGGGAATATAGTCAACAGTCTCCCCAAACTTCTTCCATGCAGCATAGGCGCCACCAAACCCGTCCGGGCACCCTCCGTGATAGAAGACAATAGTCTTTTCCATACCTTCGTTATAGCGCAGAAGCGACACCAGGTCTACGTAGCCTTTTTCTTCAGAATTTGCATGGAGGAGTACCCCGCCGTTCCCACAAACACTAGACCCACAAGCCCCGTAATAACCTCAGGAACCCGCATGAAGAGGGAAACGAGCATTGCTACCGCAAGACCAAATATTGCCCAGTGTGCTCCGTGTTCAAGATAAACCAATGTGTCCAGAGTTTTCTGGCGCACGAAGTAAATGGTGAGTGATCGAACGTAATACGCACCGATACCAAGACCGGCCACAATCACCGGCAACATGCTCGTAATAGCGAACGCACCAATTACACCATCAAGGGAGAACGCAGCATCAAGTACGTTGAGATACATGAAGAGTGCTGCACTTCCGGCGACAACTGCATTTTCCGCTTCTACCGAGAACGAGTTTGCAATACCCTGCATCAAGATAAACAGCACGATACCCACAATCCCTGCTCCAAGGATAGTAGCCGTGTGTCCTGCGAAGAAAGAAATGATAAGGAGAAGCGTCAGTGCAATACCAATCTCTATTGCTTCAATCCGACCCCACTTAGAAAGGTGGTGCTCAACACTCTGAATCCAGTGCACGCTCTTTGCGTCATCAAAGAAGTACTTGAGCGCAACCATGAGAAGGAATGCGCCACCGAATGCGGAGATTGCGTAATGCGCGCCTTCAAGGAGGTGTGCGTATGCGGTTGGGTCAAAGGACGCAAGCTTGGCAATAGCCCACGGCGACATACCAACCGACGCGGCAACGATGAGAATAGGGAGCACAAGACGCGTTCCAAATACCGCAACCAAAATACCCCAAGTGAGGAATCGCTTCTGCCACTTCTCATCCATGCGGGTGAGAATCTTTGCGTTAATAACCGCATTATCAAACGACAGTGTCACTTCAAGAATGGTAAGAAGGACAGCGAGCATAAACGCAGTCCACCCGCCCCACACAAAGACGGCAATCAATACTAAAAAGGAAATAATTGTTGGAACAAGAAAGAATCGCAAAAGGGTAGACATGTCAGACACTGTAACCTACAGATGCACAGAGCTCCAAAAATGTGCGCGGTAAGGGACTCGAACCCCTGACATCGTCAACGTCAATGACGCGCTCTACCAACTGAGCTAACCGCGCAAGCCATAGCACGATACCGCAAGAAGGGGAGGATTTCCAGCCTTAGGTAACCGGGAACCAGCCACTGGCTTTCCGACTCACCAAGGCGGTCGGTTTTACCGGGTCTCCTGTCCCTGTCTCACACGCTTTCTTTAAGCTCACGAGTGACTTCTCCCACTGATAGCCTGATATTCTATAAAATTCACACACCTCGTTCCACCCAGCGTGGGTAATGCTGATGTGTGTGCCGCGGTTATCTCCCTCACTCAATTTAAAAACCACCGTGGTATCGATACCCTCACCATTTTTTGAAAAGGCTGATGCAACCAGATCCCAGGAGACTGATTTATTCATCTTTGCGTCTTTCACGAGGACACTGGTGAAATTATCAGGCCCAAACCCAAAACGAAGTTCACTCCCTTTTTTGGGAGCCCCTGTTGTGTCGCGCGTGAGCCAACTACGAAGACCCCCGAGTGTTGAGATCATCTCATACACTTCGCTCGGGGACTTTTCAATATCAATACTTAAATGAAGTGTTTCCATATATAGACAAACGCAAAGCGCCCCTTGTGAGGGCGCTTTGGTTCATTAGATTTTGCTTACGTTTGTCGCGTAAGATCCTTTTGGACCTTCTGCAAGTTCAAACGAAAGTTTGTCTCCTTCGCGGAGCTCATCAAACGCGATGTTTGTGAGGTCTTTAGAGTGGAAAAAGAGATCCTTTTCCTGCCCTTCGCGACGGATGAAGCCAAACCCCTTATCGGTAAGAGTGGCAATTGTTCCTTCCAACATAGTGAAGTGTAGAGATGCACAACGAGTAAGTATCAAACTCAGGAGGCTGGTATCGAAACTTCGATCCTTGCTTCTACATCACCAAGCGCTGCGTTGATGACATAAGACTACTATACATTCCAAATCTTGTCAAAGGTAAACGAAACAGGCGCTCACCAAGGAGCGCCTGTTTCAAACACCATGTTGGCTAACGAGTAACCGTAATTGATGCTCCGCTTTCTGCTTTTGGCGCACACACCGTGATGCGATTGGTGGTGGCGTTCTTCACGATGCTGTAACCAGCACCATCGGCGTCAGTTCCTCCTTGAGGATCCTGCGGAATGGCGGTGAGGTACTTCTGGTTGGTGGTAAGTACCCCAAGGTCAGCAAGTCCCGTACAGCTTGCAGCTCCTGTTGCACAAATCTCTCCGGTTGTTGCTGAACAAGTACCGGTTGGAATGGATGCAGGAACGGCACCGTTGTTGTCAATTGAGTACTGGAACACGGCATTGAGGATGGTTGCTACGTCTGAATGACGCTGTGCGTTGCGGGTATCGCCAAGCTGTTTAGCTGGGTTAAGTGCAACAATAACAATGCCAGCGAGAATACCAATCGCTGCCACAACAAGCAGGATCTCGAGAAGTGTGAAGCCTCGCGGTGACTGAATCTTTTTCATATACGTTAAAAATCTGCCACTTCCTCCCACGAAGTGATGGCAACGATTTGATTGATACTAGTGGTAATAATGACTTCTACCTTTCTCACTATTGGACCGACGGTTCCGGTTGACTGTATGGTGCGTCCTCCAGAACCTCGTGAGGTGACGTTCGCTACACAGCTACCTTGTCCCAAATTCAGCGTGACGCTTCCTGTGTACACCATGCTTTCAAGGTATACCGCAGGATCAACAGGTGGTGGACAACTGGTCCCACAATCTGTTGGAGCTAGGGGGAGTGCTGTTGGTACTGAGTCCCGGATACGTTTTAGCGAAGCCTCTGCACAAGCATCAGCGAGCGAACCCGCTTCTTTTGATTGTTGATGAGTCTCCACGACACGTCCGGTATCAATGCCTTGTAGCATGAGCGATACCGCAAGGGCGGTTCCTATCGTTCCAATGAGCAAAACACTGAGAAGGGTTATAAAGCCTCTCCCGCTCAAATTGTACCTCACGCCGTTGTTCATAGTTCTCATTATGGGGATAGTCTAGGGCTCACGCCGAGTAGAGGTTTCAATAAACGAACGAGTGTAGGCCCCCTCGACCCTACCGCCTGGATTCTTCGCGGTAAGGGTAAATTGTACCCGAGCGCTTGCTTGCGGGCTCCCAAGGATAGAGACTGCAAACCCGGAGACGGTCACCAACTCATTAGTGATAGGCCAACCCTTCTGTGTACCCTCCTTTATGTAGAGCGCACAGGTTGCAGGATCAAGCTCAATAGTTGTTGGGTTAGTGGTAGGATCGTCGGTCCCAAGGAATATACGTCGGACGCTTGAGGAACATGCGGTTCCGGAACCAAGTGTAATGCTGTTGGAAGATCGAATAAGTCGGCCAATATGTTCCATTGCAGTCGCTCCTTGCACTTCTACTTCAGTTGCGGCCGTTGCGCGTGCTTTTGAGTCAAGGAAGAGTGTGAAGAAAAGAGTAGTCGCGCCAAGAAGAAGCGACGCCATGCTGACGTAGAGGATGAGTTCTAAAAGTGTGAAGCCACGGTGGGTCATAGGCAGAAGGCGCGCGTACATGTGCGATTTTTAGTGTACGTCACGGTGGCAGTATCAGTACCCCCGCGCCCGTCGTTAATGGTGTATGAGAACGTGGTTACACCAAAGCCAATATTAGAAAGTATGATTCGGTTGCCTCCTTGAATTACAGCCGTCGCTCTATTGGTCGGTGTCGTCACACTTTGGATGGTGATGGAGTCGCCATCAGGGTCTGTATCGTTCAAAAGCACAAAGAGCGTATCGGAGGTGGTGCGCATGCTCCGTGGTACTTCAACCGTATATGCGTCGTTAACAGCGTTAGGTGGCTGGTTAACTGGTGTCGGGATGACCGTCACCGTTGATCTGCATAGCGTTGTTGCGCTTATACCTTGTGCGGTGAGCACGTATTCGGTTGTTGCAGAGGGTGCTACGGACTGCGTACCACTCGTTGATACCGTACCAATGCTTGGCGCAATGCTGACGGAGGTTGCGTAGGTTGTTGCCCAGGAAAGCAATGAAGAAGCACCTTCATTGATAGATGGAGGACTTGCAGAAAGCGTACACGTTGGCGGTGGGGTAACCACTGCTTGGGGCGGTTGCCTCCAGTTGGTGAACTGGGTGACGAGTGACAAACTTCCGTTTCGTTGATTGTTTGCAGGCCACGTTACGGTAGAGACCACCGAGGTCTGTCCGTCAGCACTAGAAAGGGTCAGTGTGCGTGTGTATATCCCTATCGTGTCGCTAGCGCCAGAAAGGGACCACCCTGAGCCCACGGGATGAATACCATACACTCCTGATGGAAGTGTGTAGGTGCCATTTTGAGCGTTTGTGTCGCGCACTACGCGCAGGGCTTCAATACCTTCCTCCGCTAACTGACTTGCTCGCGCTCGATTGCCTGACAATTGCACCGACTCCTGTGAGTAGGAAAGAGACAGCAAGAAGCCAAGCGCAAATAGTGCAAAGAGTGTTCCTGCCAGAAGTACTTCAATAAGGGAGAATCCTCGGTTCGTTTGCATATTATCGTAGTGCGGTACGTACATACGTAACGTTCGCCGTTGCCGTTCCGCCACGGCCATCACTAATTGTGTACGTGAACGCGCTAGTGCCACCTCTAATATTGCTCAAAACAATCTCCGTACCTTGAATAGTTGCAATAGCACCATTGGTTGGGACTGACACGCTCACAAGCGTAAGCGTATCTCCATCTGGGTCTGAGTCGTTTATAAGTACCGGAAGTGTTGCTTGGTAAGCAGGTGTGCCTTTGGCCAATGTAATGCTGTAGGAATCGTTTACCGCAATAGGAGCGCGGTTTACGGGTGGTGGCTGGGTAACGACAATGCTTGTACTACAAGACACAGAGCCACCAATTCCTGACGCAGAAAGTAGATAGGTCGTGTCGGTCGATGGGCTAACGGAGGTAGAACCTGAAAGAGCAACTGATCCAACGGTTGGAGTGATACTCGCGGATGTCGCTTCCGTTGTGTTCCAGGTAAGCGTTGCGCTCGCTCCCAAAGCGATGTTTGCAGGACTTGCGCTAAAGGTACAAGTTGGCACCGGTGGCGCTCCTACCGTGACTAATACGCTTTTGGCGTCACTCCCTCCTGGTCCTGTACATGAAAGCGTAAAGGATGATGAGGAAACCATATTTGAAATGGTCTCCGAACCAGAAATAGCCTTCGTACCTGTCCACCCGCTACTTGCAAGACAGCTCGTTGCGTCGGTTGAGTTCCAGGTAAGGGTGGTTGCACTGTTGTAAGGAATAGAGGTCGGAGAGGCAGTGAGTGTGAGTACTGGTACGGGAAGGGGAGGATCCTCAGGTGGAATAGCCGTGGTACCGGTGCGCACGGTGGCTATACCCCACTGCGTAATATCAACCAAACGAATATCGTTGTTGCCTGACGTGAAAGAGGTTGTACCAGAAATGGAAGGCGTTCCCGTAAACTTAGCAAACGTTACTTCTTGTACACCGCCAACGGTAAGAGTGCCCTCAAGCGGTGTTATTTCGTCCCGACTTTGTTGACGGGTAGCGTAGCTCGTGCCTTGGAAGACGATAATGCGGTCATTTTCAACACGCACGCCCCACGTGGTGTCACTTGCCATACTGCGTGCGAGCGCATGTGCTTTGCGCAGTGACTGAGCGTACTCATGAGACGCTGCATCTACTTCAGTCTGAAACGACAATCCTCTATACGCACCAAGGGAAATAGATCCAAGGAGCGCCATTAGAGCCACCACCAGAATCATTTCTATGAGCGAGAGCCCACGGGGATTAGGGAGTCTCCGATACATAGTCTTCCGGAACCCATCCAATGATGAGTGGGTCACATACTCCAGTTGGCTCACACACAACTACTTGGTACCACTCATCGGTGTGCTCCAAATATTCATACGTTGTTTCAGACGTAAGTGTTGCAATAACGTCTCCTTCACTATCGCGGTTCGCAAATACTGCTATTTCAGTACTCGTTGCAATGGTTTGGACAAACAAAGAAGGTGGGGCAACGTACTCGGTCTGCGGAATTGTTGAAGACTGTTGTTTGGCGAGCTGGCCTTGCAAACTATATATAGGAAGGATAACGGCAACGGCGACGCCAACAACGCCAAGCCACACAATCACGAGCAGAATAGGTTCCAACATAACAGCCAGATCTTTGGTTGTTGTTTCGGTACGTTCGTCATACTGCTCCCCGATCTTGCGAAAGGTCTCAGCCAAAGAACCTGACCGCTCGGCCGCAACCACTAGTTGCGCGACGGGTGTTGGAATGAGGCGTCTGGTGTGTGGGTACCTATCAAAACTCTCTCTGAAAGAGAATCCGTCATCAATGGATGTCGCTACGTGTGTAAAGAAGTTGCGATATGCGGTGAAGGAGGCAGATGCGGCTAACGATTGAAGCGATAACACAATGGGCACACCAGCATTCAGCAGGGTGCCGAGCAAGTATCCAAAACGCGCAAGTTCAATTTCACGAACGAGTCTTCCAATACCAGGAGCCGAGAGAAGGAATTCCTCGCCAATTCTTTTGGTACCCGGAATGACAAATACCACCAAGAAGAGCGCACTTAAGAACAATACAAAAAGGGGAATGGCGACTGCGCCATGAAGAGTGAGGAATGTGCCGGCGCCAATCAAAAGACGTGTGATAAGTGGAAGCTCAATATCCAGTTGCGTGAAGATGGTGGAAAGCTTCGGCAGGATGAACCATGCGATACCAATACCAACCGTGAGCGTCACGCCAAGAACAAACAAGGGGTACATCATTGCTGAGCGAAGTTTAGAGGAGAGGGTGCGTTCCCGTTCCTGCTCTTCAGCAACAATTTTCAAGTTCTCGGTCAATCGTCCCGATGCTTCTCCAATGCGTACTAGTGAGATTGCGTGGTGTGAGAAGATACCGCTTCGTTCAAGTGCAGTAGAGAAGGCGACTCCCGCTTCAATATCTGCACGCATCTCGTTAACTAAGTTCTGCATTGCGCGCGAACGTAGTTCCTCGCGTATGGCATCAATCGCCTCAAGGATGGGCATACCCGAGCCAATGAGCACGCCCATGTTCTCAATGAAATAGTCGCGGTCGTGGCTAACGCCTATGAGCGAGAGTTTGTTTGAAAGACGCTTGAGAAGCGGACTGTGCATAGCTACACAAGATCAGGCGGTTCAGCAACACGAAGAAGCTCGTCCAAAGTAGTCGTGCCTGCCTTCACCCGTTCAATACCGTCTTCAAAGAGTGTGGGATTCCCGTCCGTGTATGCGAGTGCTGCTATTTCTTTAGCGGATGGGTTCTTGAGAACCACGTTCTGTATTTCAGGAGTCACGACGACAAACTCAAAAATGGCACTGCGTCCCTTGAATCCTGAGTACCCACACGCCTCACAACCTGATCCTTCATAGAGGGTAACGGAGCCACTGAAGTACGGAGCCAGGCGCTTGTTCACCTTTATAAGGTCACTTGCCGTAAAGGTGCCGCTTCTCTTGCACTTCTCACAAATCTTGCGGACCAGACGTTGCGCCACAATGAGTTCAAGTGTTGAAGCCAAGAGAAACGGCTCAATACCCATATCAAGAAGACGGGGAATGGCAGTCGCTGCATCGTTTGAGTGGAATGTGGAAAGGAGGAGGTGTCCGGTGAGTGCTGCGTTCACCGCAATCTCGGCAGTCTCTGAGTCGCGAATTTCTCCCACCAGAATAATGTCCGGGTCCTGGCGAACAATAGAGCGCAGACCACGAGCAAAGGTAAGGTTGGTTACCGCATTCACCTGGATTTGGTTAATACCTGGAGTGCGGTATTCAACCGGGTCCTCAATCGTCGTTATGTTTACATCCGGCTTGTTAAGAAGCTTCAAAAGAGAATAGAGTGTGGTGGTTTTTCCGGCTCCGGTGGGCCCCGATACCACAATCATGCCGAACGGCTTGCTTGCAATCTCTTCTAGTATTTCCTGATGACGGGGTGAGAGACCAAGGTCGTGAAGATTGAGTGCTTGGACGTAGGAGGTGAGGGCACGAAGCACCGTCTTCTCACCTTCAACGGTGGGCACAATTGAGGTACGCAAATCCATAGATATGGAGTCGTTCTCAAAGTGCATGGAGCCGTCTTGGGCTGCGAAGTGCTCGTCAATACGAATACCGCTCTGAACCTTGATGCGGTTCAGCACGTTTTCGTAATGCTTTTTAGGGAGACGTGCGACATCCCGAAGCACACCGTCAATGCGGAAACGCACCAATACCTCTGAGCCCTGAGGCTCAAAGTGAATATCAGACGCATGGAAGATGGCAGCGTCAACAAAAATATGATCAAGCACCACGGGCGCAATGCGATCCTCTCCCTCTATGATTTTTGAGAACTGACTATCAAGAGACTTGGCGTAGTGGATGAATCCCGCGTCAATATCGTCTGGGTGGGAGAAGTACTGAACGATTTGTTGCTTGGGGAAAAGTTTCTGCACAGCCTCAAGAAAACCGTCTTGGTTGGGGTCGTCGGTAGCAACTAATGTCTTCTTGCCTTCTTTCTTTATGAACACCACACGATACCGGCGACCGACATTCTCAGGGATGGTAAGAATTTGATCTTTCTTGGGTTCGTTTTTCGCAAGATCAAAGTAGGGAAGTCCGAGCGTTTCAGCAATCGCTTGTCCAATGATTTCCTTGGTAACAACTTTTTCGTCAAGCAAATACTGGCTTATTGAAGAGCGATGTTCTGCAGCATACGTCTCTGCCTTTTTGATATCGCGTGCTGAAACATACTTGCCGGCAAGTAGGACTTTCGTAAGTGTTGCGTCATCAATGCGCATAGAAAATAGAGATGCACACAAAGCGCGAAGCGGACGTGCACGCCTGTATACAAAAATAATTGTAGCAGACACGTTATACAATTAGTGCGGACGTATAGAGGAGAACAGCTATGTCCGGCGGATACAGACACGTGTCCGACCACGAGTTGGACACGGCAATCACCTACGTACGAGAGAAGTATGGTGTCACGCTAGATCGCGACATGTTGCGCACGGTCGCCAACGACGCGGGAGAACGATACGTTCGTCGCGAACACTGGGACATTGCGCGTTTTGGCGCGCTTCAACTCAGACTTCGTGAGCGGGATAAATCAGAAGCTCTCCGCTACGACGCGTACAAGGCGGCTGTCGGAAAGATCGGTAGTGACCGAAGTCAGTTCGCCCGAAAGAGGCGAGCGCAAACAAAAGCACACCCGACCACTCCCCAAGTGCTCGCGGCACTTGATCCTGGAACGGGACAATACTCTTTCGTCTTTAGTAAGACTGAGGGTGGGACGTAAGTCCTGCCCTCTTCTGTTGTTTTATTTAGTATGAAAGCGCTAACTGACGAATCTCCAGAAGAGCAGTAAGATGCGGTAATGGAGTTTGAGGGAAGACAGATACGATTTGTTGCTGGACTACACGGAAATGAGAAAGCTCCTGTCCGTGCGTTGCGCGACATGAATATTGATTTTCTACTTGGCAACCCTATTGCGTATGAAAAGAATGCTAGGTACACAGACACCGACTTAAACGCTAGTTTTGGAACAAACTTCACTGGCTACGAACATCTTCGTGCACAAGAGATTCTGAAGGAGATATCACCGGAAGCAGTTGTTGTTGATTTCCATACAACGTCTGCCGTCACTGATCCTTTCACAATTCTAGTTTCAGCAGAAATGCTTCCTCTAGCTGCAAGGACAGGTTTGTCCAAAACAGTCCTTATGAGTCATAACATTAAGGAGGGTCACGCACTTATTAACCACCGAGACGGCATTTCTGTTGAACTGTCCGGTTACGACACACAAGAAAGTTATGAAATGACACGGCGTGTTATTGAGCACCTAGTGTCGGGAGAGTCTGTACCACTTACGGTCTATGAAGTATATGAACGCATAACGGAGCCCGGGGATTACATAAATTTTGTTGAACATGCACACGGATTCATACCGGTACTCGTCGGGGAAGAGTCATACGATTTTATTGGTCTAAAAGCGCGAAGACTTGATTGGTGATCCGCACTCGTGAGAATTGGAATCAGGTATTGCTGAACCCAATAGTTGTTTGATCCAGTGGCGTTCCTTAGAGAGTGAAGAAGCCCGACGCCAGACACTATTACTCGACCCCCGCCGGATACTCAGGATATAGGTCAAGCACGGTCTTGCTATCTACATTCTTGCAGTCGCGTAAGTTGCTTCTTATTCGGTCAGTAGTACTTGCTGTGTAATACTTTTCGGTAGTCAAGGTAAACACTCCGGTCTCGCGATTGATGCGGCCGATGATCGTGCCAAAATGTGCGACGCCATTGCCGTGTTGCTCGGTCCTATTTTCGGAAACGCTTCCGTTGGGCATTATGTCAAGCGTGGCATTCTCAGAGCACACAAAGTGCGTAGCCGTAGGCGTCGCAAGCTTTACTGCCTGTTCGGCATTTCTTGTATCAGATACTGCGCGATCTGTGGTTCTGAAATAATTAATAGCTATGACATTCACCGCGAACAATATACCTGTGACCAATACGATGGCCAGCAAGTATGCATACGCGACAAGAAACCCCACTCGGGATTTTTTGAGAGCATATCGAACAATCTGTATAAGTATTCCTATCCAGAAGAACAGGCTCCAATGGAATAGCACTCCCTGAAATGTGCCAAATTCAACGAAAATAAAAGCTATGGCTATATGGTGCCCGGAGTTAGCCATGAAGACCCCGGGAATTAGAAGGTCGTACAGTCGTATTAAGCCGTATAGATTGAGATACGCAAAAACACTCACTAGCGGAATAAATAAAACGATAAGCCAAACAAAGCCCATGACTATCGGGTGCGCAATGGCATCAAGAACTCTTGTGTGAAGCATGGTTCCAGTTTAGCAAACAATTCATGTCCCACATTAGTGCGAATTGGAACCAGATAGTGCTGGAGCTGAATAGCTGGTTGGTATTTGGATGAAACATGAGGCTTTGAAATAACAAAACCCCCGGCATCATCGCTGTGCGGGGGTTCCCAATCTTTGAGGCCGATTGGATAAGCCTTACGCGGGTTGACGGCCGAAGCGGCGACGCTCGCGATCGAACGGATCCGGAAGCGGACGGGAGCCGGCGTAGTGGCCGACGATGCCCGACGTTGTCAGGATGCCGGCGACGACAGCCAT
>CAZPVV010000007.1:0-16388 GCA_964590505.1 uncultured Candidatus Saccharibacteria bacterium | reverse complement strand
TCTTTATTCTAGGTGGTGTTATAGGATTTGCGGGCTCTGCATTTCAACTCGGCGGCACGGGAACGTTCGTTCTTAGTTTTGTTGTTGCGATAATTCTCCTTATACTCGGTCTAAATCTTCTGGATATATTTCCGTGGACAAAGAAGCTTCTTCCGACACTTCCTGCTTCACTTACCAAGCGGGTAAAAAGTCTTAGGGGGGCAAACACTACGCTCACCCCACTTCTTATTGGAGCGGCAACGTTTATTCTTCCGTGTGGCTTCACGCAGTCAATGCAACTGTACAGTCTTACCACTGGCAGTTTCCTTGAGGGTGCACTTACCATGACGGTCTTTGCGCTCGGAACACTTCCTGTTCTCGCACTTCTTTCTTTCAGCTCACTTAGTATGAAGAAGATGCAGACGGGCGTGTTCTATAAGACTGCTGGGCTCGTGGTGATCTTCTTTGGGCTGTTTAATCTCATGAGTAGCTTGATCGCAGTAGGTCTCATTCCTCCACTCTTTAGCCTGTAACGCATACTGCTTATATGAAGAAGTCACCGCTCGTTGTCTCTCTACTTTTGGCGGTCATCATCATTGGCGGGGCAGCAGCCCTGGGTCAGAAGCTGGACACCACCGCTGAGGGCGTGCTGAACGTTTCAATGGAGGGGGAAAAGCAAGTCATTGAGATAGATGTTAAGGGTGGCTATTCTCCAAAGCTCACCACGGCCAAGGCGGGTGTACCTACTGTTATTCGGATGAAAACGGATGGCACCTATGATTGTTCAGCAGCAGTTACTATTCCAAGTCTCAGCTTTAGAAAGAACTTAGACGCTACTGGTGTCACCGAAGTTGAAGTGTCCGCATTGCAAGCGCAAGGAACGCTAGACGGAGTATGTGCGATGGGGATGTATAGCTTCTCGATTAAGTTCATATAATTGCCTCGTACCTGGGGTGCCGACTGCTATTTCCGGTATGATGTCTCACTCGGGTATGTACTTAACTGAGTCAGGTCGCTCGTTACTTTCGTGACATAATCTACGAATGCGTATAACAATTCTCGGCCTTCCTGGAAGTGGCAAATCTACTCTGGCGCGACGGATTGCTGAGAAGTTGCATGTTCCCTATATACATATTGATCAGTTCTGGCTTGAAGCAGGAGGGGGACATAATAGCCGAACTACACCTGACCCTGAAAAGGCACATGCATACGTGAGGGAAAAGGTACTTGAAGCGATAGAACAAACTTCGTGGGTATCTGATGGGGTATATCGCCTTATTCAGCCAGAAATAGCAGCCAAAGCAGATACCATTGTCTTTCTAGACATTCCACTATGGCGCCGACTTCTTAATCATGCGGAGCGAACCGTGCATCGGAAACAAAGGCACGATGGGATGACATTTTGGGGCGACCTGAGTTTCTTTCTGGAAATAGTAAGTCGTGATTTAAGAAAGAAAACAAAGATAGAAGAATTAATTGAAAGTTATGAAGTTGAAGCAGTGACTTTGAAGTCGCGGAAAGAAATTGACAACTATGTGAAGTCCCTCTCTTCGCAGTGGGCGATTCAAAAAGGGGAGAAGCGTTAAGGGTACAATATTTGTATGCTCATAGACCTCTCGGTTGACCTAAACGAACAGACACCCGTGTATCCAGGGGACCCGACTACAAAGATTACTCCTGCAGGTACACATGAAGGGGCGGGATTTCAAGATCATGTGGTGTGTATGGGTACGCATGTAGGAACGCATATAGATGCTCCGTCACACATGGTTAAAGGTGGGAAAAACCTCAATCAGTTTCCTATAGAGACATTCTCTGGTCGTGGCGTATATATAAGCGCTCATGAAGGGTTTGATATAGAGAACGCTAACATCAATGAAGGTGACATTGTTCTCTTCCATACAGGGATGAGTGAGCAATATCAGAGCCCTACATACTTTGAGACGTATCCGGCCATTCCTGAAGACATTGCCCGGCTTCTTGTCGCCAAGAAAGTTAAAATGGTTGGCGTTGATACGTGTAGCGTTGACTACCCACCGTTTCCTGTACACAAGATACTTTTAGAGAATGAAGTGCTTATCATTGAAAACCTCACGAACCTTGGTGCACTTGCAGGGAAGGAGTTTAGAGTACACGCGTTTCCTATAAAGCTTCAAATTGATGGTGCACCGGTTCGTGTAGTTGCAGAGGTATACTAATGGAGATGATCAACACCTTTTTACTCCTTTTGCTTGCTGGTGTCGGAGCGCTTATGGCGTTTACGCTCTGGAAAGCACTAAGTACACAGTCCCTTCTGGGCAAACATGGATTTGAGATTTCAAAAGCAAACCACCCGTTCTGGTATTGGTTTAACGTACTTGCTACTGGCTTTGCACTTATTGCGATAGTGGTTGCCTTTTTCATCGTGGTTCTTGTTCTGAAAATATAATTCAATCATGAAAACCGTCCTTATCACCGGCATCAATTGTGGTATTGGAAGAGCCACAGCACTTACATTTCTTAACAAAGGGTTTTGCGTATTTGGAACGTCGCAGTCGGGAACTGCAGACTACGCGCACGAGAATCTCACGGTCTTTGCGCTTGATCTTTCGGAGCCGCAAAGTGTTGAAACATGCGTGCGGGAGATAACAGAAAAGGACACGCCACTAAATATTCTCATCAATAACGCTGGTGTTCTTCTAGACGAGGGCGACACGACACTTGTTCCCGAGAAGCTCCGCGCAACGCTTGAGGTGAATCTCATTGGTACGGCTGACTTCACTGAACGCCTTGTTCCGTGCCTTGCCCCTCGTGCACACATCATATTCATTTCTTCCACGGCAGGATCCCTAGACCGAACGGGACATCTTCAAAGCCATTATCCTGGGCACTATCCTGCATACAAAATATCTAAAGCAGCGCTCAATATGTATATGCGCACGCTTGCGATGCGTTTGAAGGACGAACATGTCATCGTGTCTTCCGTACATCCTGGATGGGTGCGCACCGCTATGGGAGGTCCGGATGCTGATCTGTCTCCCGAGGAAGCAGGGGAAGACATTGCTACCTTTGCCGTGTCCACACCAGAAACAGGAAACTTCTGGTTTAAAGGAAAACAGCTGGCGTGGTAGTTGGTATACTGAATACATGCACAAAATAAAAGTAGAACATCACAGCACTCTGGGAGGTTTCTGGTTTGCAGGTTGGCTCTTCACTATTGGCTTCCTGCACCTTACGTTCTGGAAAGGAGCACTTGCACTCATACTCTGGCCATACCTTTTGGGAGCGTTCTTTGCGGGGTAGGGTGTGCTTAGGGACAAAACTAGAAACTTGCTGACCTTGCTATTATTGCCGTATGAAGCAACTTCCCATTCCGCAGCGCTTTCAGGACGACGATTCGCTTGATTGCGGTCCTGCGTGTATACAAATGGTTCTTGAATACTACGGAATAAAAAGAGAACTTGGCGCACTTAGAGAAATGCTCAAGTATGGCAAAAATGGAACAAGTGCATATGAAAACGGCACTATACTCTTGCACGAAGGGTTAAAAGCGACCGTGATAACTGCTCAACCAAAGCTGTTCTCTCCGGACACTACTGCAAACATACAAACAAAGGAGGAACTTCTGTCTGTAATTCAGGCACGACGCGAAAAGAAGGTTGCTGGAGAAGAGCCTCAATTTGAGCCTATAAATTCGTTTATAGAGGAAGGAGGGGAAGTAACGTTAGAGATCCCTACCTTTGACCATGTAAAGGATGCAATTGATGCAGGAAATCCCATCATTGCGCTTATGTATGCTCGAGCATTGGGAAGTAAAGAGGGAGGATATCACTTTGTGGTAGTGAGTGGATATGATAACGAATTGGTTGAGATTACCAACCCGCTTCCGAGTGCACAAAAGAAAGGTTGGTTCCCTGCAAAAGATTTTATTTATGGGGTGCACGCCTCAACCACTGCTGAACTTGATAATGGTACTTTTCTTATAGCGTCAAAGTAGACCTATTCTCGGTGCTATACTCCTATCCATATGATTGACCCAAACCTCTTTCAGGGAGCAATTAGTCTGCTTGAAATGCAGTTTATTGGTGGGATGGTACTCAGTGTTGCGATAGGGTACGCCATTGGCGCTGAACGTGAGTCGCGTGGAAAGGATGCGGGCATTAGCACCCACATACTTGTTATTGCAGGTTCCATGCTCTTTACCACGCTCTCGGTAGTTGCAGAACCAACCGCAGCGTCCCGCATTGCAGCCCAAGTGGTCTCGGGCATTGGGTTTTTGTGTGCCGGACTTATTCTTCGCGAAGGGGTGACGGTCAAAAACCTCACCACCGCAGCAAGTCTCTGGTTTGCTGCAGCTATTGGTATGTCTATCGGATTCGGCTACTACCTCATTGCCACCATCGCGGGCGTGATTTCACTTGTTGTTCCGCGTATTCCACACGCCTCCAAGAAGTCTGAGAACCACGCGTAGAGTTATACAGTAGAGGATAGTTGTGCCTCCCTGCACAAGCTATACTTTTTCTATGAAAGACCTGTCTGTCACTGAGCTTCACCGAGTCATTGCAAGTGTCGCGGTGCTGGTGCTTGTTGGAACTGGTGGATGGTGGCTATTGAACGCGTACCCTTCAGGCGGTGTTGATGCGACAGGGGTGGTATCACAAAAGGTTGTTGCGTTTGGAAACGAATTACGCAATGTCTCCCTTACCGCTGAGGAACCAACCCGCAGTGACACCTTAAAAAGGGTGTACGGATCGTTTGTCACACCCGAACTTATTGATGCATGGTCTACAAATCCTGAGACCGCACTTGGACGTACTGTTTCAAGTCCGTGGCCTGAGCGTATTGAGCTTGGTATGGTGTCTCGAAATCCCGATGGATCATACACGGCGCTGGGCAGCGTAGTTGAGGTTGGAAATGCCGACATTGGAGCGGTGGCAATTTACCCCGTCGCTCTGACCCTTGAAGATCGGGAGGGTAACTGGCTTATTCGGGAAGCAACCAAAGGAACCTATACGGCGCTTTCAGAGCGACGTACCGTTATAGGTGAGGCAACGTGTCTCCCGCACAAGAACACAGAAGGCCCGCAAACGATGGAATGTGCGTTTGGACTTAAGACCGAAGACGGTGTGTTTTATGCACTTGATCTGGCTGCTCTAGAGTCTCTGGGTAAAAGCACGAATCTTCCAATGGAAGGAAAGATTTCTGTTGAAGGAACGTTTGTGCCGGTGGAGAACTTGAGTAGCGAGCAATGGTCCCGATACGCTATTGAAGGCATTATCCGCGTTACCGCGGTAACGCCACTCTAGTCCACAGTCCACAGGTTGTAGATTTCATACAGGGCTACAATAGAAGGGTAGTAACCCAGATCTAATATCTCTATGAAGAATATTCTAGCGTGTGCGTGTGGAGAGAAGATGCGCGATCTTGCGCCTTTGTTCCTCCGCGTTGTTACCGGTCTTATCTTCGCCATGCATGGCTGGCAGAAATTGCAGGGTGGAGTTCCTGGCGTCTCAGGTATGTTGACGAGCCTTGGATTCCCAGCTCCCGAGCTCTTTGCGGTCATCCTCATTGCGGCAGAGCTTGGTGGCGGTATCTTGCTCATCCTTGGCGCGTTTACGCACTGGGTAGCAAAGATCCTTGCGTTCGTTGCGCTCGTGGCTCTGGTCACCGTGCACCTCAAAGCAGGCTTCTTCCTCCCTGGTTACGAATTCATTCTCCTTATCCTTGCGTCCTGTGTCTCCCTCATGATCACGGGACCCGGCAAATGGTCTCTGGATAAAAAGATGAAGAAATAGTCACATCCCTGGTGCTATCCAAAACCCCGGCGTATACCGGGGTTTTGGCGTTTATACTGTATAGGTACCCCTAATCCATTGTTTATGGAACTTACTATTCTTCTCTCAAAGGTATTTGGTATTTGTCTGCTTGTTGGTGGTGTGGCTATGTGGACTAAGCGTGCATACTTTGCACCTATACTCGGCAACTTCGTGCACGACCCCCTCATACGACTGATTGTGGGAATGATTGAACTTGTTGCAGGACTCTTCCTTGTCCTCTCCCATAACATCTGGACCAGTGCAGCAGCGTCCATCGTCTCCTTGTTCGGATGGATGTTGCTCCTTGAAGGAGGATTCTACATGATTGCTAAAGATAAAATGGTAGAACACATGATAAAGAGTTTGAATGTGCGTGCGTGGTATATGTTTGGAGGCATTCTCTCGCTCGTTGTTGGACTGTATCTCTGTGCGTTCGGGTTTGGATGGTTGTCCTAGCATGAGCAAACGATACAAAGTTGTGGTGTTTGTTCCCGAATCAAATGCAGAGCAGATGCGCACTGCCCTTGGAGAGGCTGGAGCGGGCGTGATAAGGAACTACAGCTTTTGCACCTTTTCTTCTAAAGGTATTGGCAGGTTCCTTCCAGGAGAAGGAGCCAATCCTTATATTGGCGCGGTGGGCGTGTTGGACGAAGTTCAGGAAGAGAGAATTGAGACGGTGTGTAGCGAAGAAAAGCTCCCAGAAGTATTGGAGGCGATACGTCGCGTACATCCGTATGAAGAACCAGCTCTAGACGTTTATCCTATTGAAGTAATCTAATATATGCGATCAAAACTTATACTCGCGCTCGCCATCGCTCTTCCCCTTATTGCTGGATTTGCGGGATCTCTCTTTACGACGCCTCAGATACCGGGTTGGTATGCGGGACTCGTGAAGCCCTTCCTCAATCCACCATCCTGGATCTTCGCACCAGTGTGGACGCTGCTTTATGTACTTATGGGGTGCGCGTCCTACCTGATATTCAAGAATAGAAATGTAAACAAGAGTCTTGCACATAAAGCACTGGGTCTCTATGCGGTGCATCTGCTCGTGAACCTCTCGTGGTCGCTCGTGTTCTTTGGCGGACAGAACCCCGACATGGCACTCGCCATCATTGCACTCCTGTGGGCCATGATTGTGGTGCTCGCCCTACTCTTCTCTCGCATCAGCAAGCTTGCTGGACTGCTTCTCGTTCCGTATTTGTTCTGGGTCACGTTCGCGACGTACCTTAACGCATCAATTGTATTTCTGAATTAGGTATATGGAAGTTGTCGTTAACGACTTGATGCAAACAGGGTATCGGTATGAGCGCACCGAACCGGTCGGAAAGAACTTTGACCCACGCTTTAAACCAGAACTTACGCCACAAGAAATGCTTGAGCTTGGCGTATTTGGTGGCAAGTATATGACTGATGGAAGGGGAGAGTTTCCGGATAAGTGGTTTACACACGCGAAACTCTCTCCCTCAAAATCAAACCCGAAGCTTAACTTCTTTGGTGTGGGTGCCTCACAACCGCTCTCCGTATGGATTCGCAAAGGATGGATATACAAAGAGGATCCACGAGGATGGTTCCAGTGGTACTGCAGGTACTACATGGGACGTCGTATACCTGCTGAAGATGATCGACAAATAAAGCGCTGGGTGAATATGCGCCGCCACCTCTCACAAATTAAGAAAAACTGTCGCCCCCACGACTACACCTGCAGACCCCGTCAGCGTCAGGCAGTTTTGCACTGGGCGTACGATAGCCGAAAGATGTAGCGTATACTTTTAGTATGTGGATGATCTATGCAGCAGGGTCAGCGGTAACGGCCGCTCTCGTTGCGATATTCGCCAAAGTTGGTCTTAAAGACGTTGATCCAACACTAGCCACCATTATTCGGGCCGTGTTCATGGCGGTGATCCTTATCATTGCAGGCTTTCTCTTCCGCAAGTTTGAAGGTCTCTCTATAGCATCCATGAGCGGGAAAGCGTGGCTCTTTATTCTGTTGTCAGCGCTTGCGGGAGCGTTCTCGTGGCTTCTGTACTTCATTGCACTGCGCACGGGCCCGGCTGGCGCGGTTGCTGTGATTGATAAGTTTAGTGTCGTTATGGTTATTGTGTTCGCTGCACTGTTCCTTGGAGAATCATTAACGCTTAAGAGTGTGCTTGGTATTGTGCTCACGGTAGCTGGAGCGTTACTCATTATTTTCAAATAGACTATGAACGGATTTGTCACCAACATTGAAGAAGCAAGTTTGCGCAACGAATTCTTTCGGGAGGTGCTCTATACCGATGATCGTATGCAACTGGTCGTGATGAGTCTAAAACCAGGAGAGGATATCGGTATGGAGACGCATACGGATGTTGATCAATTCATACGCGTTGAGGCAGGAGAAGGAAAAGCAATTCTTAACGATGTGGAGCATCCGCTTACCGATGGCTCGGTCATCGTGGTACCTCAGGGAGTAGAACACAATGTGGTTAATCTTTCTCTCGAGCATCCTATGAAGCTCTACACGCTCTACGCACCACCACACCACAAGGATAAAACGATACACAAAACAAAAGCAGAAGCTGAAAGTTCAGAAGAGCACTTTGATGGAGTGACGAGTGAATAAGAAAAGGGCTCGCGCGTACGCGAGCCCTGTTTCCAAACACACAGAAAGTTGTAGCGCTTAGATCGCCGAAGCGATCTCATCGATGATGCGGTTGGTAGCATCCAGACGGTTTTCCGCCTTGGTAATCGGGCGCCCGACCACGATTCTGGTCGCGCCGGCCTTGATGGCGCCTGCAGGTGTGTCGGTGCGGTCAGGATTCTGATCGTCGCCGGCGACCTCAAGGCCCGCAGGGCGCACCCCAGGCGTCACGTACTGGTACTCGTCGCCGTAGGTGCCCCGCATGAACGGAAGATCCTTGGGAGCGCAGATGAAGCCGTCGCAGAATCCCTCCACCTTCTTTGCTCGCAGGAGCATCAGACGACGGATGGTCATACTGGCTCCACATTCGGCCTGCACTTCGGCCTCGGTAGTCGTGGTGAGAACGAGCACAGCCAGCAGATGCGTTTTTTCAAGCGCCATGTACAGACGCTCAAAGGCTAGTGTTCCTGCTCCGGAACTGGCCGTCAGGAGTTCCGGCTCATACTCGTTCAGGAACTCGCCGTCGTTGTGCAGCGTCTGGTCGATGTCGTAGAGCTTGAGATCAGCGAAGACCGAAAGCTCAAAGCTCTTCACCTCGGTGATGAGGCTGTACCCACCAACCCGTAAAAGCGTATTCAACTTCAACGTAACGCCGGTGGGAGCGAGCTCTTCAGCAACGCGCATGACGTAGTCACGCACGGATTCATCGTCCAGATCCTCTTTTGTGGGATCGAGAGCGACGATGAGTCGCTGGTTTGGTGTGTAGTTCACAATAACCTCCTCTAGTATGTGGCGTTCAATCGCGCCCAGTTGGCTTCACCCTTGGCCGGAATGGCTTCAGAGCCTTGTGCGCAGAGTGGACAATCAGCCGGCTGCCACTTGGGCATCGGATGACTGATAAGCGCGATGATCTTGTGGCCCCGAACCTCACTGAGGCCGGAACGGTTCACGATCGCACCCACGAAGGGAATAGTTGACGCGTCGCGGCTAGCGACCGCGTCCAACATGGCTTCAACGCTCTTGCCGGTGGTGATGGTGTCCTCAACCGGAAAGACGATGTCTTCCGGCTCAGGGCCCCAGCGGTCAAAGATCATCGATGTACTGCCGTCGATGTCGCTCTTGTGCTTGGTGGTATAGGCCGTAGCGCAGTTGAAATGACGCGCGACATCGTGCGCCCAGGTGATGGCGCCCATGCCGGGCCCCGTCACCATGGTGACGAATGGTATTACTCCCATCTCAGCGAGCAACACGCGCCTCAGATCAGACGCGGCCATATCAAGGAGACAAGGGTCTTTGCAGACCATACCTCCATTGAAAAAGCCGCTACTGTGTTCGCCCGCGTTCAGAATCACATGCGGGCGAAGCGGGTTGTCGTCGTGGACCCAAAGAGCACCACAACTATTCCCTCGCTTCATCCATTTTTCCCCAATCGAATCCATTTTGCAGCCTTTCTGTAGTCTATAGACGTATGCGTATGCATACGAAACGAAAGATTCACCCGCACGCGTTATACCTTAATTCAAGGGTTGTAGCAAAGAAGGATTCTCGTGCTGCGCATACTGCTCTCTGATCTTCTTTCCTGGCCAGCGGTGGTAAATGACGGGCACCAAGACAAGCGTCAGAATGAGGGAGAAGGCAAGACCGAACATAATCGCAAATGCGAGCGGCCCCCATAGTGCTGAGACAAAGGACAAAGGAATCATTCCTACGACGGTTGTGATGGTCGTGAGCACAATAGGGCGAAGTCGTGACGCAGACGCTTCAACGACCACATCGGTGAGCGTAATACCCGGATGCGCTTTTCCAATACGGGCAATGGAATCCATCAAAATAATGGCGTGGTTAATGATCACTCCCGCAAGCGCGATAACACCAAGCATTGAAGGGAACGAAAGAGGCGACTGGGTTATTGCAAGACCCGTCATCACACCAATAAGTGACAGAGGAATAATAAGAAGCAAATAAAATGATTGACGGAACGAGTTAAACTCAAGCACTAGGATTGCGAGCATAAGCGCAGCTCCCGCAATGAGTGCAAGCAACATCTCGGTGAAGGATTGGTTCACATCCTCCGTCTCACCACCCACCTTCATGGAAACACCTGCGGGTAGTGCAACATTAGCCATTTCTTTCTCAAACGCTGATGCAATCACAATAGGATTTGCTCCGGGTGCTGCGTCTGCTTCAAGTGTTGCGGTGCGTGTACCATCCTTGTGACGGATGGCCGTGTTTGCCTGTTCATAGGTAATGGTTGCAATAGAGGAGAGGGGAACAGGACCGCGTGCACCAGACACGGTGAGTTCACGAATCGCATCAATGGACACGTGTGTGGTCTCGTTTGGCTCCACATAATCTTGATTGAGGTCTAGTTTGACGCGCACTTCAATGTCATCAGACCCTGTACGTATGTCGGTCGCTTTTGCTCCATAAAGCGCGGTGCGTAGTGCGTCTGCAACCACTACTGGAGACACACCAAGCTCACTCGCTCGCGCTCCATCAAGGGTAATTTTAAACTCAGCGCTGTCATCTTTTGAGCTCGCTGTCACGTTCGCTGTTCCGGGAACGCTAGAAAGGACTTGTGCTGCGTCTTCAACGCTTTTTGTGAGTGCGCCGAGGTCGTCACCTGAGAATGTTACGGAAATGGCCTTTCCTGTAGGAGGTCCGCCGTCAGGGGACGACACCGTCACGATTGCTGACGTGACAGCGGAAAGTTTTGAACGCAAGTCAGCCATGATCTCATCGCTTGATTCCTTGCGCTCACTTTTGGGTACCAGGTTAAGCGTAATGTTTGCGAACTTGCTTCCCGAGAGACTTGTACCACTAAACGCGCTTCCGGTACCCACTTCAGTTACAAATGACTCAATGCGTGGATCGCCGTAGATAAGCTCTTCCACTTCACGAACGGAAAGGTCTGTGTCAGCAAGTTCGGTACCTTGAGGCTTTTCAATAGATGCGTAGAGGAACTCAACATCGTCCGTTGGGAAGAACACTACTTTCACCAGACCAATAGCGGGAAGTGAAAGGGCTACCACAAACAACACACCCATCAGTATGAGAAATTTGTTCTCCTTCTTTCGGTCACCAAGCATGTCGCGCAAGAATGCTTCATACCAACGCTTTGCGCGTTCGTTGTATCGCTCTTGACGCTCTTCCATTTGAGAGAGTCCTTTGCGCACAAAGAAGATCGCAAGAAGCGGAACAAGTCCGAGTGCGACAAAGATAGAGGCGATGAGCACAAAGATAACGGTATAGGGAATAGACGCAATAAACTTGCCGACAATACCAGAGAGGAAGAAGAGTGGAAGGAACACCGCTACGGTGGTGAATGTTCCTGCGGTAAGGGGCCATGCGTACTCTTTAATAGCGGCCACCGCAGCTTTGTACTTGTCGCCATACTCAACCAAACGGGTATGGAATGCCTCCACAACCACAATGCCGGAATCAACCAAAATACCTATCGCCAGAATAAGCGAGAAGAGTGAGATGAAATTGATGGTGTTGCCGGAAGCCCAGAGGCCAATGAATGCAATAAGGAAGGAAAGAGGAACAGATGCCGCTGCAACGAGCGACTCACGCCAGCCGAGCGTAAGGAGAAGCACTATCATCACGAGCACAATGGTCTCAAGACCGACACGAGAGAGTTCAGAGAGGTCGTGTGCCACATCTTCGGAAGCGTCGTATGAAATAACGGTCTTGGTTCCGGCAAGTGTTGTTTGCTCAAGCTCCTTCAGAAGGTCTTTGATGGCGTGCCCAGTCTCAACAATGTTTCCTCCGCGACTCTTATATACAGAAAGGGTAAGTGCGGGCTCTGAAGGCTCTCCTGCAACCGACACACGAGAGAACGTGCGCGGGTTTTCAAGACCATTCACCACGTTTGCTACATCCCGTACGCGAAGACTTGCGCCACCGGGGCCTGGTATTGAAACATTCGCAATGTCACTGGCCTCGGTTGCACCCGCTTCAAGGCGTACCGCATATTGCACGCCACTTACCGTGATGCTTCCAAGCGGTGTCGCCACACCAGACGCACGAATGGCGCTTGTTATGTCGGATAATGCAAGGTTGTACTGACGAAGTTTTGATTGCTCAACGATGACCTGTACTTCGCGCGCACGGACACCGGACAGAGAGACGCTTGATACGCTCGGCACACGTTCCACTTCGTTTTGCACCACCTCACCAAGCGCCGTGAGCTCAGCGGGCGCCAGGTTTCCGGAGATAGATGCAATCAGAATTGGTTGATCTGCAAAGTTAACGTCAGTGACGGTGGAATCTTCGGCTTCGGCAGGAAGCTCTGGTTGCACTTTATCAACCTCATCTTTAAGAAGTTGAATTGAAGAATCAATATCAGCTTGCGCATTAAACTCAACGGTAATAGAGGACACGCCGTCGCCTGAGGTTGAGGTAACTTTCGAAACACGCTCAAGACCAATAACACGATCTTCAATCTTGTTGGTGATAAGTGTTTCCACATCTTCCGCACTCGCGCCTGGGAGTACGGTCGTCACAATGCCCATGGGAATCTGGACCTCAGGAGATGATTCCTTAGGTATCGCAAGTGCAGCATAAATACCTGCTGCACCCAAAACAATCATCAAAAGCACCGTAAAGTGGTGCTTATCTATGAAGAATTTCCAGAAAGAAATCAT
Organism: uncultured Candidatus Saccharibacteria bacterium; assembly: GCA_964590505.1. GTDB lineage: Bacteria > Patescibacteriota > Minisyncoccia > Phycocordibacterales > Phycocordibacteraceae > C7867-001. Next base: position 3,348 of record CAZPVV010000007.1, on the reverse strand, counting down.
GTTACTCGGCCACGTTCACTTGCTGGCCTTCAGCAAGTCCGCGTGCGTCGGTCACAATGCGAGCATCAAGTGGAAGAGTGGTTCGTATTTCAATACGATCTCCACGCACCTCACCAATCTCAACCGGCACGGCAACGAGTTTGTTTGCCGCATCAACCGTAAAGACAATACGATCGTCGCTACGTAGTTTTACTGTTGCAAGAGGAAGAAAGAGAGGACCAGCAGGTTTCTCAACGGTTGTCGTTACGTTTGCAAAACCAATACGTACTGACTGCCCGTTTACCAGTTCTGTCTCGCCCGATACGGCAATGCGCACTTCAATGCGCTTGGTGAGTGGATCAAGGGCAGGTGCAATAGAGGTAACGATACCTTTGTACGTAGTCTCAACCGTCACTTCTTCTCCAGCTGAGATAAGTTCGCGGTCAGCCTCTGAGACGTACGTAATGATTTCAAGAGATCCATTGTTTGCAACGGTTGCAACGTGTGTGTATGCCGTAACGTAGTCACCTACACGAATGGGAAGGAAGTTAATCGTTCCTGCAATAGGTGCCCGTACAACGGTTTTCTCTAGACTCGCTTGTGCAAGACGAAGGGAGCCGAGTGCCTGTTTGACGCTCGCGTCTGCACTTGCGGTTTGCGTTGATGTGGTCGTTGTCTGCTGACCTGCTACGTTTGCTGCCGTTTGTGCTGAACGCAATGAGCTACGTTCAGAAGAAAGGGTACTCAAAAGGGAATCGGCACTTGCGCGAGCGGTAGCAACACCTGCGCGCTGGGTTACGGTTGCTCCCGAGTCAGATGCATTTGCCGCACGTGCAAACAACTGAAGAAACTCAGATGCGTGACGAGTCGTGGTTTCTGCGCGCTCAAGGAGTAGCTCAGGCTTCTCCGTACTTGCGGTATCAAGGGCATAACGCCACATGCGCATTTCACCAGCGAGTTCTGATCGCTTGGCAGAGAGGTCTCCACCAATACCTTCAATACGATCAGCACCTGTCATAAGTGGATCTACATAGTTTTCAAGCGCGTTATCAAGTGTGGTGTACGCACTGCGATATGCATCACGCGCATTTAACTCAGCCTCACCGAGCGACTGTACGGTGTTACCTGCTTGAAGCAGGGTAATGGAGCGGGCAGCAAGTGCTGCTTCGTAGGAGCCTTGTGCCTGAAGCACGACCGCACGCTCACTTGCGTTCTCAAGCTCGGCAATAACAAAACCAGCAGGAACGCGAGCGCCGAGCTGTGTGTGCACTTGGCGCACGGTGCCGCCTGATTGCGCGAGCACATCTGCTTCGGATACTGAACGAACGGTACCGATGACACTCACCGAGTCACCGTTCCCAGAGAGAGCTCCTACGCTTGCAAGCGTTACTGTACGAAAATTATTGGTCGCTTCTGCCTGTTTGCCACCAGAAAGCATCATGATGAGTCCTATAAGAAGGAGAATTACTGCTACTGCAATAGCAATCTGCCATGTGCGGGGAAGTCCGCGGTACTTCTTCCACAACACAATCGCTTGAGTGCGCGCCTTTTCCCAGGTCCGCCTAAGTGTGGACCTTACTGTTCCTAGCCATTTCATCAAAAGATTGTGCACTACTTTGCTCAATAAGTCAATAGATACGCCGTTTCGGGTGTTACACTGGTTTTCATACATGAGCGCTAACCCAGGAGAACCAAAAAAAAGGAAAAAGCTTCCTTATATAGTGGGTGGCCTTGTCCTCCTACTTATCGGCGGTCTCCTTGGGTACGCACACCTTTTTGGACCTGTTGATGTGTATGCCAAGACGGGAGAGTTTGTGGTTGAACCTGATACCCCTATTACCAGTGTTGGGAGGGCGCTAAAGGAACAAGGATATATTCGTAGTGAGTATGCGTTTGATGTAGCGTTTATTTCCGCGATGAATGGACGGTCGGTTCGCCCAGGAGGATATCAGGTGTCTGCATCTATGGATGTGTGGACTATTGCCGATACCCTTGCTCGTCCACCAACCTTTGCGTGGATTAAGATCACGCCGGGTATGCGCAAGGAACAGATTGCCGATATTCTCACCGAGCAGTTGGGATGGTCTCTTGAGGAAAAACAATCGTGGCTCACCATCTATACCGCACCCTCCACATCCTTCACCGAAGGCGTGTACTATCCCGATACGTATCTCATTCGTGCTGATCAAACACCTAAAGAAGTCGCTGATCGTATGCGTGCCCGTTTTCAAGAAGTATTCGCGCCCTATGCAAACGAAGCGAGCCTTCAGGGTAAAGACTGGACTGATGTATTGACGCTTGCATCTCTTGTTGAGAAAGAAGCAGCAAAGAATGACAAGGAGTTGGTTGCGGCAATTCTATGGAATCGTATTGATCGCAACATGTTGCTTCAGGTTGATGCAACGCTCCAGTACATACGGGGAAGTGAAGAGAATGGATGGTGGCCAGTCCCCAAGTCAGAAGACAAATACATAACGTCACCGTTTAATACGTATAAGTATGTGGGTCTACCACCGCACCCCATCGCAAACCCCAGTCTTGATTCCATTCGAGCAGTATTAAATCCTGATAGTACTGACTGTTTGTATTATCTGCACGACAATAATGGTCAAATACACTGTTCCGTATCCTATAAAGGACAAGTACAGAACGTGAATCGGTATTTGCGTTAACTACTAAAACGTCGTATTATCTTTCGTAACGGGCCCCGCGGCCTCTTTTATTTTATGGACATCCGAAACATTGCGATTATCGCGCACGTGGACCACGGCAAGACAACCTTGACGGACGCACTCATGCGCCAGACAGGTGCTTCAGTGGGAGACGTTTCTATGGACAGCAACACGCTTGAAAAGGAGCGTGGTATCACCATCTACTCCAAGAACACCTCCGTCACCTACAAAGACACGAAGATCAACATCGTTGATACACCAGGACACGCTGACTTCGGATCTGAGGTTGAGCGTGTGCTTCGCTCCATTGACTCTGTGCTTTTGGTTGTGGACGCACAGGAAGGTCCTATGCCGCAGACACGTTTCGTACTTAAGAAGTCGCTTGAACTCGGTATTAAACCTATCGTGGTATTGAACAAGATTGATAAACCAGCAGCTGACCCTGCTCGTGCCGAAGAACAAGTGCTGGAGCTCTTCCTTGAACTTGGTGCAAATGATGAGCAAGCTGACTTTAAGGTGGTGTACGCCATTGGTCGCGAAGGTGTTGCGATGCGTAATCTCACGGACGAGCGCAAAGACCTCACTCCACTTCTGGACGTTATCCTTGAAGAAGTCTCTCCATCATCAACGCCTGAGATGCGCGACATGCCTCTACGTTTGCAGGCATTTAACCTTGCCTACGACAACTTCCTTGGCC
>CAZPVV010000006.1:0-24003 GCA_964590505.1 uncultured Candidatus Saccharibacteria bacterium | reverse complement strand
GCTCCGTTTAGAAAGGCGCCACCATCCTTTTTAAAACTAAAGAGTTCTCGTGTCACCGGATTGTATACACCACCGACAACGGGTACGCCGTTTTCAAGTAACCCCAAACACACGGCAAAGTGCGGAATGGCACGGGAGAAGTTTGCTGAGCCATCAATGGGATCAATGGTCCACAGGTAGGGGCTTTGCGTTATATCAACGTTGGACTCTTCTGAGTGTATGGCGTGGCCTGGGAATGTCTCGTGTATGCGACTAATGATGAAGTCGTTCACAGCAAGATCAACACTGGTCACGATGTCGCGCGGGTTGTCGTCCTTGGTGAGGGTTTCAAACTTCTCTTTGCGCAGAGTCATGAGAAGCGCGCCAGCCTCCTTGAGTGTCTCTAGGGTAAAGGTATACGGGTCCATAGGTATATTCTGACACACTTAGGCGTGCGTGCCTGCTACATAGCCCGTGGTCCAACACAGCTGAAGTGAATACCCACCTGAAGGACGATTAATGTGGAGCAGGTCTCCCGTGACGTAGAGGTTATGGTAGAGGCGCGAACGCATGGTTTTAGTATCAACTTCGTTGAGAAGAAGTCCGCCGTCAGCGACCACCGCCCTCTCAAATCCCATAAGTCCGGTAATGGTAAGGGGCAGGTTTTTGAGGAGCTCTGCAATTGCCCTACGCTCTTCTTTGGTTACGCTATGCACTTTCTTCTCCCCATCAAGACCAGGAACAAGCGAGAGGAGAACGTCTGACGTGCCGGCAGGCACAATCTCTTTGAACACGTTCTTAAGAAACTTATTCTTGTGTGCATCAAACACCCCCGTTATGTGCTTATCAAGAATACCGAGGTCAAGCGCGGGGTAGAGATCAATTGATGCGGTTACCGTTCCCTCATAGGCAAGATCAGCCACGTCCCCTGCCACGTTTAGAATGGTGGGTCCTGAAATACCGAAGTGCGTGCAGAGAATAGTTCCCTTTCGTTTCAGGCGTACCTTTCCTTCAACAGAGAAGGTGATCTTTACGTCAGGAAGTGACGCACCAGAGAGTTTCTTTATCCACCCCTCTTTAACTTTAAGAGGCACAATCGTTGGTGTTGGGTTTGCTACCGTGTGTCCAAGCGCACGTAGCCATGAAAACCCGTCTCCTGTTGAACCCGTTTCTGGATGCGAAACACCTCCGGTGGCGAGCACATAACTTTTGGCGGTATATGCTTTGTTACCAACGAGTACGCGTTCAATACGCCCCGACTTTCCTTCTATCTGTGAGACGCGCACATTCGTTAAGACATGGACACCTGCTGTTTCCAAAAGTTTCTGGAGAGTATTCACCACATCAATAGCCTTCTCGCTCTTTGGGAATGCACGGAGTTTGCCCTGCACCACTAGCGGCAATCCTTTTGACTCAAAGAACGTGAACGTGTCTTTCATACCAAACTGCGCAAAGGATGAGTACAAGAACTGCTCTGCTCCTTTGTAGTTAGCAAGGAGCTTCTTTACGTCAGGCTCAGCGTTCGTGATATTGCACCTACCACCGCCTGTTATACGGAGTTTCTCGCCAAGGCGTTTGTTTCGCTCAAGGAGAAGGACTTTCTTGCCCTTCTGGGCAGCAACAATAGCCGCCATCATGCCGGCCGCTCCACCTCCTATGACCAGCACATCATATGCCTCCTCTTTCATGAAAACACCATACACCGTTAGCGAGAATTGCGCTTCTTCTTAAACAGAATGATAAGGGTCATGGCGGTATTGAGGGTAACCATAGAGATGGAGTGGAGGGTTGTCGCAATGTTGTATGCCTGAAGAGACAAGAGTGCAAAAAGGTGACGAAGCACGTTTGAGCCGAAGAGGATGGGTGTCTCTGTCTGAGGCTCGCTCCACGTCTTGCGGAGCGTCGGAATAAAGGCGATGAGATCAATACATACCGCAATCACTACAGACAGTGTTGGATCTTTGGTCAGAAGCCACGGAATAAGACCAAGGAGTGCAAGTGCTAGAAAGAATATGTCAGACTTGGTCACTCCCTTAAAACCAAACTTGAGAGAAAGAATAAAAATAATGAGGGTAAAGATCTCAGATATCAATGTAGGGAGCGCTCCAATCCCAGCTCCTTTAACTACCTGCCCAAACAAAACAATAGCGGACACGATAGACCAGACAAACCACGTGTATGCATGGGGCTTAACCCGACCACGCAGGACATCAATGACGTAGGGGATGTTGCCTGCAATAGCCAAAAGTGCCGCAATGACTGCAAATACCTCCTTCATGAGGTCAGGTTAGCACGTAGTGTAAGAGTGCTTAAAAAGTGATAGCGTGTATATGGATGCTTGGGCAACACGGGTGGGTAGTACGGCCGAATCAGCATGTCGGCCCGAATGCCATTCGTGGCTAGTGAAATTGACTGGCCTGGACACGTCAACGTCACTTTGGCGAACTCCAGAGTTACGGTGACAGCCAGGAACGTCGTCCCCAATAGACGAATAAAGTAGCTGGTGTCCAAGCATCCACTAACATGGCGCGCACTTAGGTGTGCGTTTTTTGCTGGGAGACTAGGGATCGAACCTAGATTCACGGCTTCAAAGGCCGCTGTCCTACCATTAGACGATCTCCCAATACGAACACTCTCAATCCTGCCCGAGAACGGGCCGGAGAGCAAGCTACGGCAGCTTACAAACTTCGCGCAGTGCAGCCACATCCTGCGCGTGAAGCATCACATCTTTCCCTGAGTTATAGGGATACATGAGTGATTGTGGGTCTTCCGTGTGGAGAATTCCTAGTGCGTGTCCAAACTCATGAGCCAGTGCACGAACTAGCTGATCCCGTGTTTTAAACTCATAGACGGTTATGCGAGTTCCCATTTTGTCTGACACATACTGCCCCTGGTCAAACTCACTCCCCGCAACACTGTTATAGGTATCAACTTTAGCGTTCACGCTTCCGGCAAGCTGGTTCAACTTTCCAACTTCAGCGTTGATCTCAGCACTCATTTGATTAAGTGCGTCTGCCTCGGTTGCTAGTTGGGTCTGTACGCGCGCAAGTCTCTTGCGCTCAGCTTCAAGGTCGTCATAGACACCAGGAGGTGCTCCTCCCTTCGCGTTCCAGTTTGCGACATCCTTTTCATACGCCTCAGTGTCCTCTTCAAACGACACACGCTTTGTTTCGTATGTGGTTGCTTTCTTTTCGTGCGCACTAATAAGCGCATCAACGCGGGCGCGCTGGGCATCATACACACGTTGATCCTCGTCAATCACTTCGCCAAGCTTTGTGGCTGCCTGGCGCTCGTCATATTGAAGACTGACCGTCATCTCGGCACTTGTGTCTGTAGCAAGTACCCGCTTCCCTGCTGCCGTATTCCATACTGCTGCGGCTTCGTTAAGCGCAGAGGCGAACTCCTCGTCTGAGACACCGAATCGCTGATCTATCGTGCCAACACGATAGAGAACCGGGGACAAACACGGCACATTAAATTCACCCTTGAGTGCCCAGTATGTGCCGGCTGATATGGCTCCAATCACGAGGAGCCCTATAAGAAATTTAAGAATAGATAGCGCTACAGACCTCATGCAGGCAGAAGCTCAAGAATAGCGAGCTCAAGTGGAAGTGACGGAATAGGAGAGAAACGCATACGTGCAGCGGCATCAAGAAGTACTGCAAGTGTTTGGTGCGTTAGTTTTGAGTCAGTACCTTTTGCGATAGTCTCCACTTCTGAAAAACCTTCGCCAAGTTCTGACATAAGCTGACTCTTTAGTTCAGGTGCATGGCGTACGAGGAGTACGTAGCGTACATACTCCGTTACAAGCGCAAGATACAGCGACATATCAACACTAGCGTCGCGCGCAGTAGATACGGCTTCCAGCGACTTCCCTGCGCGGCCTTCATGTAGTGCAGATACGAGGTCGGAAACTAGTTTGCGCTTCGGCGCGCCCGTTGCCTTCTCTGCCTCTTCAAGACTCAACTTCTTGTCTACGGACACAGATAGTGCTTTCTCGAGCACCGATAGTGCGTCACGATATGAACCGTCCGCAAGGAACGCAAGAAGGTCGGCAGCTTGAGGGTCAATGGTGTATCCTTCTTTCTTTGCTACTGATGTCACAAGTTTGGCGAGTCCATCGCGTGTTGGTTTCTTAAAGGTAAACACCTGGCAGCGTGACTGCACGGTCTCTGGCACCTTCTCAAGCTCAGTTGTCGCGAGAATGAAAATGACATGTGCCGGAGGCTCTTCAAGGGTTTTCAGAAGCGCATTCCACGCACTCTTTGAGAGCATGTGTGCCTCGTCCAAAATGTAGACCTTGTACGTAGATTCAAAGGGTAGCGTATAGACATTTTCAATAAGCTCCCGAATGTTATCAACGCCAGTATTTGAGGCAGCGTCAATTTCATAGAGGTCTTTGTCGGATGTCTTGAGCTCGTGTGCAAAAATGCGTGCAATAGAAGTCTTTCCAAGCCCGCGCGACCCAGCAAACAAATACGCGTGTGCAACTTTCTCAGTAGAAATTGTTTCCGCAAGTGCGTTGGTCACCTGATCTTGTCCCAAGACCTCTTTGAACGACTGCGGACGGTGTTTTCTATAGAGTGACTGGTGTGCCATTACGTGCGAGTGTATCACGAAAAATCGCCTAGCCCCCGGAGGGTCTAGGCGGTTCTTTTTCAAGTGTTTGAACGAGCGCTCTCGTAAACAGGGCAGCTAAAAGCCACTCGTTTCTACTCGAAACGTCCGTGCGCGCTTTAGTTCGGAACATCCTCAGAAGCTCCTTGAGTTCGCTCAAGGACGTACCTGCCGCTTGAATGCGGCGAATTGCCGCCGAGAGCGCCGAGGGGTCCGTCTTAAATGTACAGTCAAAATTGGTAGGCATGTCATACCCCTCTTGTTTGTGTCGAACCACATCCTATCAGTGATTCCTATCCCTGCAACAGCCCGCTCTTCAGAATTATCTCCTCAATCTGCTTAGCACTCTGTGCCTCCATTAGCTCTCCACGTAGCTCACCTGCGCCACTAAATCCTGTAACGAACGCTTTGATGTGTTTCTTAAGAATATGAAAGGACTTGGAAGGGCGCATTTCTTCAAAATACTGCGCAAGGGTAATGAGTGCGTGCAAGCGCTCTGAAAGCGAAACATCAGTGCGTCCCGTAAACAGCCACGGGTTTCCAAAGATTGCACGCCCGAGCATGACCCCGTCCGCACCACTCTCATTAATCTTTACGCGCGCGTCTTCAAGATCGGTAACGTCACCATTGCCGATAATAAGTGTTTCTGGAGATAACTCATTGCGCAGTGCCACAATTCTCGGCATGAGCTCCCAGTGTGCAGGCACGTTGGACATTTCTTTGCGCGTACGCAGGTGCACGGTGAGGGCGTCAGGCCGTGTCTTAAGCACTGCAGGAATCCATGTATCAATTTCCTGCCTGTTGTATCCAATACGCGTCTTTATAGACACGCCCATATGCCCTCTCCCTGCGTCTTCAATACCTGCTCTCATAGCGGAAACGATGTCTGCCACTTTCTCTGGTGTTTTCATCATTGCAGCACCTGCACCTTGTTTTTCAATAGATTTATCAGGGCATCCCATATTGATATCAACGCCATCAAATCCGCGCTCTCCTGCAAGTCGTGCCGCATACCGCACCATGTCGGGTTTTGATGAGAAGAACTGCGCAACAATGGGATGCTCGTCTTCCGTATAAAGGAGATCTCGCACGAGTGGGTTCTCGGCGTCTTGCATCTTTTTCATCTCCCTTGTGTGGTAGAGACCGTCCGCTGACACAAACTCAGTCCACATCACATCAGCTGACTGATGCTCGGCTATGAGCTTTCTATATGCAGGGTCCGTGACGTCCGCCATGGGGGCAAGAACGAAAAAGGGCCTCTTAAGGCCAGTCCAAAACGATTCCATAAAAACACCTTACCGCAGAGATTTAGTTCTGACTATTCCCATCGACGCTTTATATATACCTTCCCTTCAAAGCGCAGATCAACGTAGGCCAGTTGTCCGTCGGAAAGATTGAGTGAGGGGAACGAACTGGCGGCAAGGGCAGCTGATTTCTCTTCGTCTCCAAGGATGTACGTGATGCGTGTTCCCTGTGGCGTATACAAATCAGCTTCGTCGTCACGAATTTCTATCGACACAATACTTACATTCAGTGCCCGCATTGCCTTCACAAACCGCAGTGCATCCGGTATGCGCTCAGCACCCACCACATGAGCACGTAGTGGGGTGCCATCGTCGTTATTCTCAGACTCAAGTTGCGCGTATATGCGCAGACTACTTGGATCTATGTTTTGCTCGGGCACAACATCCATAACTGACGCCGCTACCGTATCCATTTCAACGGGTGCACTTTTGGCCATAGTAGGCAGGCTCGCAATCTCACCGAAGATAAGCCCTTCAGCATCAGCGTCATAACAGTTGCCGGCTGCGTCTGCCGTTACACCGCACCAAACAAAGGCTGAAGCGCGCAGAACGGTGCGTACATGAATTTCCGTAAAGCTGGTACGCGATATAGAGACCGCTGAAATATTTGGATAGGAGCGTAATACCGAAGCACGTATTGAGGACTCAGGGAATATGAAAATAGAGTTCCGGGGGAGCACATACCCGTACGTGCCCTCTAGAGAACGCTCTGCAATCTTTTGCACCGCTTCTGCTTCTGGACCTTCTGCCGTAACTGATGAAATACGCACGGGCGCCTGCCACATGCCGTACACAGCGGCAACAATCAAAAGCGAACACACGACACCAAGCACAATAAAAAATACTTTCTTATTCTTCTTGCGCTTTTCTTTAAGCGACTCGCGCTTACGGACGACAGGAGCGGGAGCGCTCCTTGTGTCACGCCGGACGTCCCAGGATCTCTTTACCGACATACGGGACAAGCGCAGCAGGCACACGAATAGTGCCGTCCTCCTGCTGATAATTTTCAATAATAGACACAAGAATGCGTGGCGTTGGAATAGCGGTTGAGTTGAGTGAATGTGCAAACTGCATCTTGCCCTCCTCATCCCTGTACCGAATATTCAACCGACGCGTCTGGAAGTCGTGGAAGTATGACGCAGAACTAATCTCGCGGTACTTCTTCTCCCCCGGCACCCACAATTCAATGTCGTATTTCTTTACCTGACCTAATCCCAAATCCCCGCCGCAGTTTGCAACAGTGCGATACGGAATCTGGAGGAGTTCAATGAGTTCTTCGGTATTGCGATTCAACCACTCGTGCATCGCTACCGACTCGGCGTGATCCGCCTTACAAAGCACCACCTGCTCCCACTTAAAGAACTCATGGACGCGAATGAGTCCACGTACATCCTTGCCGTGGCTTCCAGCCTCGCGTCTAAAGCATGGCGAGAAGGCGAGGAACTTCACGGGTAGTGTCTTCATATCAATCGTCTCATCCATGTAGTACCCCATGGTGGCGACTTCAGCAGTGCCAGCGAGATACTCTCCATCTTGTGTCTTATACAAATCCTCCTCGCCCTGAGGCAAGTAGCCAGTACCCATAAACGTTTCCCTGCGCACAAGCGATGGAGCTAGGAGTGGCTCCATGCCTTTTGCGGTGAAATGCTTGAGCGCCAGTTGCCACACCGCATTAGAGAGCAACACACCATCTCCACGAAGGAAGTAGCCACGGAAGCCGGCAACTTTTGTCCCCCGCTCAAAGTCAGCCATACCAAGAGAAGTCATGAGCTCAACATGATCCTTAAGTGGGAACGTAAACTCAGGAATATCTCCCCAAGTCTTCACCGGTTGATTGTCTTCGTCTGACTCGCCCTCAGGCACCGTCATGTCGGGGATGTTCGGAACTGACAGCATGAGCGCCTGCCATTCCTTCATGACTGCTTGATGCTTCTCATCTAATTCAGCCAACCCTTCCTTCACGTGACGCATGCCTTCAATAAGTTTCGTGCGCTCATCTCCCTGGGCACGGGTGATAACGGATGACATGCGATTCTGCTCAGCACGTTTCTCGTCCATCTGCTGTCGCAGAGTCTTGCGCTCGTCATCAACCTCTAGCAATCGGTCAATGTCTACGGTAATGCGCTTCTTAAGCGCACCCGCCTTTATCACCTCTTTATTCTCCCGAATGAAATTGATATCGAGCATAGGACTATAATAAATGAAGCATAGTATGGACGGCGACCTCCGACAACTCCTCCCAAAGGACTACCCACGCAGCCTTCTCCAGATTCCTCAGGTTCCGGAGCATTTATGGCTGCGCGGAACACTTCCCCCACCTGGCTCTAAACTTCTTGCGGTTGTGGGTTCTCGTGCCCAGACACCCTACGGAAAGCGCATAACCCGCGACCTAGTGAATGGTCTTACAGGCTACCCCATCTCGATTATCTCGGGCCTTGCTCTTGGAACCGATGCAGAGGCGCACCAGAGTGCCCTGGACGCAAAGCTGCACACCGTTGCCGTACTTGCTTCAGGCATTGGGGATGCTGCTATTGGTCCGCGCGCTAACTTCACGCTTGCGCAAGAGATTCTGAGTGCAGGTGGTGCACTGCTATCGGAAAACGCTCCCGAGTACTCTCCTTTTCCTTCAGACTTCCCTAAGCGTAACCGGATAGTGGCAGGACTTGCAGATGCAGTCCTTGTGATAGAAGCAGGAGAGCGCTCAGGCACGCTCATCACTGCCCGACTCGCTGGTGAATACAACCGAGAGCTTCTGTGCGTTCCGCATCGGGCAGGCGACATACACGGCTCGGCAAGTGACCTCTTCATCCGATTGGGCGCCACTCCTGTTACGACCTCTGCACATATTCTTGAGGCACTACATATCAAACCAACGCTTCAAAACTCCTTTGAACTTTCAGGCGACGAGCTAATTCTCTACGCGTTACTAGAAACACCAAAGAGAAAGGATGTCCTGCTCGAGCAATCGGGACTTACGCCAGCGCATGCTCTTAAAACCCTTATTACGCTTGAGCTACGGGGCGTACTCAAAGAGCAATTTGGAAAATGGCACAGAGTCTCTTAGACACTCACTGCTTGACCATTCTATATATAGTGCGGTATGAGTAGCCTACGCGACATACATTAAAGGAATGGCCAAAAAACTTCTCATCGTTGAATCGCCTGCAAAGGCGCGCACCATACAGCAGTACCTCGGAAAGGAATTTGAGGTGCTTGCTTCTGTGGGCCATGTTCGTGATCTTCCTAAATCAAACAAGGACGCTGTTGATATTGAGGGCGGGTTTATTCCCCGCTACGTGGTTTCTCCAGAAAAGCGGGACGTCATCGATAAAATTCAGACCGCGGCAAAGAAAGCGGACTTCGTCTACCTTGCGACGGACCCTGACCGCGAAGGAGAAGCGATTGCCTGGCACATAAAAGAAGCAGTCGGTCTTAAGAAGCCTGAGCGTGTGGTATTCCACGAAATTACCAAGGACGCTGTTCTTGAGGCACTCGGACATCCTCGCGCAATTGATGAGAACCTTCGCCAGGCACAGGAAGCACGACGCGTGCTTGATCGTATTGTGGGATACGATCTGTCAGGGCTTATTTGGAAGAAGGTACGCTACGGACTCTCCGCAGGACGCGTACAATCCCCGGCTCTTCGTATCCTCGCAGAACGAGAGCGCGAGATCAAAGCATTCATTCCGGAAACATTTTACGTACTTGATGCGGTCTTTAAAGCAAAGGGCGGTTCTTTCCCTGCACACTGCGTGGAAGAGCCAACTGATCCTAAGCAGGCAGAGCGTATTGTTACGCTCGGCGAGAAAGCGCACTGGACCGTGGACGACGTGACCGAGCGCGCTGAAGACCGTAACCCGCGTCCGCCTTTCACCACCTCAACACTTCAGCAAGCTGCTTCAACCCGTCTTGGTTTTTCTCCAAGTCGTACTATGCGTGCGGCCCAGAAGCTTTACGAAGCAGGACACATTACCTACATGCGTACCGACTCGGTAACGCTCAGCAAGGACGCGGTTTCAAAGATGCTGGTTGCAATTGAAAAAGAGTTCGGCAAGGACTACGTTGAAGCACGCACGTACACGACCAAGAGCAAGAACGCACAAGAAGCGCACGAAGCGGTGCGCCCTACAGAGCCCGGCAAAGTGCATGCTGGGTCAGCAGGTGACGAGCAAAAGCTGTATGAGCTTATCCGTAACCGCGCACTTGCAAGCCAGATGGCAAGTGCAAAAGTTCTGCGCACGAGTGTTAAAGCAAAAGCTGATGCGGACATTCCGCTCTTTTCTGCAAACGGCTCACGCGTGATGTTCCCGGGATGGCTTGCACTTGATACCGCAAGTCGTGGCGAGGACACCGAGCTTCCTAAGCTTACGGCTGGTGAGCCACTTACCGTTGTCACACTTGGAAGCCTAGAGAAGCAAACCGAACCACCAAACCGATACACCGAAGCAGGACTCGTCAAAGAGCTTGAGAAGCGTGGTATTGGACGCCCTTCTACCTACGCCTCCATCATGAAAACCATTCAGGACCGCGGGTATGTGGAGAAAACGGGTCGTACCCTCACACCAACCGCAACTGGTATGGTGGTATCAGGCTGGCTTGAAGAGCATTTTGCAGACTACATATCTGACTCCTTCACTGCACTCATGGAGGATGAACTTGATGAGATTGCTCGTGGTGAGCGTAAGTATGAAGCAACGCTTCGCGAGTTCTACACTCCATTCCAGAAAGCAGTGGCGTCCAAAGAAGATCTTCCAAAAGCCACATCGCTCGGCAGTGTGCCTCCTGAATTTACCTGCCCGCTCTGTGGTGCTGCTATGGAGTTTAAACTTGGTCGCGGGGGCATTTTCATGAGCTGTACCCGGTACCCTGAGTGTGAGGGCGCTCGCCAAGAAGACGGACTTGAGCTTAAGGCGGACGAGCCTATCGGCATGCATCCAGATGGTGGTCATCCTATTTTCATAAAGACCGGGCGCTTTGGTCCGTATGTTGAAATGGTACTTCCACAGGAAGAGGTGGTAGCAGTTGAGGAAGAGGAGAAGCCAAAGAAGAAGTCACGGAGCAAGAAACCTAAGAAGGTAAAGGAGAACGTGAAGCGTGCAAGTATTCCTGCAGGAACCGATCTTGCAAGCGTTACCCTTGCAGACGCAGTGAAGTATCTTTCTCTTCCACGCACACTGGGCAATCACCCACGTACAAACGCTCCTATTCTTGCAAACACCGGACGGTTTGGTCCCTATGTTGCACATGATGGTGAGTTCCGCTCAATCAAGAAAGGCGACCCGTACACTATTACCCTTGAAGAAGCGGTGACATTAATTGATACACCCAAACAACCACCAAAAGGTGTTGAGATTGTGCAAGAGATTGGTAAGCACCCAAAAACAGGCAAAGCACTCGTGCTCTACAAGTCAAAAGCAGGTCTCTTCCTTAAGAAAGGACTTCGACGTATTTATTTGCCTGAGGAGACGAAACCAGAGTCGGTGACTCCTGAAGTTGCTGCTGACTATTTGAAATAAGAAAACCGCCCTCCGTTTCCAGAAGGCGGTCTTTTCTTTTTTGCCCCTCGCGCCCTAGAGATATACGGGCTCGGACGAAAGCGACGTGGTGTCCCCGTAAAGAAACCACGACAACGATTCAGCGATCATGCGGACGTTTTGATCACCGCCAGCCATCACGATTTCCTTCCCTTCGCGCTTGAGTCCCGTGATAAGCGCGACCGGCTCGTTAAGAGGTAGAGGCGTGAGGCGCGACCGCACCTCAATCACCCGCGTTCGTCCGGCCGTTCTTTGGACCACACTGTCCACCGTTGAGCCTTGGGGAAATACTGCCCTCAAGACTTTCTCGGCCTCAAAAATGTTCATACGGTAGCCCTCCTTGGATGTGTATCAACTTTGCGAGTCGTCCCGCTAGGCAGTATGCTTGCTTTGTGACTACCGTCAAGGAAATCTTGGGTGCGATGCGAGATCCTTCACCTGAGGATCGGGCGCTTGTTGAAAAGGCATATACCTTTGCTGAAAGCGCACACAGCACACATAAAAGATACTCTGGCGAGCCCTATTTTATACATCCGTCAGCCGTTGGAAAGCATTTGGCCGAAATGGGCATGGACGGCGCAACTATTGCGGCGGGACTACTGCATGACACTGTTGAGGACGGCGAGGTGACTATTGAGCAAGTTGAGGAAGCGTTTGGCTCTGAAGTATCATTTCTGGTCGATGGTGTTACCAAGCTCGGTCAACACAAGTATCGCGGTGCCGAGCGCCATGCTGAGTCGCTACGACGACTTCTCGTTGCAACCTCAGCTGACGTACGCGTGCTCATCGTTAAGCTTGCCGACCGGTACCACAACATGACGACACTGGAGCACGTGCCGCCCGAGAAGCAAAAGCGTATTGCGCTGGAAACACTTGAGATCTATGCACCACTTGCTGACCGTCTTGGTATCGGCCGACTTAAGAAAGATTTTGAGGACCTCGCGTTCCCTGCTATTGATCCAGATGCATACCAGCACGCGGTTGAGGTGCGAAAACTGAAGCGTAAGGAAAACGAAGTTGGTCTTGCGCGTGCGCAGAAGGAACTTCAACACGCGCTTGCGCGAAGAGGCATGCGAGACTTTCGTACCGAGATTCGTGTAAAGGGATTGTGGAGTTTGCATCAGAAACTGAAACGTAAGGGAGATGATATTACGCGCATTCATGATATTGCAGCACTCCGTGTGATCGTCTCCTCTATTGATGACTGTTATCAGGCTCTTGGTACCGTTCATGCGCTCTGGAAGCCCCTACCAGGCGAATTTAAGGACTACATCGCCTTCCCCAAGCCTAACGGATACCAGTCCCTTCACACCACCGTTCTCACGGGTGACGCAGGTGTCGTTGAAGTGCAAATTCGCACTGAAGAGATGCACCAGCGTGCACAGTTTGGTATTGCCTCCCACATGACTTACAAACAGCTGGGTAAAGGTATTGAAAAGTCAGCAAAGTCAGATCAGAAAAAAGCGTTTGAGCGGGTTTCGCTCACATGGATTCGTGATCTTATTCCAACACTACTCAACTTTAATAAGAAGCCGGCAGTTGTTGCTCCAGCAGTTAAAGATAAGAAGAACCAGAAGAAGCCAGCGGAAAGTCCACGCTGGTTGTCAGAGCTCACCGAAGCGCACACCTCAATAGCTGAGTCACAGGAGTTTGTGTCGGGACTCAAGGAAGATTTCTTCTCACATCGTGTGTTTGTGTTTAGTCCAAAAGGAGACGTTATTGATCTTCCTATAAATTCAACACCTGTTGATTTTGCGTACGCGATACATAGTGAGCTCGGTAACCACATGAATGGCGCGAAAGTGAATGGAAAACTTGTTTCCTTTGATACGTATTTACGTAACGGAGATATTGTGGAAATTCTGGAACGCCCTTCAGCTAAGCCAACACCCAAGTGGCTTGAATACGCACGCACGGGTATGGCGCGCCGTCACATCAGAAACGTACTAGAGGCTCAGGCGAGAGCTCTTGGCCAGGTTGATACCACAAACGCCAAAGGCGTACGTAACGCAACCAACGTTCCGCGCAAAAAGAAAGGCACGAAAGCACCTAAACGATAAAGTCTTTGACGGTGTAGAGGTCTTCCTCTTCAGTGTCTGTTACTTGTGTGGTGTTTGGATACACACTTGGAAGTGGCGCTTCAACAGCTTCGTTCTCCGCAACCACCTGTTGCGTTGCGATAGATGCTGCAATATGTGAGAGGTCCTCGGGTGAGAAGAACTCAATCAACACACGTCCACCGTTTGGTCTGCTTTCAATAACTACGCGTGTACCGAGTGTTTCGGTAAGCGACTTCTCAAGTTCCATAACCTCAGGTGTTTTGTCGTGTTTGCGCACCTTGTCGGTCGCTATACGGCGCGCTAACTGCTCCACAACGCGAACTGATGTCTTTCTGAGCACCACATCTTTAAAGAGCGTCATCTGCTCCTCAGGGCGACTAGAGAGCATAAGGAGTGCACGTGCGTGACCTTCCGAGAGGTCTCGGTTAACGACCGCTTGCTGAATTTCTTCAGGAAGAGCAAGCAAGCGAATGGAGTTAGACACATACTCACGACTGCGACCCACTTTCGCACCAATCTCTCCATGCGAGAGACCAAACTCCTTTGCTAGTTGACCGAGCGCTTTGGCCCGATCAATGGCATTCAAATCTTCTCTCTGCAGGTTCTCAATGATCGCCAGTTCAAGCTTCATGTGGTCGGTCTGTTCGCCCGCACGAATGACCACCGGCACTTCCTTGATGCCTGCGAGTTTGGATGCACGAAGACGACGCTCACCTGCAATGAGCTCGTAGAGACTAGAGAGTCCCCCGTCGGGTCGTTCCTGATCTTTGCGCGTCACCACAAGAGGCTGGAGCACACCGTACTGACGGATAGAGTCCGCAAGCGCTTTCAATCGCTCTTCATCAAATTCCCGTCGTGGTTGGAAGGGATTGGGGTGTATTTTGTCGACCTCTATCCAGAAGACAGAGTCATATTTCGTTGGCTCCTGATGCATACCAAGGTAGTGTAGCATTCGCCCATACTTTGCGGGGTTTTGACCTGTGCAGTAGGATGTTGATTATAGCCGGAGTGGTGGAATGGTATACACGGTGGATTCAAAACCCACTGCCGCAAGGCTTGAGAGTTCGAGTCTCTCCTCCGGCACCAACAAATGATACAATCGCCTCAATGAGGCAGTTCCGTATCGCTCTTATACTTCTCTTCGTTTTTGTCATAGGCACGCCGCTGGCGCACGCAGCAAGCACGGTTGAAGACGCGACTGTAAACATATACTGCACGTTCCAAAAAGGGAGAAAGACCTACAGCTCAACCGGTAGTGGCGTATTCATAAGTGAGCGGGGTGTCATCCTCACCAATGCGCACGTTGCTCAAACGCTTCTCATTCCTCTTGGAAAGAAAGCGCCAAAAGGTTCCTGCACCATCCGCACCGGTTCTCCCGCGCGAGCAACCTATGAAGCATCGCTCCTGTATCTATCTGACACATGGGTAGCAGATAACCTCCAGGCGCTTGCTGACAAAAACCCGAAGGGAACTGGGGAGGGGGATTTTGCTCTTTTGTACGTCACGGATGCGCTAGACGGAGCACTACCAACAACATTCCCCTCTCTCTTCCCTGATACGCGAGAACTGACTGAAAGCGATATTGGCACACTCGTGACTGAATCAGGGTATCCGGCAGGCACCAAGAGTTTTAAAACCATTGAAAAAAGACTTCCCTTTCAGTCTGCGGTTGTGACCGTTGAGAATATTCACTCTTTCAGTAACACGGCTCCTGATATTCTGACGCTCTCTGCCTCCCGCGTTGCAGCACCCGGAGTGTCTGGGGGCCCAATAACACGCCCTGACAATACTCTCATTGGTATTGCGGCAGCGGTTGAAGACTCAAAGAAGAAAAGCGAGCGACGCATGCGCGCCGTCTCGCTCTCCCATATGAATCGAAGTCTCATTAACGAAGAAGGTGTTTCTCTGTATTCACTGCTTCTTGGTGATCTAGCACTTCGCGCAAGCACCACACTCACCACGTTTTCCGAAGAAACCCGTACTGCTCTTGCGAGTGCGCTCTTTAAGCGTCGCTAAATCTTTCCAACCAAATCAAGACCTGGTTCAAGGGTGTCGTCACCAGACTCCCAGGACGCCGGGCACACCTGACCTGGATGCGATTCAACATACTGCGCTGCCTTAACTTTACGAAGCGTCTCAGCCGCTTTTCGTCCGACACTGTTGTCGTGTATCTCCATGGTGCGCAATACGCCATTTGGATCAATAACGAAAGTACCACGAAGCGCGAGTCCTTCGTCGGGAGTGAGAGCAACTTCTCCTCCTTCAATGAGAACACCAAACGCATGCGCTATTTTGCCTGAGGGGTCAGCACCCATAGGGAACTCAATCTTCTTAATAGCTTCTGATGTGTCGTGCCAAGCCTTGTGTGTGAAGACCGTGTCGCTTGAGAATGAGAGCACCTCAGTGTTCACCTGCTTGAATTGCTCATAGAGTCCAGCCATTTCTTCAAGCTCCGTTGGACAGATGAAGGTAAAGTCAGCGGGATAGAACATAACCACGAGCCATTTCCCTCGCACATCGGAGAACTTCATGGTCTTTATCTCTTCCTTTTGGAAGACTTCAAACTCGTAGTCAGGAATAGTCTCACCAATGCGTACTCCTGATTCAAATGCACGAGGCATGTCGTGGAAATCACCGCACCCCTCACAATAGTTACTTTTCATATGCATAATCGTTATATGATATCCGCCCGTAGTGTTTCCATGATACCATCCGGCAGATATGAGCGCTAAGCGGCACATCGTCTGCATCATCGGGCCCACAGCTTCCGGAAAGTCTCGTAGGGCAGTCCTGCTTGCGCAGGAGCGCAGTGGGGAAGTCATATCAGTTGATAGCCGGCAAGTGTACCGAGGACTTGATATTGGGACAGAAAAGATAACCAAAGAAGAGATGGGTGGCGTTCCCCACCACCTCATTGATGTGTGCGACCCAAAGGATACCTATAGCGCTGGAGACTTTGTGAGAGATGCTTCCCGATTGATTGAGGAGATATCCATGCGCGGGAAGCTCCCTATCCTTGCTGGCGGCTCCCACTTCTACTTTGATGCGCTCCTTTATGGGCTACCGACTGACACCCCACCAAACGCGGCCTATCGGGACGAGCTTGAACTCCTTTCAACTGAGGAGTTACGAGAACGTGTAACGGCCAAAGACCCGGAGCGTGCACAAACTATTGATCCACAAAATCGTAGGCGACTTATACGTGCTCTGGAGATCATTGAGATGCACGGCAGTGTGCCTGAAAGACATTCCGCTTCAGACCGGTATGAGGTTGAGTGGATTGTTATCAATCCACCACGCGAGGAGCTACGGGAACGAATCAATGAGCGTCTTGAAATAGCTCTTGCGTCAGGACTCATTGAGGAAGTCACACGCGTGCGTGGTGAAGTTGGTGACGCCAGGCTGAATGAACTCGGGCTTGAGTACAGAGTTATTGGTGAATATCTACGTGGAGAGCGAAGTCGTGAGTCGCTTTTGCCTGCTCTTCAGGCAAAACTTGCTCAGTATGCGAGGAGGCAGAGGGCGTGGTTGCGCAAGATTGCAGACTACCTGGAATAGACAGAAAAATGAGGCGCCGAAATCTGACTTGCAGATAAGCAAAGTGCATTGACTCCCTTCGCCTTTAACTTTGAAACAAAGTCGCAGTCGCTTGTCTCGTACACAACTCGAAATCCGACCGCCGTTGCCGCCTGGTAGAAACCAAGGACCGTATTCTCGTTATATGTCTTAGGACGAAGCCCGACGTCAACGCATGTTCCGTTGTCATGACATGCGGATGCGTGATTTCTACTTTTAGGATACGCCTCCGTCACAGTCCACCCAACTGGGCTTTGGACACGCGCGAGTCCGTTCTTTAAACCCACATCGGCTTTGCAGCCTTTTGCCTCACACGGCACTTCTGGCCCAAGGTCTACGCAGCTAGCACCGGGACAACCAGCTCCGGATTGAATCGTACCTTCGGCTCCGGTACCTGTTCCACCAGTTGTGCTCGGACCCGGTGGTGGCTGCCCCACGATTCCAGGAAGCGCGTCAGGAGTTTTAGACACCTGCAAACAATGTTCCTTTCCGTCTTCAGAGAGAATTGCGTTCCAAGGTCCGAATGTAACACCCTCAATCTTTGTGTCAGGGTTGTAGAGCTTTTTCATCACGAAATCAATCACGAGCCATGCAGCAAGAACCACAACGAACCCAATCACGACATTGTTGAGACGCGTCTTCGCTGCTTCTCTGCTACTTGGGTTCCCTGCACTCATTACGAACAAGAACCCTGAATATACGATATAGAGAATGGCAATTATCATGCCGATTGTAATCGCGAAGTTCACTGTGTTTTGAACGGTCTGCATGATACAGCCCCAGTCAGGCGCTGATGGAATCGTCTCTCCTGTATTCGGCGATTTAACAGCCAAGCAATTACAATCTGGCTGCCCGTTTGTGCCATTCGGCACGATAGGACCAAAGAAGGCACCCCCAGCGGCATACGTTAGTGGCGCAAACGATATGAAAAACATGAGCACAAGGGAAGTCGTAAGGAATAGTTTTTTCATAGCTTAGGGAAGTGTGGTTGCGCCTTTGCAGAAGGAAAGTCCAAGTTCCCTTCCAACGAACGATGAATTCATAGTATCAGGAACTCCAACTGATACAGGAAGCATGCAGAGGATATCGTCGGGCACCCCTTCCATGAGTTCGCGGAGCTTGGCTTCTGCCAAAAGGCGCGCAGCACTTAACGGCTCTGCAAAGAGACCGATGGTGAGGGTGCCGTCGTTCCCGTACACAATGCCGTAACGCGGATCCATTTCAACAGCATTGTCGTCTTGGGTCACATACACATACGTCTCGTTTCTCCCTTCAATATCAAGTGACGGGTGTAAGTACGTAAAATCAGGGACAGAGATCACACGACCATCACGAGTAGTAAACAGAAGCATGGCACCAGAGTCTCTTGGGAGCAGGCGTGCTGTTGTTGTGGCAACGGTACTTTCCTTCTCGGTCTTCTGGGTGTTTAGCCACAACCCAACCCCAATAAGAACCAAGACTAGTGCTGCGGCAATACCAATGATGAGCGGGGAGCGCATAACCCTATTCTATCGTTTGCACTACGGGAGGGGAACTGAGCCGGGGCAAAAGGATAGTCCGAGATTACGTCCTGCGTAAGTATCGCTAACCTCACCAAATACATACACTGACATATTTAAACGACACATATCGCTGTCAGCAATACCAAGGAGATTTCGTAATACACCTTCGGCTTCTCTACGCTTCTCTCCAATAGGTTCGCGCAATATCGATATGTTAAATGTTGAGGAATTCGGAGAGTAACGAATGGAGAATCCAGGACCATCCCATTCCCCGCTCCCAGCTATAGCAAGTTGATCGCCCTCGACATACCACTCAGGTTGTTCTGCTGGAATGAAGTTTTGAACCGAAAGAGTGGACCCATCCACAAGGGTCAAGATGACAGGGGCGTCTCCTGGAACATACGAGGGATCCCCACCCGAGTCACCATTATTAAATAGATTGGGTGAGTCGTCGGGATTCTTCACTTCTGCACTTGGTCGCAATAAGAAAAACAATACAATAGCAATTAGAAGGGCAACAAAACCTACGATAATGACTGTAGTGCGACTCATGGTAAAAATCGTAGCATATTAGCGTACGGGGACGTGACAGACCTGTGTTGCCGTATGGACCCAAGGCTGAAAGCCTCCGTTTGGCGCCGGTTGCTGATAAAGCTTACACGCTGTTGCCATGTTGTAGTTAACATTTTTAGCAGCGGCCACGCAAGCCCTGTACAAAGACTCCTTGCCCGGCTTAATACTTGACGTACACCAGCCGAGCTCGCCCTGAAGAGTGCCAGCTTTCCCACTACATGGCTTTGTAAAGGCGGTGGGGCATCCCATATTATTTATGTCGTTAACGGTAAGGTTAATCTGCCACAACCCTATTGAATAGCTAGGCCCACGGCCACTATTCAATAGGTCGGAGCCACTTTCAGCAGATGTTTCTCCGTCCGAGCTTTCAACCCTACATATTCCTGAGGCATCTTGGACTCTGTTTGCAAAACAAGTTTTAGAAAGCTTTTCTACACTGCACGGGTTATCTGGATCGGTTGTCGGTTCACACCTTCCCCCTCCACTATCAGTACCAGGAGCACTAGGTCCTGGCGGTGGCTGACCAATCACATCAGGAAGCGCGTCCGGTGTCTTTGCAACCTGAATACACTTTGGGCCGTCTCCACTTAGAATTGCGTTCCAAGGACCAAACGCGACCCCTTCAACCGATGTATCAGGGTTATAGAGGACCTTCATAATGAAATCTACAAATACCCACGCACTAAACACCACGAGCATACCGAGGAATGCGTTGGTAACAAGTTGTCTTCCCTTCTTTCTGTTTTCGGGATTGGTAGCGCTCAGCATGAACACGAGGCCAGCATAGACAATGGCAAGGACGACGATAATCACTGAAATAGACACGGCAAGGTTCATGCTGTTCTGCACCGTCTGCAGCACACATCCCCAGTCAGCTGCAGACGGCACCTCCTTACCCGTATTCGGTGATATCACGCTCGGACAGTTACATTCAGGAGGTACAACAGGTCCAAAGAACGTAGACTCAGCTGCAAATGCTGAGATAGGAGTAATGACCAGTGAAATGAGAAATACCGTGACCAGGAGTGCCCGACGCATATCTCTCATTGTAGTCGGTACTGGCTCTAATACGTGTACCTTGCCCACAGGGTGAATACGAACTCGGACTATACGTAATGATACAATTATCCAAGAATGAAAAAGCAAGAAAGGAAAAGTGCAATAGAATTGAGAAAGAAAGGATTATCTGTCAATGCGATTTCCTCAAAGCTCGGTGTCTCAAAAAGCTCAGTCTCCTTATGGGTCAGAGACATCAAGTTACCTAGATCAGCACAAATAAAGATCCGACAGTCTCTATCCAATGGCCAGCGAGTTGCAAGCGTAGCAAAGAAAGCAAAAACCGCCCTTTCTTTGACTACGGCAAAAGAAGAGGCAATGCAAGCAGTTAAGAGCTCGCAACCAATTGATGCTTCAACAGCACTTATATTTTGTTCTCTTCTCTATTGGTGTGAGGGTTCAAAGTCGCATAATGATAAGGAACTAACCTTCTCCAATTCAGACCCTCTATTAATTGGGGCGTATATCTCACTTTTGCGGCGAGCCTTTCCGTTGGACGAATCGAGACTACGGGTTCTACTACATTTACACGAGTACCACGACGAGCGCGCACAGCTTGGCTATTGGTCTGGGATTACAGGTATCCCTATCTCGCAGTTCCTCAAAACATATCTGAAACCGCACACAGGTAAGCGCTCTCGCCCAGATTACCCAGGATGTGCCCAAATACGGTATTATGATGTACGAGTGGCAAGAAAAGTGTATGCTACAGCTCGGGCAGTTCTTAGTAGGGAATCATTAATAAAGGGTCCATAGTTTCAATGGTAAAACGCTTCTCTCCAAAAGAAGTATTGCTGGTTCGAGTCCAGCTGGGCCCGCCATACACCAGTGCTACAATTTCTACATGCACATAGAGAGTCCTGTATTTAGGGATGGCGAACGCATTCCTCCGAAATATACCTGTGATGGAGAACGCTTCCTTTCTCCACCGTTTTCAATAAAAGAAGTACCTGAAGGCGCAGAGTCTTTGGTTCTAATCATGGACGATCCAGACGTTCCTGCCGCATTGCGCCCTGATGGTAACTTCACTCACTGGGTTGCTTTCAATATTCCCGCATCAACCACTTCTATTGATGAAGGCGAACTCATTGGAGTACAGGGCGCAAACACACGTGGTGAGAGTAGATACACGGGTCCTTGTCCGCCGTCAGAGTATGAGCCCAGTACTCATCGGTACTTCTTCAAGCTTTATGCCGCGGACACCATGCTCAACCTTTCTGATGGAGCTACAAAAGAGGAGGTCCTCGCAGCGTTAGAGGGTCACATTATAGCCACCTCAGGGCTTATGGGTGTGTATTCTAGAAACCAACCTTAAACTATGTCCCGCATCATCCTCGTCGACGAAGACGACAACGAGATCGGCTTCCGAGAGCGATCCGACACACGTCCTGAGGACATATACCGTGTGAGTGGCCTTTGGTTATCAAACTCAAAGGGAGAGGTACTGCTCTCAAAACGCTCACTCCTTAAGCAAAAGAATCCAGGCAAGTGGAGTTGTGCTGCTGCTGGACACGTGGACGAAGGAGAAACATATCTTGATAACATCATCAAAGAAGCCGAAGAGGAGTTGGGACTTGTTCTAACAGAAGCTGATCTTACGATCGGTCCAAAGCAAAAAGTGTATGGCACCAACACGTATTGGATAACGTGGCACTTCGCTCAAGTAGATAAAGACGCAGGCGACTTTGTACTTCAAGAGGAAGAAGTTGCTGAGGTAGGTTGGTACTCCTTGGGCGAAATACGTGAGCTTCTTCAAAGTGAGCCCGCGATGTTTAGTCATGGGCTTATTGAGTGGATTGAGCACATTCTGGATGAGTCCAAAACCCTTGACACCAAAAACAGACTAGTATAAGATCCTGGGGTGCTTGCGACATTTTGGTTTCGGCCAGCTTTTCGCAAGCACACTGGAGGAACCGCTCTCGGGCGGTTTTTCCATTTATAGGGACCAATTTGATACGAAAAAACCGCCCTTCCGGGCGGCCTTTCTTTTACTTCTTTACTTCCTTGAAGACTTCGTGCTTGCGCGTCGTCTTATCAAACTTCTTCAGCTCAATCTTGCGCTCAACCTTTTTCTTGTTTTTGCGCGTAAAGAGGACGTGCCCAGAAGGGCTCTTGATCTTTATAAGGTGGTCTTGTGACATGCGGGAAAGATACCAGAAAGCGGGCCTCTAGGCAACTAGGGACGCTTTACGACTACGTGTTGGCGCTTTCTTGCGCACCTCAAAGTGTGGTTCCCCACCCTTAAGCGTCACGGTAACGGCTCCACCCTCCATAATCCCTTGTCCCACCATAAGTGAGGCAATAGGGGTGAGGATCTTGTCCTGGATGGCGCGCTTGAGTGGGCGGGCACCGTACTGAGGATTGTATCCCTTGTCCGCAAGCCACTCGCGCACACTTGGATCAATAGAAAGCGTAATGCGCTTACCGAGGAGTCTATCAACGACTTCAAGTACCTGCTTCTCTACAATTTCTCCAAGCGCCACCTTATCAAGCACATTGAAGATAACAATGTCATCAAGACGATTGAGGAACTCGGGACGGAAGTGGTTCTTAAGTGACTCCATCACCTTTTCCTTCACCGCTTCATACTGTGCTGAGTCTTCCTTGCTTGAGTGTCCGAATCCGATAGACACCATACGGTCCATGAATTCGGCGCCAATGTTTGAGGTGAGGATGATGATGGTGTTTTTGAAGTTCACCTTTCTTCCCTTTCCGTCAGTCAAGTGTCCTGAGTCAAGAACCTGCAGAAGAATATTGAATACCTCAGGGTGTGCCTTCTCAATCTCGTCAAACAACACAACCGCATACGGGCGATGACGAATGCGCTCGGTAAGCGAGCCAGACTCTTCGTACCCCACGTAGCCTGGAGGTGCACCGATAAGCTTTGCAATGGAGTGTTTCTCCATGAACTCAGACATATCCACGCGAACGAGTGCGTCCGTGTCGTTAAACATAAACTCAGCAAGTTTACGTGAGAGCTCGGTCTTTCCAACTCCGGTGGGTCCTAGGAACAAGAAGGATCCTATGGGGCGGTTAGGGTCTGAAATACCCACACGAGAGCGCTTCACTGAATCAGATACAATCTTCACCGCATTATCCTGCCCAATAACAGAGGCGCGAAGTTCTTCTTCCATACGCGCGAGCTTTGCTGCCTCTTCTTCAAGCATCTTGAATACGGGAATACCCGTCCAACGAGACACGACACCCGCCACCTCGTGCTCAGTCACCTCTTCGTGTAGCACGCGACGAGACTTCTGAAGCGTCTTCAAGCGCTTCATTTTTATCTCAAGGTCTTTCTGAATTGCAGGAATCTTGCCGTAGCGAATTTCAGCAGCAGTACCAAGGTCTGCAGTAGCTTCAGCACCATCGGCCGCAACACGCAGTGTCTCCAACTCCTTCTTTGCTGCACGAATATCATGCAGAACCTCCTTCTCGTTCTTCCACTTAAGTTCAAGCTCTGCTGTCTTCTCACGAAGATCAGCAATCTCGCCATCAATAGCTTTTACGCGCTCCTTAATTTCTTTTGCGTTATCACTTGCCTCGTCTTTCTTGAGTGCCTCTCGTTCAATTTCAAGACGTCTAATCTTGCGATCGGTCTCTTCAAGAATGGGCGGCTTGTTTTCAAGCGCGATACGCAACCCTGATGCTGCTTCGTCTATAAGATCAATTGCCTTATCAGGAAGGAATCGGTCGGTGATGTAGCGCGTGGAGAGTTCCACCGCAGACACAATGGCGCCGTCGGTAATACGCACGCCGTGGAATAGTTCGTACTTATCGCGAAGTCCGCGAAGA
The DNA here is from genome assembly GCA_964590505.1 of uncultured Candidatus Saccharibacteria bacterium. Classification (GTDB taxonomy): domain Bacteria; phylum Patescibacteriota; class Minisyncoccia; order Phycocordibacterales; family Phycocordibacteraceae; genus C7867-001. Next base: position 10 of record CAZPVV010000006.1, on the reverse strand, counting down.
ATAGCCACAG
>CAZPVV010000005.1:0-24644 GCA_964590505.1 uncultured Candidatus Saccharibacteria bacterium | reverse complement strand
GCACGGTCGCGTTGCCGGCTTCGTCAAAGACGAGACCGTTCACGACCGTGAACTTCAGGATCGGCTTGTCCGAGTCCAGGAAGTCGTCACGGGCCACCACTTTGAAGCTGCAGAGCTTCTCGCCGGCGCAGGCTGCATGGATGAAGGCCACTTGGCCGGTGTGTTGGCGGGCAGCAAGCTGTACAGTCTTTTGCTTGGCGCCGACCAAAACTGCGATTGAATAGAGGCCAAAGATCATGCCGACCACGATCAACCCGCAAATGATTTTGACAAAGTTCATCTATAATTCTCCTTGATCTGTGAAGGACCATTAACGTCCTTACTACTATATGACATATACTACACATATGTCAAGAATCAGTATTTGCGTAAATACCAAGGAAACGTTAGGATATTTGAACTATGAAAGTCGTACTACTGAAAGATGTTCGTGATATGGGCCGTGCACACACCACCATTGAGGTGTCTGATGGACATGCGCTTAACTTCCTTATTCCTCGCAAACTAGCGGTTGTTGCAACCGCAGGAGCCGTAAAGCAGGCAGACCTACGCGTGAAGCAGGTTATTGACCGTAAGGAGCTTGATGTGAAGCTTGTTGAAGAGCGCCTTGCGTCTCTTGCTGAGGGACACATTTCAATCATCAAGAAAGCTAACGAGCAGGGACACCTTTATGACGGAGTAGATGCGAAGGAGATTGCAGAGGCTGCACAGCTTCCGGTTGAAGTCATTCGTATTGAAAAACCATTCAAGGAAATAGGTGTGTTTGAAGTTCCTGTTTCTTATGGAGAAAACTTCGGCAAAATAACGATTTCGGTAGAAGCGGAGTAGGGAAGGGAAATGGTAAAAGCGCGGGTCCCGTTTGGGTCCCGCGCTTTTGCGTTAGTGTGGTCCGAATTCAACGCGACCGATCCGCCTTGGTTTTTCTTTGAACCAAACAGCGTCTCGCTTCTTCTTCTCTAATGCCGCCTTGCCAAAGGGAGTCATGCTCCACAGTGCCCACAAAACGAACACGAAAAAAACAGATAGCCCGGCCCATGCGATAAGGCCGTTCTGAGCGCCCCAGGCGAGCGAGCGATCAATGATTGCAAACCCAGTTTCAAACGGACGCTCGTAGTAGTCCAGAGAGGTCTTGTACTTGCGAGCTTTCTCCTCGGCCGTCGTCGCGCGATTGGTGAGCGTTGCGACCGATTGTGAAGTCGCCGTCAGGCGCGTCTGCATGAGGTCGTAGGTGGCCTCCTTGCAGATGCTCTCCAGCGTGTGACTCGGACGTACGGTGAAGCAGGTTTGCCTGTAGCAGACCCTTTCACCGATGGACAGGTGATCAGACCCACGCGCTTCGATGAGTTCCGCGACGCAGACGCGTGCCGGGTTCTCAGCTGCTACGGGAGCAGCAGCCAGAAGAAGTACCGCAAGCGCGAGACTGGTAACATGCTTGTACATTTGGGTGTGCCCCCTAAAAGGATCAAAGGACCACTATTGGTCCTCTTTCAATACCAAAATGACACTATCATAGAAAAACCCCGGGGTCACCGGGGCTTTTCGTTATTACCTTAGATCACGTGAACGATCTTCTTGCGACGGGTGTTTCCGTCAAAGTTTGTCTTGCGCATTTCGCCAAACTTAACGGTTCCTGTAGTCATGGAGAATAGGGTGTGGTCTTTACCCACTTTTACGTTCTTGCCCGCCTCAATCTTCGTGCCGCGCTGGCGGACGATGATCATACCGGGAGCAGCTGCCTGGCCATCAGAAAGCTTAACTCCGAGGTATTTCGGATTCGATGTATTCAGGTTTTTTGCTGACCCTCCTGCTTTTGTACTTGCCATAGTGTTATGCTTTTACGTGACTATGACTATAACAGGTATAGGCGGGAGGATCAAGCGTTTCCTGGCCCGTATACCCAAGGACGCCCTTTTGGTGGCTTGTATGTTCCTTCTGGCCACGGGGAGCTTTGGGCTCGGTATATTAGCCGGAAAGGACCTAGAAAAGGGGACTGAGCCTCTCTGGATAGAGCAGAGACCCCTTACGGAGGCCTCTCTGGGTACCCTGGCCCAACAGGGCATCACGGCCACACCCGCAGCTCCCATGCCTGAAGGCGGGCAGTATGTGGCTTCTAAGAGCGGGAAAGCATACTACCTGCCCTGGTGCGGGGGAGTGTCTCGTATAAAGGAGGAGAATAAGGTGTGGTTTGCCTCAAAGGAGGAAGCTGAAGCTAAGGGGTATGCACCAGCAAAGAACTGCAAGGGTATCTGATATTGTAGAGGAGCATGATCGCACTTGATGTTGAAACAACAGGGCTCAACCCCTACGAGTGCTCCATCGTCTCCTTGGGCGCGGTTGATACGGACGATCCCACAAATCAGTTCTATGACGAGTGTGGCGTATGGGAAGGCGCACATATTAGTGATGAGGCGATTGCTATAAATGGGTTCAGCAGGGAAGAGCTCACCAACGGTTCTAAGAAATCAGAAGCAGAACTTATCAAAGCGTTTGTGGCATGGGCGACTGACCGACCCCTCAACCAGACCTTTATTGCACAGAACGTGTCCTTTGATCACGACTTTGTGCGTCTGGCGTGCAAGAGGGCAGGGATGGAGTTTCCGTTTGCTAAGCGCACGATAGATATCCATACCCTTACGTGGCTGCATATGACTTTGAATAATGTGCCGACACCAAGCGGGAAGCACTCACTCATCAATCTTGATTTCGCGCTTCGGTATTGTGGTATCCCGGAGGAGCCCCGACCACACAATGCACTCACCGGGGCGTTATCCCATGCCGAAGTGTTCTCACGCATAGCGTATACTAAGACATTATTGCCTGACTTTAGTTCGTTTGACATACCATGGGTGACCAAATCCTAGACACAACACAAAATCAAACTCCGAAAGGCGCTTCAACCGTGCCTGACGTTGATCCATTGCAACAAATGAACGAAACGGAAAAGCAGACAGCAATGGGTGCTGTCCTCACTAAAGCCATTCAAGAAGGAAAGCAGGAAGTACCAGAGAACCCAGCACCATTGGTGTGTAAGCCACGACAGCTGGAGAGTTGGAGAGTGTTCAAAATAATGTCCGAGTTCGTGGAGGGGTTTGATGTCATTCAGAAGTACGGACTGGCAGCCTCAATATTCGGTACTGCTCGTTGTGGTTTTGATAGTACGGTCTATAGAGATGCAACGGAGCTTTCCAATCGCCTCGCTAAAGCTGGTTTTGCTGTTATTACGGGCGGATCAGCAGGAGTGATGGAGGCCGCGAACAAAGGAGCGTATGAGGCAGGTGGCGCGTCCATCGGACTCAACATTGAGCTTGAAACAGAGCAAGGACTCAACCGGTACGTAACGGAGTCGGTTTCGTTCCATCACTTCTTTGTGCGCAAAGTGATGCTCACGTTTGCGTCCGAGGTCTACATTTATTTCCCTGGAGGATTCGGTACCCTTGATGAGTTCACTGAGATCCTTACGCTCGTGCAGACCAAGAAGATTCGCAAAGTACCTATCGTGCTTTATGGAAAGGAATTCTGGGAACCGTTCACTAACATTTTCAAAGACAAGCTCTTTGCCAAGTACAACGCCATTGATGAAGCTGACATTGATCTCTATCACGTAGTTGATTCCGTTGATGAGGCGATGGAGTACATTACGGCGAATGTGAAGTGTTAATCCATGACGCTTGGGCAGGGAACAGGGAAGTCGGGTCAAACCCGACTTTTCCTTTTGCCAACTTGTAACCGCTTCCCCAGTCCCCTTCAGGGAAGTGGTTTGGAGAGGATGACTATTTTGTAATTAGTGCGCAAAGGAAAGTTGAGGAACATAACCCAGAGAATTATCGGTGCACACCAAAGGGCAGAGAAGTGCACCTAGTGTCAAGGTCGGGAATATAGGTTTAGAGCCTCAGGGCTTTTATAGATAAGTGTCGCACAATCATTGTTTTGCGACCAACCTTGTAAACAAAGGCCCAGGGGCTCTAATCCCTGGGCTCTTGTATGTGTCTTCTCTTTTGTCTAATTCAACTAATAAGTGGGCCGTATCTTTTCTTGCCGAGATGTGGATAACGGATTACGAGCTACTTAATAGTCCAGGTAGTCCCTGCTATAGGGAATGCACCTTTGGCTGATCCGGTGGTCTTGATAGAGGTAACACTCATGACCAGTTGCTTGCCAATGTAACTTGATGCAAGAGAACTTAGCGTTGCACGGATGGTAAAGAGACGCGTCTCCCCTGCTCCAAGAATGACATCAGTTGGGGCGAAGGCACCGTTTGATCCGAAAGTAACGGACGTTGACTTCCCTCGTGTCACTCCTTTATCGTCACGAACCTCAAGTCCGCTCACGACGCTTGTAGGGGCAGTGCCGTACTGTTTGACCCAGGCTCCGGCAAACGTTGGAGGATGAATGTTTTCATATCAGCTAAATGAGTTATTTCTTGTAATCAATCAGAGGCTGATCGATCTAGGAATAGTTATAGCCTTATGTGCATGAAGACCTCATGAAGGAATGGTCTTATCCGTTAGATGCCTCCAAATGGCGAGTGAAATGCTGTTTAATCGTTGCGTCCAGTGCGCGACTGAAATCAATGGCGTGTTTCGGGGAAAGCACTACTTCCGCTATCAACTGCCCTGCCTGACTATTAGGTCGTAGATACGCAAACTGCAATATAACGGAGTCGTCAGACACATTGACCTGTGTTGCGTTTGAGAACGAAGGCTTTGCGCCGGGTGGTATTGCAAGAGGAATTTGTTTTTTGGGAGCCATGGTGTTTATGCACTACGGAATACTAAACCTAACTCGGTGACCCAGTCTGTGAGGAAGTGCCAACCATTTTGTACCAGATTGATGATGAAGGAAAAGTTATCTTGGGTCTGTGGGTCTTGGATAAGTTCCCGCAGTGAAATACCAAAGAACGACAGTGCCAGTGTGCCAATCACTACCCATACGATGAGACGAATCATTCCTAGAGTATAACAATGGTTGCGGTAGAATGAAGCCCTATGGACGAAAAGCATGAACAAGAGGCTCTCAAGCACTTTAAACGGGTTGATCCAAAGCTCCATAGGGCGGTAGCAAAGCATACCGGAACTCTGGTCTCCCGTGTGTCCCCGAAGCGCACCAATGCCCTTCTTTTCGCTACACTCGCCTCTTCGGTGGTGAGTCAGCAACTCTCCACAAAAGCGGCACAAACCATATGGGGCAGGCTAAAAGACGCGTGTGGCGGTTCTGTAACCCCAGAGGCAATCATAAAAATGCGAACACCGCGCCTGCGTAAAGCAGGGCTCTCCGCAGCCAAAGTAAAAACCCTGAAAGAGCTCTCTAAGGCAGTTCAAGAGGGGCTTGTCCTCACTTCCCTTCGCCAGATGCCTGAAGACAAAGCGATAGAAAAACTATCCAAGATATGGGGTATCGGGACCTGGACTGCAGAGATGTTTCTTATATTCGCTCTTGGTCGCACAGACGTGTTCTCGGTCGGTGACCTAGGGCTTCTGCGCGCCATGGAAGACATATACCAGATACCACAAAGCTCTCCCAAGCTTGTATACATTGAAATTGCTGAGCGCTGGAGTCCGTATCGCTCGGTGGCTTCCCTTGCCCTCTGGCGACACTGGGATAGTGTATAGACACGAGAATTGGTTATACTGATGCTATGAGCGAACACATGCCAACCAACCTTCCTCCATCAAATCCTGAGGGAGTTACTGAATATGTGAAAAAGAAAGCGAATGAAGTCGTCATTGGCGATCGAGTAAATCTCTACAATGGAGAAGGAATAGTGACTGGCCGCACTGACGTTGGCGATCTCACCATCTTTGTTGAAAGAGAGGAGAATGGAGAAATGGTTCGTGACGCGCTTCATTTTGATCGTGACGAGAAGTATTCAGATGATATTGAGGTGATTGTGTCTGGAAATTAGACAACGCGCTCTAGTTCTCCAAGTATTCGATCTGCGATTTTGTCGTACCCGTTGGCGTTAGGATGCAGCCCATCCATCAATTCGTTTGCTTGAAGAAGCGTGGAGACGTCTATGTAGGTGACTTGTTGTTCCGCACTGACCCGCTTTAGAATTGCGTCGTAATCAGCAATTGTTGAGTTTGCGTAACACTTCTTAGTTGTACTCCACGGAAGTGGTTGAACGAGTGATTCGGTAACTCGGGTAAGTCCTATAACAAACACACTCTTTGATTGTTTGAATACTGAGAGTATTGAAAGAAGGTTCTGTTCAAAATCAGTTATAGATACTTCACAAGTGCTTGGATCAGATTCTCTGAACAACGAATCATTTATGCCAATAGCTAGAATTGAAATTTCAGGACGAAGCGAGGCATATTCAATAGGAACCCGTTTCAATAGATCGCTACTTGTATCGCCACCAACACCTCGGTTGTAGAAGGTGACTTCCTCGTCGTCTAGAAAAAGCTTTTTGCGCAACCTCCCTACCCAACCGAGCGCATCGGTATCGCAAGCTCCGTAGGTGATACTGTCGCCCCATGCGCAGATTCTCATATGTGTTTAAAGGAACGATAACGGGTTCAAATACGCATCCTTCGGTGCTACCGGCATACGCGCATTCGCACACGGACTCGTTGCCCCTCTAAACTGTGCGAGAGTTAGAATTTGCGTACCTTGTGCAGCATACACGCCAAAGTGTAGGTGTGGCCCGGTAGCGTAGCCAGTCATTCCGGAGTACCCGATCACTTGTCCGGTTCCAACTGCCTCCCCTGCCGTTACCCCAATAGAGGAAAGGTGCGAGTAGAGTGTGGCCAGTCCGTTTGCGTGCTTCAAGAGCACCCACTTTCCATAGGAATAACACCCAGGAATAGCGTCGGTGTTTCCGGTTCCCATAACCGTGCCCCCAAGCGCTGCAAGTGTTGCGGTTCCTGTGGGAACACCAATATCAATCGCATTGTGCCCGTTACCGTTGTAGATCTGGGAGTTTGCGGTGGAGAATGCCGTATTACCAAAGTACTGCGTTATACAAAACGGATTACCAAGCGCAGACTGCTTGGTTCGACAATTCTCCATAACGCTCGCAGAAAATGGCCACGCGAGCACTCCCTTCCCTACGGTAGGAATACGGCTTGGGTCAATCGCAATCTTCAAACTGTCTTCAAGTGACGAGAGCGCAGACTCAAAGGCCTTCTGCTGAGCACGCTTCTGTGCAATGAGGTTTTGATAGGTTGTTTCCTGTGCTTTGGTCTGATTGAGCAAATCAGTCTTTGCTTTTTTAGTTGCATCAAGAGAACCACGCTGGCCAGATAGATCGCTGCTCAAAAGCGCCAATCGTTTCTTGGACTCATCAACCGCTACTGCCTGATCTTCGAGCGCAACTTTCACATTCGCAAGATTGGTGCTGTGGTCCTGAACCGCAACGTTGAACGCCTTGATTTGATCTGCCGAAATCCATGCATCGGTGAGAGATTCACTGGAGAAAAGTTGTTCAACGAGCGTATTGTCGTCAGCCATCGCAATCTTTCGTATAGCTTCAGCAAGTGCTCTTCCTTCAAGGGAAATCGTCTCTTCTTTGTCCTCAATCTGCGCAAACAAATCATCAAGGATGAGATTCTGTGCATTTATCTTTTGCTGAGTGGCTTTAATCTGCGCCGTCAGTTTTGCGCGTGATGCGTCAAGAGACGAAATGGATGTCTGGAGCGTCTGCTTTTGGGAACCGAGCGCGTTCAACTGCTTCGTGTATCCAGCAATCTCTTGTTCAAGCGCTTGAATCTGTTTGTTGTGGTCTTCGATCTGTGCGCGAATGTCAGAAACGGATTGTGCACTTGAAAACGCGGGATGGAGTGATACCGCGATGATGACTGCGAGTACGCAGAAGAGCGCACACCCAATAAGAACGGGACTAAAAGAGCGTACTAACCTCATTCCCCTAGTATAGCAAGAGCTCGCGTAATGCGGGAAGAGGCTTCATGAAGGCCGAGGATGTAAACGAGCGTAAACGGGTCAGGAGATCGCTCGGCTCCGGAAAGTGCGTAGCGTAGTGGCCAAAGTGCTGCTCCCCTTCCGCCGTCTTCCTTAGAGATTCCATCAGCGTACGGCATAAGGTGTGCTTTAACCCCTTCAACACCAACTCCCTCCGTTAGCGCTGCGAGACGATTCTGAATCTCTTCTAGGTGCACCATGGTACTTCCCGGAACCACTTCCTTTGCGGTAAGTAGTTCTTTAGAAATAGTAGGAGGCTCAAATACAAACTCTAATTCTGTCGTAAGCATTTGGCGTGCCATGGAGAAGGTGGACGCGCGCTCCTTAAGTTCAGGAACAAGCCGGCGCAGGCGCTCAGAGTTGGAGGCGGTAAGCCCGCCCTCCTTTATAAACGCCTCGTCGGAAAGTGTGCGCATCCACTCCTGATTGATGTGAAGCAGTTTTGTCTCATCAAACCGAGCACCTGCTTTTTGTATGCGAGGTAAATCAAACAATCGGATGAGTTCCTCTTTTGAAAAGAGTTCCTGATCACCTCCTGGGTTCCACCCAAGAAGTGCAAGGAAGTTAATCATAGCGGACGGAAGATATCCTTCAGCACGATAATCAAGAATATCTTTCGCCCCATCACGTTTAGAAAGCTTCTTCGTTCCCGCGTCTCCAAGAATAGGAGGAAGTGTCGCATAGAGTGGGGGCGCTAGTTCCAGTGCCTCATAGAGCGAGAGGAACTTTGGTGTTGATGAGACAAACTCCTGACCACGCATTACATGCGTAATTTTCATTTCAATATCATCAATCACGTGTGCAAAGTTGTAGGTTGGGTACCCGTCTCCCTTAATTAAGATAAAGTCGTCCAGAGCTTCCTCGCCCGCAGACAAATCCCCAAACACTTCGTCGTGCCAGGTAAAGCGTTTGATGGTGGGTACACGAAAGCGCAGAGGTGCCTTCCCGTCCCACTCCCCCATCACTTCTGGCCGGTGCTCACGATACAAAAACGGTCGCTTCTCACTTTCCGCCTGTGCTCGGAATGCCTCAAGTTCTTCTTGTGTGTATGGGTCTGGGTATGCGTGTCCCGACGCAATCAGTTTATGTGCGTACGTGCGATATGACTCAAGGCGCTGTGACTGGATGTATGGCTCGTAGGGTCCACCCACATCAATACTCTCGTCCCACTCAATACCAAGCCACTTAAGTGACTCCATCATGTGTCCAATGGCTCCCTCCACTTCCCGCTCCTTGTCGGTGTCTTCAATACGCAGGATGAATTGTCCGTTGTGTTTGCGTGCAAACAAATACGCATAGAGCGCCGTACGTGCGCTCCCTACGTGAAGGTAGCCTGTTGGACTTGGTGCGAATCGGGTGCGTACGCTCATACCGGTAGTTGGCTCTCAGGCTCGTGCTTCAGCGCAATGCGAAGCAACTCGTCCGCGATAAGGCGAGCTGCGTTCTCGTTTCCAAAGAGCTTGGTCTTCTCCGACATCTCTGTTGCAAGACGAGTGTCACCCGTTATGCGGCGGATCTCTGAAGAAAGAACGTGTGGGGTCATATTCTCCTGCTCAAGCACCACTGCAGCTCCCGTGTGCGCATACGCATACGCATTCGTGCGCTGGTCGTGGCTGATGGCCTCTGGGATCGGAATCAAAATAGAAGGTCTTCGCCATAGTGCAATTTCTGCAATGGCGGTAGCACCTGCGCGCGACACCACGAGATTAGACGCGCCTGCAGCCTGACGCAATGAATCAACGGAAAGATACGGAAACACGTGATACCGAGATCCGTATGGATTGCCCTCCAAAATGACGCGCGCCGTGCGTTCAACGTCTGCATAGTTATCTTTTCCGGTCTGGTGCACCACATTCACCTGACTCACCATATCAATGAGACCGGCAAGCACTGTTTCATTAATCTTCTTGGAGCCCGACGAACCACCAAGGATAAGCACCGTGGGTACGCTGGTATCAAGTTTAAGAAATTCAGCACCCGCTACCCCATCAAGCTCTGCAAGCTTCTTGCGTAGTGGAATACCTGTTATGGCGATGTTGCCCTGCACTTTGGCTGGAAAGAACGATGCTGCACTTGGGAATGCGAGCGCAATGCGTACCGCAAACTTTGATGCGAGTAGGTTTGCTTTGCCTGGCTTTGAATCTGATTCATGAATGATGACGGGAATACCAAGAATGCGCGCTGCAAGCACGACCGGCACGCTCGTGTACCCGCCTTTGGAGAACACGACGTCAGGATAAATACGGAAAAGCGATATGACACAGGTGAGTGTTCCCCATAGTGTCACAAACAGGTCCGTGAAATTGAGAATAGAAGTATACCGACGCATCTTCCCTGCTGAGCACTTCACGAACATAATCTCGTTTGCAAAGAGTGCCTCCTCGTCATACGGCGTTGGCGCAATAAAGAAAAGTCTCGGCGCGATGAGTCGGTGCTCACTCGCCAAATCACGCACTGCCTCAGCAACGGCAATAATGGGATAGAAGTGTCCTCCCGTGCCTCCTCCCGTAAATACGATTTTCATATGATAGGGACAAGTATACCATCAACAAATGGCCCAAACTATGCAGATTTTCGCCTCTTGGTTCGGTGCGCAGCGATGTTCAAAATGATACCCACAGACGCCAATACACACACGAGCGCCGTTCCTCCGTGTGAGACGAACGGAAGTGGCAGTCCGGTAAGCGGAAGCACGCCAAGCATGGCCCCAATATTCATAAAGGCTGAGAACGTAATAAGGAGTGTGAGCCCACTGGCAGCTAAGGCCCCAAACGTATTAGACGCTTCTGCCGCAATCATGAGACCGCGCGCCGCAAAAGCGGCAAAGAGAAGTATGAGGAATACGGCACCAAAAAATCCAAACTCCTCGCCATACACTGCAAACACCGAGTCCCCGACGGGCTCCGGAAGATAATTAAACTTCTGCACACTCTGTCCATACCCGCGCCCAAGCACGCCCCCAGAACCAATAGCGATGAGCGACTGTTGGATCTGGTAACCACTCGTGAGGGCATTATCTGAAGGCGAGAAGAATGTGGTCACACGACTCATAAGGTATGGACGCGTGGCGATGAGGCCGGCAAGCGCAACAATACAGACGAGACCAATAACCAGGAAGTCACGTAGTCGTGCTCCCGCAAGGAAATACAATGCAACGGACGTCGCACCAATGATGAGCACGGTAGAGGTGTTCGGTTGGGCAAGCAATATGAGTGACGGAATACCGACAATAAGTCCAAGCGGGAGAAGACCATACTTCCACTCATGAATCTTGTGCTTCATGTTGGCAAGGTACGCCGAAAGCATGAGAATGACACCGATCTTGAGAAACTCTGCAGGCTGAACGGTAATGACCTTAAGATCAAGCCAACGGGTTGCGCCATTGGTCGTAAGGCCAAGTCCCGGCACAAACACAAGTGCCGTCAGAATAATGCTCCCTACATACAAGGGCACAATGCACTTAAGGAGTAGCTTCGGGTCCATAAACCGTATCGCAATCAAAATAGCGATACCCGGCAGAAGTCCCACGACCAACTGCGTGATCGCAAGCTTCCACGGCGCTCCATCCGCTCGCGCAAGAAGTCCAAGAGCTGCTGACGAGAACATCGCAATACCCATCACCACCAGAATGATGGTGAGGAACGCGAAGAGTCTGTCGCCAGAGAGCTTCATGGGTACTTAGGCCACTTCTATCTCAATTCCTCCAACACGCTTTGCAATTGCGTTATATAGCCACGCGGACACGAACCCAAACGCTGCACCCATACCGGCATACAGTATGGGAACAATAAGTGCGAACACTACCGCAAGAATCTCAAAGCCCGCAAACAATGTAGTAAAGAGCATAATGGCGCCCATAACAATGCCCATAACGCCGTACATAACCGCAAACACCTTAGCAACTGACTTTGGATTAACGCTCAATATCTTTTTCATAGGTATGTTATTTAAGAAGTGCTAACGCAACGCCGAATATGCCCGCAATAATCGTCACCACCCAGTACCGCATCGTCACTTTGTATGCGGGCCACCCCATCATCTCAAAGTGATGATGAATGGGAGCAATCTGGAATAGTTTTTTCTTGAACACTTTCTTTGAGATCACTTGGAGTGCGCTCGTAGCGACCGTTGCAGCAAGTGGGAACGCAATGATAGGAAGCACAGCAACACCAACTCCCTCTCCAAGTACATCAGCGGAGAACGCGGTGACGGCAAGCGCCATGGTTAAGGCCATGGTACCGGTCTCAGAAAGATAGAATCGGGCGGGCGGAATGTTGAACCACGTAAACGCGAAGAGTGCGCCTGAGACCGTGGCTGCGAACGCTGCGAGTGCTGTTTGTTCCTGCGCAAAGGCGATTCCCGCGTACGCCATGAAGATGATGGCGAACACACCACCGGCAAGTCCATCAATGCCATCAATCACACCGCTTGCGTAGAGCGCCAAAGCAACAATGACAAAGAACGGAATGAAGAACATGCCGAGTGGGAGTACGCCAAAGAATGGAATGCCCACGGCAGCGACCCCGAGCTTGGCGTAGAACCACCAACCAGCAAACGTTGCAAAGGCTGCAACGACAAGCAGTCGTTTAGGGAGCGAGAGGCCCCCTTTTGACTGAGTAATCTCCAGTGAGTCATCAATAAGACCCACAAACCCTCCTACCAATAACGCAAAAAGAGGAAGCCAAGTTTGACTGCGATCTATGAAGTTAAGATCAAGGAACGCTCCGCCAAAGGCAAACGCAAGGAGTACGAGCAGAAGTGCGGTGAGTGCAACGGTGCTCCACACCAGGATGCCTCCCATGCGGGGTGTGTTCACCTCTCGCTCCTTATGGAGCTCATTAAAGAGTGGTGTGCCGTTGCCGTCCCCCATTCCCTTCTGCTTGCCCCCTACCTTCTTCCACGCTTTGTATTTGTATAGAAAATGAGTCAGAACGGGCGCGGTACCAATACCAATCGCAAACGCAATCACAAACGGTATGAGTACTCGTGCAGCGTCAAATATCATGGCGTTGTTCCAGCAAAGTGTGCGTGTGTTGCATCAATCAGGCGTGCCACATCAACAAACCGTCCATCAATGGTTGAACCCAAGATAACCACCGCAATGGGGTGTCCCATACCAGTGTCGTACACCACAACGAGATTCCCTCCCGCAAGATCGGTAAATCCAGTCTTTGAAAGAAGAACTCCGGGCACCCGCACCACTCCCTGGTTCGTGTTCTTCATCGTGTGTACGATTCCATTGCTTGAAGAAACGGTCACACTTGAAAGCGTAGACGCTCGCGCAAGCTCAGGAGCACGCTCAAGCAGTGCACCAGCCAGAAGTGCAACGTCTTTTGCCGAACCATATCCACCAGATATTTTTGTGTCTTCATCAAGACCGGTTCCGTTGACTGCATAGGTTTGCGAGAGGTGTGCGGCTTGTGCAGCGCTTGCAAGGAGTGCGCTACCCGCTACACCCACTTTCTTTTGTGCTGCTTCTGCTATTGCAGCTGCTGCATCGTTTGAGGACGCAACGAGTGCAAGGCGCGCGAGGTCTTTAAACATAAATGACTCTCCTTCCACAAACCCACTCTCCCCTTCAGCGGCAAGCGCGGTTGCGGTGAGAGGAACCTGTGTAGTGTCGCCGAGCGAGTCTGCGGCCGCATAGAGCGTAAGCAACTTCGTGAGGGAGGCAAGCGGAAGTTGTGCTTCTGCGTTGCGCTCGTAGAGTGTCTCGCCTGTCTTTAAGTCATACACAATGGCGGCCGACCCTTGAAGGTGAATGTTTTGGTATGCGTCTGGTTTGGGTGAGACGACTGCCTGCTCTTCAGTCTTCGGCTCCTCCTTTGCTTTTGGTGCAAAAAGCGCAATACCACCAAGCAGTATCGTACAAATAATAAGTGCGGTGCCTGCCTGCCACCAGACCCGGTCCTTCTGGCTTATGCGTTCTATAAATGATTTAAGATTCATGTTCTGGTGTAGACGTTTCAACACTGTCTTTGAGTGCTTGTGCAAAATGCGCGTAGTTTGGAAGGTCCTCTTTACGAGATACGCCGAGGTGCGCGAGTGCGTCTACGGTTGTGGTGTAGAGTGCACGGCGCTTATCCTCAGGATCCTCGGTGCGTTCAATAAGTCCGCGAAGCAACAGTGAGCGAATCGCTGCTCCTGAGTTTACCCCACGCACCCAATCTATTTCGCCACGCGTAGCGCTTCCCTGATACAAAATGATGGCGAGTGCTTCAAGTCCTGCCTTCCCAAGATCGCGCGACATTTCGCTCTCTCGGAGTTTCTTCACAATCTCTGCAGACTCTGGAGCGGTGCGCAGTTCCATCTCTTCTTCGGTCGTGACGAGTGTAATACCGCGCCCGGAGAGGTTTGCGCGCAATTCCTCTGCTGCCTTATCAAGCATATCTATGGATACACCAAACAACCCGGCAAGCCTTCGTTTGGTAATAGGCTCGCCTGCAGCAAACAGGACCGCTTCGAGTGTCTCGGCGGGAGAAAGTGGCATGGTACCTCTAGAATACCTTAGTAACGGAGGCGGGCAAACCGCTTTGGTGTGGTTATAATGCAGGAACACATGGATATCCTGCAAAGCGTCATTTTGGGAGTGGTTGAGGGTTTGACCGAGTTCCTCCCTATTTCCTCAACCGGGCACCTCATTCTGGTGAGTGAGCTCCTGGGTATTCCCTCTACCGAGTTCGTGAAGAGCTTCATGATCGCGGTTCAGCTGGGCGCTATTGGTGCGGTTGTCATACTCTATTGGCGCAAGTTCCTTGATATAGAGGTATTGAAGCGTTTGGTGGTTGGGTTTATTCCAACCGGTATTCTCGGCTTCACCCTCTACAAAGTCATTAAGGGGTATCTGCTTGGGAACTCTATGATAGTCATTGGTGCGCTCTTCATTGGTGGTATTGCGCTTATTCTATTTGAGTATTTCCATAAGGAGTCAATGGAAGCAGAGCAAGACGTTCGTACTCTCCCGTATGGTCAGGTATTACTCGTCGGTCTGTTCCAGTCTATTGCGATGATTCCAGGAGTCTCCCGCTCGGCCGCTACTATTGTGGGCGGACTTTTGGTGGGTATGCGTCGTACGACCATCGTTGAGTTCTCTTTCCTGCTTGCGGTTCCTACCATGCTCGCTGCTACCGGCTACGACATACTTAAAAGTGCCGGCTCATTCCCTTCTGAAGGATATGGACTCCTTGCGATTGGATTTGGTACTTCGCTTGTCGTTGCGCTCCTCTCTATGAAGCTACTCGTTGGGTTTGTGAAGAAGCACACGTTCATACCGTTTGGTGTATACCGTATTGTGCTTGCGGTTGCGTTCTTTCTGCTCGTTCTAGCCTAGCGCTTTGATGTCGGCGACTAGTTCGGGGAATGATTCTTGATTGAAGTGACCCCGGTCAGCAAACACTGATGCACGTGCATATGGGAGAGCCTTCTGGTATCCAGCCAAGTTTGAAATAGGAACGACAGTGTCGTCTGCACTGTGGTACAGCTGGATCATCTTTACTTGATCAGCAAACGCTGACAGCGTCTCTGGAAGTGCAAATGATGCAAGAGACTTTGATGACTCGGTATCGTAGTCAAATGGTGGCGCTATAAGAAACACTCCTCGCAGTTGAAGAGGAAATGTCTCTTCGGAGAGATACTTTGCAAGAAAGAGACCGCCGAGTGAGTGTCCAACGAGAATGGCATTGTCGCTCATGAGTGGAATAATCCTTTCAAACCATAACTTCCATTCCTCGTAGTTAGCACTCTGCTTGTTAGGCATCTGAGGTAAATAGACTTCGTAGTTCTCTCCGAGAGTGTTCTGCAAATTAGCTTTCCAGTCCTGCTTTGGTTTGAGACGACTAAGTTCAACGGGTTCAGTGCGCAGGTACTCTAAAAACTCTTCACGAGTCTCGTAGGTGTTGCCACCGTGTATAACAAATATCTGTCTCATACCTATCCGTACTTAGGCACTGTTGCCTGTGCGTTACTAATCTTGATCTCGGTGAAGTGATCATGTTGCGCTGCGCTCACAATCCCCTGCTTAACTAATTCCAGAAGAGCCAAGAACGAGACAATCACTTCCACCTTCTCGGTGGCGTCACCGGCAAACTCTTTGAAAGTGAGGTTAAGTGCACTTTGCACGCGGGTCGTGAGGCGATCCATCATTTCTTCAATAGTGACCAGTGGACGCACACGCGCTTCGGGAAGCTCCTCCACTTTCTCAAGTGTTGTGAGGAGATTCTCAAGCGCTTTGTGTAGTACGTCAGTTGCAAGGTCTCTAGAGGGCGCAAACATAGGTTCTGGGGAGCGTTCTCCGCGCGAGACGAGTACCGTCTTTCCAAAGACCCGAGACAATTCGCGGGACGCTTCACGTGCACTTTCATAGATACGAAGTCTGCGCTTCAAGTCCTCCACATCCTCCTCTTCGTCTTCTGAAAGAGTAAGAGCTGGGATAAGCGAACGGGACTTAATAAGGAGAAGTGTCGCGGCAACACCAATAAAGTTTGTTGCCTCTTCCATGGGAAATTGTGCTTGTCCGCGCACGTGTGCAATAAAATCATCAGTTACCTCAGAGAGGGACAGCTCGTTCACCAGAAGCTTCCGCTTCTCAATAAGATCAAGCAAAAGCTCAAAAGGGCCTTCGTAGGCAGAAACCCGAACGGTGTAGCCAGTTACGCTTTCCATGTCTCTATAAAGCGAATAAGGAGGCGTACAGGAGCTCCGGCCGCCCCCTTGGCAAGCTCGTCGCCGTGAACACTCGTCATGCGTGGCGCAATATCAATGTGCGCCCACGGGCAGTCAAGGTCTCGCGCAAACTGCCAGAGGAAGATACCGCCTTCAATAGCACCTCCATACCTGCTGCCGTTCACCGCAACGTTCGCCAAATCTGCAAACACGCCCTTGATAGAGCTCTCATATTCGTCCCACAATGGCAGGCGCCATACGTATTCCCCACTCTCCTCGCCAAGCGTTGCAAGCGTGTCGGCCAGCGCGTCATCTCGCGTCATAAGTGCACTTGCGTAGTTACCAAGCGCAATGTGTGCTGCCCCCGTGAGTGTGGCGGCATCAATGACGACACTTGGTTTAAGACGTTTGGCGTAGGTGAGGGCATCTGCGAGCACGAGTCTTCCTTCTGCATCCGTGTTCAACACTTCAATCGTTTTTCCTGAAAGAGAACGGAGTACATCTCCCGGACGAACGGCGTTCCCTGACGGCATGTTCTCCGCTGCGGGAAGAAGCGCGATGACGTGCTTCTTTAACTTCAGTTTTGCGGCAAGCACGACCGTGTGGAGCATCGCGGAGGCTCCTGACATGTCCATGTGCATTTCGTAAATACCGTTTGAAGGTTTGAGGTTAAGACCTCCTGAATCAAAGGTAATACCCTTTCCAACCAAGACGATTGGTTTATCGGTTGATCCCTTGTATTCCATGATGGTGAAAGAAGGGTCTTCAGTTGAGCCAAGTGCAACACCAAGGAGTGCCCCCATACCAAGTTTCTCTATTTGGGTCTTGGTGAGTGTCGTTACCGTGATGGGAAGATCCTTGGCTGCTTGTTTCGCTGCGCGCGCAAGCATCTTGGGTGTCATCTCGCCTCCAGGTGTGTTTGAAAGCGCACGACAGGCATTCACTGCACGCCCTACCTCCTGACCGCGCTTCACCGCTTCAATAAGTGACTTTGAAGAAGCTTGAGTTATAAGTACTTCCTCAACTTCGTTCCATCCGTCCTTGGGTTTGGTTTTGTACGTGGTGTACTCAAAGTTCGCCATCTCAAAGTTCTCACACGCAAGTTCTATCAAACGCTCAGGAGTAGTTGCTTTGAGATTCTTGAAAAGCTTTGCGTCGTCAAAACTCACGGCAATACACTTTGCTTTGTGTTGCTTTGCCGACTGTATAAGCGCGCGAGTCAGAGTGATGAACCGACGTTGATTCATTTCACTTCCCTTCCCTGCTCCTATCTCAAGAGTGTCGCACCCGTTCTCACGAACAATACGGCGCACACCACGATCATCTTCGGTGAGGCGCACACGCACCACATTCTTGGGGAGCTCAGTAAGTGCTTTCTTTGAGAAGGTTATTTTCATAGTTATTGAGAAGACCCGTCGTCAGAGAGCAGTGTGTCTATACGGTTGATGTCGCGTGGGAAGAGCGTTGCTTCCTTCACGTTTCCAAGGTTGAGGAACTTTGCGGTGAGGCGCTCAAGACCCATACCCCATCCACCATGAGGAGGCATGCCGTACTTGAAGGCTTGGAGATAGTACGAGAACTTTTCAGGGTCTAGCCCCTTCATCTTGATACCGTCTATGAGGTTCTGATATTCGTGACGGCGTTGGCCACCGGTGGTGATCTCGACACCACGGAACAGAAGATCAAACCCATTGGTGTATCCAGGGTCATTTGGATCCTCAAAGGTATACATCGGACGCTTTGACACCGGATAGTGCGTCACAAACACAAAGTCGCTATTGTGTGTACGCGCTGACCAGTCACACAACCATCGCTCGTCCTCAGGATCAAGATCAGGCTCTTCTCGCTTGTCTTTGCCGGTCTCTTTGAAAATAAGTTCCTGTGCTTCGCGAAGATTCATGCGAGGAATAATTTCTGGAACCTCGGGGATGGTTGCTCCAAGGAGTGCAAACTCCGCAGCGCAACTCTTTTCCAACTCACCCGCTATGTAGCGCATGAGCTTGTTTTCCATATCCATGATATCGGTATGGTCTTTGATGAATCCGAACTCGGCATCCATAGAGGTGTATTCGTTCAGGTGTCTTGAGGTGCTGTGCTTTTCAGCACGGAACACAATACCGATGGAGAATACGCGTTCAAACACACCCACCATGATCTGCTTATAGAGCTGGGGCGAGGTAGCAAGGTGCGCCGTCTTTCCGTAGAAGTACGGAACTTCAAACACCTCCCCACTCCCTTCAGCGTCGTCTCCAATTAACTTTGGTGCTTGGAACTCGGTGAAACCCTGGCTGTTAAGAAATGCTCGGTATGCACGAGCAATCTCTGACTGGACTTTGAAGACAGCGCGCGCGCGGGGACTACGAAGCGTGAGTGGCATGTAGTCGAGGTATGTGTCCAGGTTAAGTTCGGCATCAAGATCAAACGGCAGAGGCTCTGATGCAGAGAGTACGGTGAGTGCTTTGATCTCAAGCTCAATGTTTCCATTTTGCTTTCCTTCCTGAACATTCTTTTGTGGACGCTCGTTTACGATTCCCTCAACGCGCACCACATACTCGTTGCGGATATCTTTTGCCGCTTCCATGGCTTCTGCTTCGCCGGGAAGTACCACGCCCTGCACGACGCCCGACACATCGCGGAAATCAAAGAAAACAAGCTTTCCCTGGTCACGCCGTACGTCAACCCATCCTTCTATAGAAACGCGCTCACCTATGTGCTCGCCAAGGGCACTAATTGCAGTCCGGTCAGTCATATAGCTATAAAGTAGCACGCCCACGCGAATTTTGCGTGGGCGGCAGCTACCATTCCTTCTTTGCCTCTAGGAAGCTCAGAAGTACGAAGAGGAAGCCGAGCGCCGCACTCGCGGTGCAGATGGCGAACGGCGTGGCGAAGCGCCTGTCTTCGTTATTGGTAAACCTCTTGCGAGGCTGACTGAGCACGACGAAGGGAGCTACCATCGCCGCGACGAGAAACGACCCAGCGAGGGTCATATACGTGACGAGCATGGCGCTCTCCCTTGTGACACCTAATGTCTAATCATCGCGCCACTCTATAAACTTGCAAGTGTTTGGGAGTGTATTACGCAACGCCAATCGCACTGCGCACGGCATCCATCTTTGCATTGGCACGAGCACGAGCTCGCTCAGCTCCCTCTTCAAGCACGCGCTTCAGGAGTGTGTGGTCATCTTTCAATGACTCGTAGCGCGTGCGCATAGGAGCGATGAAGGCATCAAGGTCATCAATGAGTGCCTCTTTAAGTGCCTTGTACTTCCCTTTGTGTTCTTCGTACAGAGGAGCAAGTTCTTGCTCACTCTTCAGAAGGCGGTGTATTGCATATACGTTTTGGGGTGTGTCTCCAGAAGAGTCGGTAACAATAGACATAACGCGTTCGGTAAGTTCCTCGCGGGATGCAAACAAACCAATAGTATTTCCGTAGCTCTTAGACATCTTCTGTCCATCAATACCAGGGACGGTCGCCACGTCTTCCATAATGAGTGGTTCAGGAAGTGTGAAAGTTTCGCCAAAGATACGGTTGAACTTCTCCGCTGTGTCGCGTGCATATTCAATGTGTTGTTTTTGGTCTTGTCCCACCGGTACGACTTTTGTGCCGTAGAGCAAAATGTCTGCCGCCATAAGCATGGGGTAGTTAAAGGTACCCACAGAGATTTCCTTTCCTTTCGCTTCTGCGTCTTTGAACGCGTGTGCGCGCTCAAGATACGGAACGGTGGTGATGGTATCAAAAATCCATGCAAGCTCAGTGTGTGCCGGTACATCTGATTGTTTGAAGATAGTTACCTTCTCAGGATCAAGTCCGGCAGCCAAGTAGCTCACGAGAAGATCATTCGTGAGGGAACGCATATCGTCTGCGCTCTGAATAAAGTTGAGTGCGTGGTAGTCCGCAATCATCACGAACACTTCGTGTTCTCCCTTGTGCGCGCGTTCAACAAACTGACGCAGAGCGCCGAAGTAGTTACCAATATGGAGTTCCCCGGTTGGTTTAATACCGGAGAGGAGGACTGGTTTCTGGGTCATAGAAATACCTTAGCATGAAGCAATGAACGCCACCTACATTGCTGTAGGTGGCGTTCATGTGGTGCGCCGGGCAGGATTTGAACCTGCGTAGGATAAATCCGCTTGGTTTACAGCCAAGTGCAATTGACCACTCTGCCACCGACGCTTAATTTCTTCTGATACTCATCAATCCACTCTAGTAACAGCCTCAATAACTTTTTATCACAATATCTAACATGCACAAGCCCGTGCACCATCCGTGGACCTTGTGGTCCTGGTACCGACTGCTTTATGTACGGTTTAGTGAATTGTTCTTGAGGAACATGTAATAGTGTACTCCAGAATGTTCTGATCCCATCAATGTCTTGGCCTTCATAGCAATACAGCGCGCAACGAATCTTCGTTTCATCTACATTGCATATCTCAGACAAGAACCTTCTAAAAATCAGCGCCATCGCCGGATCTGAGTTAGCAAAGTCAATCCTTCCTTTACTCAATTTGTGGCCTTCAGCCCAGTACAACATGACGGCAGCTAACTTTAGTGCCTCCTCTTCATCCGTTAGGCTCGTTTTGATTTCAAAGGATAACGGTTCTCCTTCGTAACGTATTCTGTTCGTTTCTTGAATTGAGCGTCGTTCCACCTTATGCCGGCGTAGTGTATAGAACACAGCATCAATTTTCACACCAAAGTGCTGAGCAACTCGTGCTGCGCTAAGTCCGCTTTTGTATAGATCAATCGCTTCTAACTGTTGCTCGAGGGAAAGTGCTGCCACTCGCTAATTATCGTGTGCAGAGCTTGTCTGGTCAATATCAATTGTGCACAAATACACCAGTTTTGACTACTTATCCAATGACAGCACCGCCAGCTGTTTTCCCTTCTTTATAAGGGCAAGACCACCCGTAAAGTGGGCGGTGGCGAGAAGCCCGTCAGGCACTTCCATAGGCTCCCCCGCTACAGACACCCCCTTGCCTTCAATCACGCGTCTAGCGTCAGATTTGGAGCTTGCAAGGCCTGTTTTGACCAGTGCATCAACGACTGAGTACCCGTTCGCAAGCTCAGTCTTAGAGACTTTGGCTGACGGCGCCTCAGAGAGAAGGAGGGCGCGCTCGTGGGCGGTGAGGCCCTGAAGCGACTTACCCCCATAGAGGACTTCGGTGACAGAAACGGCACTCTGCGCATTCTGCGCACCGTGCACAATCTCGGTCACGAGTTTGGCCAGCATCTTCTGTGCTTCCCGCTTGCCGGGGTTCCTGCTGTGGAGCTCCATGAGTGCACCAATCTCAATCAACTGCATGAAGGTGTATATCTTGAGGTATCGCTCTACAACATCATCAGGCGTGTTGAGCCAGAACTGGTAGAACAGGAATGGTGAGGTCTTGCTTGGATCAAGCCAGATAGCATTTCCTTCAGACTTTCCAAACTTCTTTCCACCACTGTCGGTCACTAGTGGAATGGTAAAGGCAAAGACTTCCCTTCCCTCCTTCTTGCGGATGAGATCAACTCCAGAGAGTATGTTGGTCCATTGGTCGCTTCCGCCAACCTGGAGGTCTGCGCCGTACTTCTTGTTAAGTACCAGATAGTCATAGCCTTGTAGGAGTGCGTACGTGAACTCAGTGTATGAAATGCTCTCGTCAGGCGTATCAAGTCGTTTCTTAATGGTGTCGCGCTTAATGAGGTCGTTTACGGTGAAGTGCTTGCCGATGTCGCGCAGGAAGGTGAAGAGATCAATCTTCGTGAGCCACTCAGCGTTATCAATGAGACGGAAATGTGAAGAACCCAGCACGCGCTTAAGATTCCTCCGCAGTCCTTCGGTGTTGTGTTTTAGCGTCTTGGCGTCAAGGAGTGATCGCTCGCCTTTTTCGCGCGGGTCGCCAATCATGCCGGTTCCTCCTCCTACAATAAATATGAGTTTGTGTCCGGCCATACCGAGACGCTTCATAAGCAGTATCACTGCGAGGTTACCAATCTGAGGAGAGTCAGCAGAAGGGTCAATGCCGAGATATACGGTGCGATTTTGCCCCAGTATTTTCTCTATGTCCGCTGAGGTGTGCTCAACTAAGCCACGCGCCTGCAGGTCCTTTACCAAATCCATGCTCATCAGTATACCAGGCCAACGTGATAGATTGGTTTGCCCTACACTAAATCATTCCATTACAGCTAAACTACCTGACCTTCCCCATGTAGGGTTGTAATCGGACGGCTCTGCACTATATAAAAGGTACCCTTTTCAAACGCCCACTCAATATCACAAGGGAAGCCATAGTGGTCTTCTATTCGCAAAACAAGCTCGGACAACTCGAGTATTTGCTTGTCGGTCAGTACTTGCGCAGAAGCTTTTGGCTCTAAAACACTTCTCCATTCATTTTCTCCACCTTCCGCTTTATAAATGGCCCGTTTCTGTGAACGTGTCTGAAGTTTACAAAAGTCTTCTTAATGAACTCGCACACTAGACATACTCCCACTTCTAGAGGAGTGCTCGACACTCCGTCGGCGCTCCTCTTCTTTTTACAAAGTAGTTGGTATTATTGTTTATATGGCACCCACACGGCTTATTTTCCTTAGACACGCGGATACTCAGAAGGATCCGAACGTCCATGCATCTCAATGGGGTCTTTCTGAGGCTGGATTAAAAGAGGCAGAGGGAGTTCGAGATATAGCACTGATGAGCGAAGTTGATAAGATTTATGTTTCGGAGGAACCAAAAACCGAGCTAACAGTTCGGCCTCTGGCACAACTGCTCGATATGAATCCAATTCGGTTAGCTGAATTCAACGAGGTTGCGCGTGGTGAGAAGTTCCTCAGTAAGGAGGAATTCGAGCTCGAGAAGAGAAAACAATTAGAGAATCTTTCATATGCGGCGTTCAACGGTGAGTCAGGTAACGAGGCGCTCGCGCGTTTCAAATCAGGGGTCTCCAAAGTACTTACTGAAAATCCCGAACGAACGGTCCTTATAGCTACGCACGGGACGGTCCTCAACCTCTATTTTGCAGACTTGCTCAACGTTAATGCAGATCTCCCTGAGCGTTGGGAAAAGACCGGCTTTTGTGCCTACGGAATTGTTGAGGACGGTACCGTCATAAAAGATATTGGGCGATTATAAATAGGGGTCTTTTTTGTACGTATTCCTGCTTGCATCCAGCACAGTCAGTTCGTGTCTAAACAGGAAGCTCTGCGATAAAGCGAGAACCCTTTCCTTCTCCTTCAGACTCGGCCCAGACCTTTCCGTGGTGCGCTTCAATAATGTTCTTCACGATGTAGAGACCAAAGCCGGTTGATTCAACGTTCACCTTCTGGGAGTTGGTGCCATGCCCGCCTTCGGTGAACAGGCGATGCATATCTTCCTTAGTGATACCAACTCCCGTATCTTCAACCACAAAGTGTATCTTCCCTGCCTCCTGCACAAGCTTTACGGTCACGCTTCCAGAGAGTGTGTACTTGATGGAGTTGTCTATAAGGTTCTTAAGCGCGTTGAGGAGTTGGAGTCGGTCACCCTTGACCATAACGGGCTTATC
The DNA here is from genome assembly GCA_964590505.1 of uncultured Candidatus Saccharibacteria bacterium. GTDB lineage: Bacteria > Patescibacteriota > Minisyncoccia > Phycocordibacterales > Phycocordibacteraceae > C7867-001. Next base: position 542 of record CAZPVV010000005.1, on the reverse strand, counting down.
ACCAAGTTCAAGATTAAACGTTAGTCCTTTCCCCTCTGCAATTGCACGCAGGTCGGTAGACACCTCCTCAACAATAGCTTTGAGATCAACATCACTCATGTTGTATATAACCTTTCCGCTCTTGATGTTGGCCGCGTTGAGGATCTCTTGAATGGTGTTAACGCCTTTAGTGTCTGAGCGGAAGCCTTCCTCAATCATAGGGCGCAAGTTTTCAGGTATAGGTCCATAGTCACCATCAAGGAACAAAGAGAATATGTTGCGTGACTTGGTCATGAAGCCCTTGATTTGGTGTGTGATGAAGTGAATGAGGATGATTTGCTGCTGATTCGCCTGTTCAAGATTTTTGGCTAGGAGTTCAATGCGTTCTCTCTGCTCTACCTCACGTCTAACGCTTCGAACGAGCATGAACCCAAATATAATTGTCAGTAGTAGGGTCCCGCTAACAAGCCAATAACTGATTAGATTTGTCACAAAGAAGAACTGAGAAGCAACAAGAATAATTGTTGCGACCACAAGTGCTTGTGCCCCCACGAGCTTTATAT
>CAZPVV010000004.1:0-24870 GCA_964590505.1 uncultured Candidatus Saccharibacteria bacterium | reverse complement strand
TTCCACCGCGTCGCACGTCTCTCAAAGTACAAGACCGTCAAAACCGGTCACCCCCTGTCTGGGCACCTCTTTTGAGATGCGCACACAGCGACTACCGATTACGAAGCGCTCGCTCAACTTCCCGCATATCATCCTGACGTTTGAGATCCTCTCGTCTGTCAGCTTTTCCTTTTCCACGCACGATAGCTAAGCGGAGCTTAATAAGTCGCTTGGTATTATACACCTCAATTGGGACAATTGTCAACCCTTTCTTTGACTCTGCATCGGCCAATAGCGCTATTTCCTTCTTAGAAAGGAGCAGACGTCGGGCACGCTCCTTGTCGTAGCTCTCGGCCGTGTTTACGGGCTGATAGGGAGGGATGGTGGCACCCACCAGGTATGCCTCTCCTCCTCGCACCACCACGCGCGAGCCGTCTAGAGACCCTAACTTATGACGAAGCGACTTCACCTCAGTGCCTTCAAGCTCCATACCGGCAGAGTATGTTTCAAGGACTTCAAAGCGAAGACGCACCTTTTTGTTCTCAATGAGAATCATAGTTCAAATAATGCCTCTATTTCTTTGCGCTTGGCAAGCAGGTCATCAAACCCCATGTTAAACGACTCAATGACTTTTCGCTTCTCGCGAGTATAGAGAAGTGTGGGAAGAGGAGAGGAGGGTGTCACATGTACGACACGCACCCCACCTGGCCAGTGTATTGATTGGTCACTTGCAAGATCGCGCAGTACGGCCGCACGAAGTCCTGGACGCAGGAGGTTTCCGTATGCGCGGAGAATCATTCTGCCAACTTTAGTAGGTGCATCAGTGTTGGTGATAAGGAGAATTCTCTTGGCTCCGGCAAGTACCGCCTTTGCAATGAGTTCCGTGACACCGGTTGAGAAATCGCCATCAAGATAGTTACGACTTCCAAGGCGCACGTGTCCGTTATAGAGAATAGGGATAGCGGTTGCAGCACGCATGACTTCATACGGGTTGAACCACAACTCGTTACTAATGAACCGAGTCTCTCCGGTGTCTTGATCCGTAACAGGAACAAAGAAGCGGGTTGGTGTTGCTTCAAGCTTTGCGACATCAAGCGGAAGATATTCTTTGGAAATAGTGTCCACCAGATAATTAATCTTCATTGACGGAATGGGTGCATAGCTAATGAAGTGAGGAGAGGGGAGATAGCGGGTCCACGCTTTTTCAATATCTTCGTATTGGCCGGCAAGGTAATAGAACATAGCGCCCGTGGAGCCTGATGCGGCGACAAAAAGGTCGGGAGCAGTGACATTGAATTTACGTGCGAGCGCGACAAGTGCGCCTGCGCTGTATGCACACTTCATGCCACCACCGCTCGTTATGATCGCAATAGATTCTTTCTCTGATTCCATAGCAGTAGGCTCTATTGTATAGTGAGTTCACTATGGCGCCGAATACAAAAAAGAAAGCCCCTTCAAAGAAGGGAGGGAAGCATGCAAAGAAGCAGAACTTATTGTCGTTCTTCGCCCCAGGAGGGCCGAGTTTTATTGGAAACCTTATTACCACCGTGCTCGTGTTCTTGCTCCTCATGAGCATCTACTCGTTCTTCGCTTCATCGCTCACGAAGAAAGAAGAAGTTGCACTCTCACAGGTGGCAAATGATGTGAAGGCAGGACTCGTGTCGTCTATAAAGGTTGAAGGGAACGATCTTACCCTTACCTATGCGGAGGACGTGAAGAAAGTTTCTAAGAAAGATCCAAGCACGTCGCTTCCTGAAACTTTGGTTGCCTATGGCGCTACCCCTGAACAGATTTCTGCAGTCGTGATTACGATTGCAACCGAAACCGGACTACGGTTCTGGCTGCTCACATTTGGCCCACTACTTCTCCCCGTGTTGTTCCTCGTTGTGATCTTCTGGTTCTTGGCTCGCCAAATGAAGGGATCCGGTATTCAGGCACTCACCTTCGGTCAAAGTAAGGCGCGCATGATTGATCCAGCAGACACCTCTCAGCGCATAACATTTGCTGACGTTGCTGGCGCCAAAGAAGCAAAAGAAGAGTTGGTTGAGATTGTGGACTTCCTTAAGAATCCAAAGAAGTTTCTTGATATTGGTGCGCGCATTCCAAAAGGTATTCTCCTCATGGGTGCACCGGGAACCGGAAAGACACTTCTTGCACGCGCCGTTGCAGGCGAAGCGGGTGTTCCGTTCTTTTCTATTTCAGGAAGTGAATTTGTTGAGATGTTTGTTGGAGTTGGTGCAAGTCGTGTGCGCGACCTCTTCCAATTGGCGAAGAAAACCGCACCTTCCATTATCTTTGTGGACGAGATTGATGCGGTGGGACGTGTGCGCGGTACGGGAGTTGGCGGCGGTAACGATGAGCGCGAGCAGACACTGAACCAGATCTTGGTTGAGATGGATGGATTTGATCCAACCGAGAAGGTTATCGTTATGGCGGCAACGAACCGTCCTGATGTTCTTGATCCGGCACTCCTTCGTCCAGGACGTTTTGACAGGCGCGTGATGATTGATTTGCCTGACCGCAAGGACCGCCTTGAAATCCTTGGTGTGCACGCACGCAAGAAGCCATTTGGTCCTGACGTTAACCTTGAGGTTATTGCCGAGCGTACACCAGGCTTCTCCGGAGCTGAGCTCTACTCACTCATGAACGAGGCAGCAATTCTTGCGGCACGCGAGACACGAACCGAAATCACGCAATATGATTTGGTGCGCTCTATTGAGAAAGTTATTTTGGGTCCTGAGCGTAAGAGTCACTTGATGAGCAAGAAAGAGAAGCGGCTGACCGCGTATCACGAAGCGGGACACGCACTCGTGTCGTCCGTACTTCCGTATGCAGACCCGGTCCACAAGATATCTATCATCAGTCGTGGCCGAGCAGGCGGGTACACGCTCAAACTTCCGTTTGAAGACCGTAAGATGCAGTCGCGCAAAGAGTTCATGGATGATATTGCGGCAACGATGGGAGGCTATGTCGCTGAAGAGATGGTGTTTGATGACGTCACTACGGGTCCTTCAAACGATCTGTCTGTGGTCACAAATCTCGCACGCGCAATGGTTGCCCGCTACGGTATGAGCAAGGCGGTGGGTCCGGTAGCATTCGCTAATGATCAGGGAGGACATGGGGAGGCACCATTCTCTCAGGCCGTTGCGTCTCAAATTGATGCAGAAGTGAAGCGCATGATTGAAGAAGCAAAGGAGAGTGCTGAGAAAGTACTTACCGAGCACCGCACCGCACTTAACGCTATTGCTGAGCGATTGGTTGAGGTGGAGACACTGGAGCGCGAAGAGTTTGAAAAGCTTCTTATCGCAAATGGTATTACGCCAAAAGTGAAAGAAGAGGAAGAACTTATCGCGGCAATTGTCGCGGAGGTTAAATAAAGAATGTGGAAGAAAAAGAGACCGAAGGAATTCGGTCTCTTTTTCTTATATGCAAGAAGTGTCAAAAAGTTGTAGAGTACTTCTGCGCCCATAGCTCAGTTGGTTAGAGCGCGGAGCTTATACCTCCGTGGTCCCAGGTTCGAGTCCTGGTGGGCGCACTATTTTGGGAAGACATCAACGAGCAGTGTGCTCTGGTAGAAGTCGTTTGCAATACCGCCGAAGCTATATGCGCGCCCTGCGATGGTGAGGCCAGCTCCACCTACTTTAGGATCTGCGTTTGGTACGGAGTACTTAAAGCCGATGTTGTAGAGCGTGGAGAGAATCTCAGGACGATCGGTGATAGGGAATCCAGCCTTTTCCCACTGCGTCATGATCTGTTTTAGATACAGACCTGCATAGAGGTAGCTCCAGTAGTGGTCGTGCTGGTCTGTCATGCGGGTGAATCGCTCACCAGTAATATCAGCTGTCGCAAAATCAAGTTTGTGTTCGTACGAAGGCCCGAGGTAGTAGGGAGATGTTGGATCTTTTAGGTTTGTCTCAACTACAACAGCAGTCTCTTCCTTCATACCCATCACGCCCCACGAGAATTGTGACTGAGGGCCGAGTATCTTGAGTGGGTAGAACCACTTCTTGTATGCTTCGCGCTCGGTAAAGAAGAGGCGAAGCTGTTCAGCGACAAGGTTTGCGACGATAAGGCGCGCAGGAACTCCTGAGTCAGCTGCAGCACGGTTTATAACAGAAACATCGCGCCGTATGGCGCTTTCCATCACTACCCATTCCTCAGAGTCTTGCCACGGGCCCACATACCCTGGTTCTACGGCAGGGGTGTCTCCAAGAAAAGCCTCGCGCTGAACATCAATGATGCCTTTCTCATTTGTGAGTCCAAACTTCACCGCAAAGTATCCGCCAACAAGCAGAAGACCGATGAGTGCGAAGCCGTATACGAGCACGGTGAAAATCTTTTTAACCATAAGTCTGCGTAGCGTACCGTGTTGGGGCGGGTGTGTAAATAAAGTGGCGCAGCTTTCGCCGCGCCACCTTTATTTTAGAGTCTGACCAACAGGTTCTGCTTGGGAGAGTATAGGGCAACGATTGTCGTGCTGCCGTCGGCTTCCTCTCTTGAGGCCATCCCCATATTGAAGTTTGCACTTCGTTCGTTCCAGTCGAGCTGCTCAGGCTTGCTCCACCTGGAGTCAAATTCGTCGTCGTTTGTAGGCCATAGGTAAACCGCCAAGACGACAACCACAGTGATTGCGAGGACCAGCATCCTGAAACTCCTTTCCTCCAAATGGACTCTACCAGAAACTACTCAAAGTGAATATCTTCCGCTTTCTCTTTCAAATGACCATGGAAATGGGGAAGGGTCTTGAGTTCCGGATCACGTGCAATTAATTCCTGCGCCTCTTTGCGCGCCGCTTCAACTAACTTCAAATTCTTAATGGCTTCCATCGCAATATCAGACACCCCCCACTGACGACTTCCTGATAACTCTCCTGCTCCACGAAGTGACAGGTCATACTCAGCCAACTCAAATCCATTCTTCGCGGTGGTGAGTGCTTTGAGTCGGTCTTTAGTCGCTTGTCCATACGTTTCTGGAAGCACAAAACAGTACGCTTGGTTGTTTGAACGGATGACACGGCCGCGTAGCTGATGGAGTTGCGAGAGACCAAACCGCTCAGCACCCTCAATCAAAATGACGGTTGCGTTTGGTACGTTCACACCCACCTCAACCACGCTCGTTGCAACGAGTATATGTACCTCGTTACGTTCAAACCGTTGCATTACCGCTTCTTTAGCGGCTGGCGTCATCTTGCTATGCAGAATGTCTATCACGGCATTCGGAAACACCTCTCGTTTCAAACGCTCTGCCTCTGCTTTCACGGACTTTGCTTGTACCGCAAGTTCCTTTGCAGGATTCGGTTCATCAATGCGCGGACAAATAACATATGCTTGGCGTCCTTCAGCGAGTTCACTTCGCACTCGCGCGTATCCAACCTCACGCTTCTCGGGCCCCAATATTTCTGTGTGTATGGGCTTACGCCCTTTGGGCATCTGATCAAGGAGTGAGATATCAAGGTCACCATATATCGTGAGCGCCAGGGTGCGGGGAATGGGAGTTGCGGTCATGGACAACAAATGGGGAGATACGCCACCCTTCTTCGTGAGTTTTTGTCGGTGTGCTTTTCCGAAACGGTGTTGCTCGTCAATGATGGCGTAGGCAAGATGCTGAAACTCAAGCGACTTGTAGACGAGCGCGTGTGTACCAATCACAATCGGTATCTCGCCGTTCTTCACCCACTTTGCAAACTGCGCGCGCGACACCTTCGCTGACTCTTCGTACGGAACCTTAGAAGGAAACTTTCTGCACTCGCTCCCGGTGATAAGACCAATGGGGATGGGGTGGTCTTTGAAATAGGATACAAAGGTAGAGAAGTGCTGTTTGGCAAGAATCTCTGTAGGACACATGTAGGCCACTTGTAGGGTGCCACTTGCTCTGTCTGGAGGACGCGATGTGGCAACCATATAGCTTGCTGCAGCCGCGACCGCCGTCTTTCCACTACCCACATCTCCCTCAAGAAGTCGGCGCATGGGGTGCGCTTGTGCAAAGTCAGAGACGATCTCAGCAATGGTGCGCTCTTGTGCCGTAGTCGGTGGAAACGGAAAAGATGCAATGAAGTCAGAAAGCGCTTTCTGATTTATAGAAACCGGCAAAGCTTTTTCACGCCTTGAATCAACACGTTCTTTCTGGCGAACCAACTGCATGGCAAATACTTCTTCAAACGCAAAGCGCTTGCGTGCTGCGTCAGCATTCGCTTTGGTCTTGGGCGCGTGTATCCATACGAGTGCAGTTGAAAGAACCGGTAAGTTATAGCGAAGCAATATTTCTTCAGGAATAGGGTCATGCATGGTCTCGTGCACGCGTGCTTCAAACACCCGTTTGAGCGCATGCAAGAACCATAGCGACGACACGCCTTTACTCTCGGGATAAATCGCATAGAGCGTTTCGTCAAATACTCTCGGATCGTCTGCTTTTTTAAAGAGTGTGTCGTGCACTGCGTCAGGAGCTATCGGGGTCCGATCAATCTCTGGGTTTGCAACATAAGGTTTCTCAGTGGTTCCGGCGACTCGGCCCGTGACGCGCACGACCATACCGTCGTTTAACATCTTGGCGATGTATGGCTGGCTAAACCACATGAGTTTAATCTTGCCGGAGGAATCATGGAGCCACGCTTCGGCAATCGGACGTCTGCTCTTCCACGCTTTGCGGGTCTCGGGCTTTTGTATGGTCCCGTAGAGGGTGACGTCAGTGCCTGGCGTAACACTCATAACAGTTCCGGTTGGGCCCGCTGCTTCATAGCGCGCAGGGAAGTGATACAGAAGGTCACGCACGGTCGTGATACCGAGTTTCGTGAGCGCTTTCTTCTGGTCCGCTTTAAGGCGCGGGAAGTAGGTCTCAAGTGACGCGTCTTCTTTCATAGGGAGAGTATATCCTTTTCTGATTCCATATTTCGCGCCCTATTTCTAAGTAATTCGGCAAATAAAGGGAGAATGGTATCGTATACGTATATGTCGTACACCATCCGCGCCCTCCTTATCAGCTTCCTCGTCGTTTCGTGTGCTTCAAGCACGCTTGCCGCAGGAGATCCTTCCGTTTCTGTGAAGCGTTCAAACGAGCGTTTTGTCTCGGTGCGGTATGAAAACATTCCCGCACACAGCACTTTGAGTGTTGTGGGTACGGGAGGCACTGCTGTTGAAGGAGTTCGTATCACACGAACCAGTGGTGTAAGAGAGGTGCGACTTCCGGAGACTCTCCGAGAGGGTACGTATACGATACAAATTCGTAGCCGCGATAGCGTGCTTGCGTCCACTACCTTTGTGCTTGATATTCCTGCACCCACCTGTCGTATGACGGTGTCTGATAAGGTTGCACACAAGGGAGATTTCGTAACATTCCGTTGGCGTAGTGAGAACGCAACGTCAGCAACTATTCTTGGGAACCGGGCTGTTGCACTTCATGGGTCTGAGCGGATGGCGGTGTATCACGCAGGCAAGAAGGGTATGACGGCAAACGTTATCGGTCGTGGTGGTATTGGGGGATGTTCCGCAACACTTATCGTCAAAGAATAAGGTGCGCATCTATGGATCAGAAAAAGCAATCAGTTAAAGCGGTACTCGCCGCTCATAAAAAGGTTGGTGGGAAAGTGGCAACCGCTGCAAAGGCGAAACTCAAAACCAAACAAGACTTTGCTCTTTTCTACACCCCGGGTGTGGGTGTGGTCTCCGAGCATCTTGCGAAGTGCCCGAAGGACGCGCGCGCCTACTCTACAAAAAGGAATAGTGTAGCCGTTATTTCAGACGGATCTGCCGTGCTTGGTCTTGGAAACATTGGTCCCTACGGTGCACTCCCCGTGCTTGAAGGGAAAGCACTTATCTTTAAGGAGCTTGCCGGCATTGATGCCTGGCCCATCGTGCTTGATACCCAAGATCCTGACGAGATCGTACGCACCATCATTAATATTGCTCCTGGGTTTGGCGGTATTAATCTAGAAGACATCAAAGCTCCTGGTTGTTTTGCTATTGAAGAACAACTCATCAAAGCACTCAATATTCCGGTGATGCATGACGACCAGCACGGCACCGCTATCGTGGTGCTTGCGGCACTTATAAACGCCATGAAAGTTGTAGGAAAGCCATTGAAGAAAGCGAAAGTCGTGATTGCTGGTGCGGGAGCGGCCGCTATCGCTGTTTCAAAACTACTACTTGCTGAAGGATTATCCGACGTTGTCCTTCTGGACCGTGCAGGAGTTATTCATACGAAGCGCAAAGATTTGAACGCGGCTAAAAAAGAGATTGCGAAGATAACCAATCCGCGCAGGCTTCAGGGAAGCCTAGAGGACGCACTCATTGGTGCGGATGTATTTATTGGTCTATCAGGCCCAGGCGTGATGAGGGCATCTGATGTGTCACTCATGAGTGAGAAACCAGTCGTGTTTGCGCTTTCAAACCCAACACCAGAGATACTTCCGCAAGAGGCGCTAGAGGGAGGTGCGTACGTTGTTGCTACCGGACGCTCTGATTTCCCTAATCAAGTGAATAACGCCCTCGTGTTTCCAGGCGTGTTTCGGGGAGCACTTGATAAAGGAGTGCGCGAGATAACGGAAGTGTCAAAACTACGTGCCGCTCATGCGCTTGCCGGGCTTGTACTAAACCCAACGGCGCGCCGTATCATTCCTGATGTGACGGATAAAAAAGTGGTACCCGCAATTGCGCGCGCCATACGTTAGTCCCGCTGAATTGCTTCACGCACGCGTTCAAAGACACTGATGTACCACGCACGGTCTTTCTGATCTTGTAGGTTGTCTGCAACCTCTCGGTACGGCATCCATCGTGCTGCAACTATTTCCATGGAAGGGGTAACGATAGCGTCCTGAGGTGCGGCAAACAAAAACATATGGATAGTCATCATCTCATCTTTGTACGTACCGTCTTTGTGAATGGGCGGGCGCTCATACGTTCCAAGGTCAGCGATATACTCAAGATCGGTGAGTCCTGCTTCTTCCTCTATTTCTCTTCGGGCGGCTTCTTCGTCGGTTTCTCCCTCCTCAACACCACCCTTAGGAAAGAACCATAACGTACTTGTTTGATTGCGCACGAGTGCGATAGTTCCACCGTCACCAAGTACGATGCCACCGGCGCTTATTCTAGGCATGGTGTGGGCGATGCGCTATCGCAAGTGACAGACCAATGAACGCAATTGCTAGATCTCGAAAGAGAATGGGGAATTGGGAGGGGTTGGCAACAACGATCGCTAGTAGAAGTGCAGTTGCAAGCACCGAAGGGACGAAGATCTTTTTCCCAAACAGGATCCAGAGTGCCAGGATGATTTCAATAACACCGAAGGTATGAAGGAGGAGAATTCCGTGCGGCGCAACCAGGTCAGCAAGAGGTGCTGGAAAGTATCCAATCCATGAGTACGGATCAGAGAAGGCCGCGAATGGCGGATAGAGGAACGCAAATGCAAGGCCAACGCGCAGAACAATCTCCTCGGGAGTGAGTCGCAGTAGGTGCATGCTAGTTGGTTACCACAACAGAACCTCCATGCTGGGCACGTGCGTGGTTGTGGAAGTCAAAGGTACCAGCTTTAGTGAAGGTGAAGGTCCATGACTCTCCTGTAGCCATTTGGCGACACATATCAAAGGCGCCACCTGTTGGTGCGCCATCAACACAATGATCATCTTTTGATGTTCCATCGTAGTTGGTGTGTGTTGGGTGTTCGTCAGCACCAACCCAAAGTCCACTTGATGCGTTATTTACGAAACGTACGGTGTCACCGACTTTAATGTTTGTCTCAAGTGGAGAGAATCCTTCGTTAGTGTATGAGACAATCACTTCTCCTTGAGTGGCCTCAGCAGAAGTTACTTGAGGAGCTTCCGGTTCCGGTGTTGGGGCGGATGCGGTAGAGCCAAAGAGGAAATAGGAGCCAAGAGCAACAAGAGCGATAACAACAATAGCGATGATAGTTCGGTTGTTCATGAAAGGGGTGCTAGGTGATAAATGTTCTGTAGACATTCTATCAGCAAGGATTGGGCTACACTCAATGAATTTATGAAGCGGCCATCTACTTAAAGTAGATGGCCGCTTCAATCTCTGCGGAGAGGGAGGGATTCGAACCCTCGAGAGGAATTACCCTCTGGCACGTTAGCAGTGTGCTGGTTTCGGCCACTCACCCACCTCTCCGTCTGGACACTATAGGTTATTGTGCGTATCTCTTCAAATGCTTCGCATTATGCGAACCCACAACTTTAAAGTAGGCATCAACGTCAGATCTTTTATCAATTCTTACGTCAGTACCGCAAATTCGAGAAGAAATACCGAGACTTGCTAAAATTTCTGAAACGCTCCTAAGTAATGTTGGTGAACTACTCGTGAATTGAAGCTTCTTGTATGAGTAAGATTTGTTCTTTGATGTGTAGCGATGAACGAATAGACAACCGTCTGTATCAATCAGACCGCGCAAACATGCCTTACTCATGGAGAGGTTTTTTCTAATCCAATCAGGGATATCAATATTCTGCTTGATTTTGTTCCCGATAGGTAATCCAAGTTTGTGTAAATGATCTACGAATTGCTTTCTTGACACTGTTACGACAACCACTGACTTTTCTGGATAGTGGTATGTACGCGGCATAACGTCACACGTTTGCTGAATTAACTTGGATACAAATTGAGCGTACTCAATATCGTCGTGGTGGTGCAACGTTACTGTTGCTTGGTACGTACTCAATGAGCCATCTCCCATAAAAACACCAATCAGTTCTGCTAACGAAGTAGTCCTCTTTGGTTTGAGTACTGGAGTACTGCGAAAGTGGCTGTTTACGTTATTTTTTCCGATGTGCTCCCACCAGCGATCCCAAGCTTCTTTGCGGGCGCGTTCATTTCTGGGTATTCCCTCATATTTTGCGAGAGACGATTCGTAGCCCTTTCTTCCAGCGGCCGACGTATGAGCATATGCATCTTTAACCTTGATATGGCGAGGTACGCTTCTTCCAATCGCTTTGGACAAGGTATGAACTGCGCTCAATGGCATGTGGAACTTTTCTCTTTTCCAATCGCGCAGGGTTCTTTCAGAACACCCGCAAAGTTGTGCGCTCCCATCTACGCCTAACGTAGCCACAACTTCATCTAAAAACGAATGCTGCACGCCTGTGGGGAATATTACTCGTTCGTTATTTAACGACTTGGGCATATCTCCATACTACCATCTAATACGCCACCGCAAGCGATACGACCCGCACGGCACCTGCGTTTTGTAGTGCCCGAACAGCGTCTGCGAGGGTGGCTCCGGTAGTGCGCACGTCATCTATCACTATATAAAGGAATGCAGGATTAAGGGGTTGTGAAGCAAACGCTCCAGACAGGTTCTCTTTACGGGCTTCTTTTCCAAGGGTTGTTTGAGCTCGGGTATCTCTCGTTCGTGAGAGTACATGGGTCATGAGTTCTATATCGTTTCCCACAACTGCATGGCGTGCAATCTCGGTGACCTGGTTATATCCGCGCTCACGAAAGCGCTTCTTTGAAAGAGGAATTGGAATAAGTGCAACAGGTCTTTGTTCGAGTCCATTCACGTCGTCCAGCCACTCGCCAATGAACTCACGCACAGCCTGTCCAAGCAGCATCTGGGCACGTGTGTTTCCTTTAAACTTTGCTTCGGTAATAAGTGCGCGGATAAGGGGCGTGCGAAAGGGGAAGAGAGCAACGCCCTCATGCACAGGGACCGGTGCGTTATGAAGTAATAAATCAGGTAGTGTGGCGCTGCGCACCAGTAGTGCGTGGCTGCGGGGAGGGAACACAAGATCACTTATCCAATCAAGCCACCACATACCTCGCATGATACAATTCTTCGCAATGAGTTTCTTCTCAAATCTCTTTGGGAAAAAGAAGAACAGAAGTGTTCTTGGTCTTGATATTGGATCTTCGTCACTGAAGGTGGTGCAACTGCGTCGTCAGGGCGGGTCCGCCATTCTTGAAACCTATGGTGAACTTTCGCTTGGGCCCTATGCAGGAAGTGAGGTTGGTCAGGCAACAAACCTTCCCGCTGCTAAAATTGCGGAGACCCTCGTTGATCTTATGCGTGAGGCAAATGTGACAACTCCTGAAGCGGGCGTGTCTATTCCATTCTCTCGCTCACTTTTGACTCTCGTTGAACTTCCACGCCGGGATAACCCTGACGAGATGAAGACCATTGTTGAGCTTGAGGCCCGCAAATATATTCCCGTACCTGTGACCGAAGTTCAGTTTGATTGGTTCATTGTGCCAGAGCCAGTTTCAGAAGGGGCTCCTCCTCCTGCGAAAGTAAAAGTACTGATTGTTGCGGTGCATAACGATCAGCTTGCGCTCCTACAGAACGTCGTGAGTGGTGCAAACATCAATGCAAGCTTTTATGAGATTGAGATCTTTAGCACCATCCGCTCAGTGGTTGATGAGCCCGTAAAGCCCGTCATTGTGCTTGATATCGGCGCGTCGGCAACAAAAGTGTATGTCGTTGAGCATGGTGTGGTCGCGCTTTCACACAACATTCCACAAGGAGGACAGGACGTAACGCGCACGATTGCAAGCGCACACGGTCTTACCGTTGAAAAAGCAGAAGCGCTTAAGAAAGCGCATGGTTTTGCTGATGGTGCTAGCCAGTATGATCGCAAGACTATTGAAATAGTGTTCTCTCGTATCCTTGAGGAAGCAAAACGCGTGCAGGCGCAGTACGAGACTATGAATCACAAGACGATTTCCTGCATTGTGCTTACCGGAGGAGGTGGTGTGACTAAAGAACTTGCAGCCTACGCCCGCTCGTTCTTCTCAACAGAAGTTCGTATTGCTGATCCCTTTGCGAAAACGGAGGCACCCGCATTCATGCGCCCAGTCTTGCAGGAAATTGGCCCAGAATTTGCGGTAGCTGTTGGTCTTGCGCTCCGCAAGCTCGAAGAACTGAATTAACACGTGTGTATAAGCGTGCGTACTTTACGCACTCTACCCGTATACTGATATTGTGGCTATTTCTCCAAGCATTCCAACATCGTTCGTACCCAAGCAAGCGCTTGATGTATCTCGCAAGAAGCAGGGCGGGGATAATATCTTTTTGCTTATTGCACTCGTCATCCTCGGTGTGTCGGTGGTAACGGCAGGCGCCGTGTTTGGGTATGAAAAGTATTTGCAGAGCGCGGTAACGCTTAAGAACGCTGCTCTTGAAGACGCGCGCCTTACTATTAACGAGGAGCGTGTTGAGGAGTACCTTCGTTTGAAGGAGCGTTTTGATTCGGGAAAGAACATGATCCAAAACCACACCAATACATCACGCTTCTTTACGTTGCTTGAGGATGCAACACTGCAGAATGTTCGCTTTGAAGATTTGACGCTTGATGTTGCCGAAGACAGAACTGCACGCATTGAACTCTCTGGTGTTGCGCGCAATTTCAATACGCTCGCCGCTCAATCAAATGCCATTGCGGCAGAGAAGCGCTTCAAACGCTCCATATTCTCAGGCATTTCACTGAACCAGAACGGTACCGTTGGATTCACGCTCACTGCAGAACTTGAACCTTCGGTTGTGGTGATGGGTATGCCGGAGGCTCCGGTGGTTGTTGAACCTGAGCCAGAGGTCGTAGCGCCTGCTCCGGTAGCAACCACAACGCCAGCAGCCACAACGACCAAACCTGCCCTATGATGCAACAAATCTTTCCCGCCGTGCTCGTCATCGTTGCCGTTGGTATTTTCTTTGGCTACACCAGTCCTACCTTTACCGGACCCATTGCCGATGCACAGGCAAAAATAAAAGGATACGACAGTGCGCTCCAAGCAGCCGACCAGTTCAAAAAGCGTGAAGAGGAGCTTGAAATTGAACGTGCCGCGCTTCCGGCAGAAGGATTGGAGCGACTTGAAGCATTCCTTCCTGACAACGTAAACAACATTCAGCTTATTCTTGATCTTGATGCTCTTGCGGCGCGCTCCGGTATTCGCCTTTCAAACTTTCAAATAGGGGACCAAACATCTGAGGGGGAAGCGGTAAAGGAAGACGGGGGCGCATACACGCTCAAGTCGGACGAACCGCTCGGTATGATTGATCTTTCGGTGACGGCAACCGGTACCTACTCATCTTTTATCTCGTTCCTTAAGGCAACGGAGAAGAGTTTGCGACTTCTTGATGTTGTTTCGATCACAGTATCCAGCGACACACTAACGGGTGTGTATACCTACGACGTCACGTTCCGTATATACTGGCTTCAATAGCTTATGCGCCTTTCAAAAACGACAACCATTCTCATCATCGCGCTCATCGCAACCGTTGGTATTGCGGCGTTGGTGCTTATGAATGCCGCAAAGACCCCAACAGACGAGGAAATTGTGAGTGAGGGACAGATGGCTAGTGAGGACGAGATTATGTTCCTTAACCTCGCGTCGCGTATTGAGACCATCTCATTTGATACTGAGTTTCTTAGTGATCCACGACTCTTGTCGCTTGAAGACATTCGCGTTGCCGTTATTCCCGAAGAGATAGGACGCAGGGATCCGTTTGCGGCACTCATTGGTTTGCCGCAGGCGCGCTAATTCGCCATGGATGTCCTTTCCTTGCTCAAGGAGAAAGGAGTACTAAAACCTGAAGATGCGGATCAGGTGTCTGCTGAGGTGAAGGGTGGAAGCGAGCTTGAGTCGGTACTTGAGCGCCATGGCGTGCCTGCCGAGACCTACCTCAAAACCCTTTCTGAGTACTACAAGATCCCATACAAAGCACTGCCGACCACAAACCCGGTAGATAAAGATTCTCTTCAATTTATTCCTGAGGAGTCCGCAAAACACTATGAGTTTGTGCCTATTTCAGTAAAGGACGGAGCACTTGAGGTGGGTATTGTTGATCCAAACAACATAGAAGCCCAAGACGCACTCCAGTTTATTTCAAGCAGGCTTGGCATGCCGTATAAGATTTTCCTCATTTCTCGCACAGACCTGAAGAAAGTGCTGGAAGAGTATGAAAGTTTTACGGGGGTAGTGGATGAGGCTCTTTTGGAGCTGGATAAATCGCCCGTTGGTGACGCAAAAGAAGAGGAAGAAAAAGAAGGAGAGGGAGAAGGGACTACCACCATTAAAGCAGACGCTCCCGTTACTAAGATTGTGGCGACCGTGCTTCGGTACGCGGTAGAGGGAGGAGCAAGTGACATCCATATAGAACCAACGCCCGAGAAGACGCGCGTACATTTCCGCATGGACGGTGATCTACACACCTCACTAGAGCTACCTGCGAAAGTGCATCAAGCCGTTGTTGCACGTATTAAGATCTTGGCGCAGATACGTCTTGATGAGAAACGTAAGCCACAAGATGGTCGTTTCTCTGCAACCGTTGAGGGGAAGCGCATTGACTTCCGTGTGTCTACGTTCCCCACACACAATGGCGAGAAGGTGGTGATGCGTATTCTTGACCGCTCACGAGCTATTGCCTCTCTTGATACGATTGGGCTTTCGGACAAAGACCTTGCAACCATCAGGGATGTAATCCGCCAGCCATACGGCATTATTTTGATCTCGGGACCAACGGGATCTGGTAAATCAACCACCCTGTTTTCTATGTTGTCGGAGATTGATCGCGAAACGATGAATGTGGTGTCGGTAGAGGACCCGGTTGAGTACGAAATCCCTGGCGTGGCCCAATCTCAGGTGTTTCCTGAGATTGGATACACCTTTGCGTCTGGACTTCGTTCCATTTTGCGTCAGGACCCAGACGTGATCATGGTGGGAGAGATTCGCGATAAAGAGACGGCACAGCTTGCTATTCAGGCAGCACTCACTGGTCACCTCGTGTTCTCCACCATTCACAC
Source organism: uncultured Candidatus Saccharibacteria bacterium (assembly GCA_964590505.1). GTDB lineage: Bacteria > Patescibacteriota > Minisyncoccia > Phycocordibacterales > Phycocordibacteraceae > C7867-001. The sequence continues at coordinate 9,152 of CAZPVV010000004.1, read as the reverse complement.
CAACACCGCCTCTGGTGTGATTCCACGTTTGGTTGATATGGGTGTGGATCCGTATTTGATTGCGCCAACACTGATTGCGGCTATTGGACAGCGCCTGGTGCGTAAACTGTGTCCCGGTGCGGGAACTCCTGAGGAGGTTACCGAGAGTATGAAAGTATACTTTGATAAGGAGTTTGCGGATCTTCCAGCCGAATACCACTCAACCCTGCCGGAATTTAAGCAGGTGTACCATGCGTCTTCAACGCCTGATTGTCCAAACGGGACGCGCGGGCGTGTGGCGGTTTTTGAAATTCTGAAGATTGATGATGCCTTGGAACACGTTATTTTGACCGAGCCTGTTGAGGAAAAAGTCTTTGCGGCAGCCCGTGCAAAAGGCATGCTCACCATGCGCGAGGATGCTATCATGAAGGCGTTAGCGGGAACGATTCCGTTTGAAGAAGTACAAACCCTTGGCGGGGAACTTCTAGAGGACGAAGAAGCAACGGCCCCCGTGGAAGAAACTACGTAAATACCTATGGCTACCTATCGCATATACCTTGTTGATGATGATCGCTTTCTCCTTGATATGTATGCCGTTAAGTTTCGTGCTCAGGGGCACGAAGTAACCGCGTTTCCGGGAGGAAAAGAAGCACTTGAGGCACTTCGTGATAAGCCAGCGCCTGATGCCGTACTGCTTGATGTGGTGATGCCAGAGATTGATGGTTTCCAGGTACTCGAGACGGTGCGCAAGGAGAATCTCGCACCAACCGCGAAATTCATCGTGCTGTCTAACCAGGGACAGGATTCAGATATTGAAAAAGCAAAGTCGTTTAATGTGTCCGGGTACATCATCAAGGCGTCTGCTATTCCGTCTGAAGTGTATACGGAGACTATTTCTATAATTGAGAAAATAGCATGAGCGCAACACCTTCCGTAACAGAGCTTCTCGATACCGTTGTTCGTGAAGGAGGGTCTGATTTGCATATGTCCGTTGGTTCGCCACCCATCATTCGTGTGTCTGGGTCTCTTGTTCCTCTGGTACAGCACCCCGTTCTCACGCCTAAAGATACGGAAGATATGTTGAAGAGTATGGCGCCACCAGGGCGCTATGAGGGATTTAATGAGAATCGTGCGATTGACTTCTCCTACGCACACAAAGACCAGGCACGCTTTCGTGTGAACGGATATCAGGTGCAGGGATCTATTGCGATTGCGATGCGACTCATTCCGCACGAGATTCGTAACTTCACAACGCTTAACCTACCTCCCATTCTTGAAGTCTTCTCCCAAAAGACCCAAGGGTTCTTCTTGGTCGTGGGGCCTGTGGGGCAGGGTAAGTCAACCACGCTCGCTGCACTCCTTGATCGCATTAATGAAACACGTTCAGAGCACATTGTGACCATTGAGGATCCGGTGGAGTACCTTTTTGAACAAAAGAAGTCACTTATACACCAGAGAGAGGTGCGTATTGATGCTCCCGACTTTCCTCAAGCACTTAAGGCTGCGTTTCGTGAAGACGTGAACGTCATTATGGTGGGAGAGATGCGCGATCAGGAAACGATTTCTGCTGCAGTGACGGCTGCTGAAACGGGACACTTGGTGCTTTCAACACTACACACCAACAATGCGGCACAAACTATTGACCGTATTATTGACATGTTCCCACCCAACCAGCAGGATCAGGTGCGCGTTCAGCTCGCAGGATCTCTTGCCGGAATCTTCTCGCAACGCCTCGTGCCTCGTATTGCTGGCGGGCAGATTCCTGCATACGAACTCTTGATCAACAACAGCGCCATTGCGAACCTTATTCGTGAAGGTCGCACTCACGAAATCACCACCGTCATTCAGACCTCTTCCCAGGAGGGCATGATTGACATGGACCGTTCGCTTGCTGAGCTCGTGCGTCGTGGTGAGGTGACGATTGAACACGCGTATGAACGAGCTAGTGATCCGAAGACGTTTGAGCGCTATATCTAGAGCCTATGCTTTTTACCTACCGCGCACTGGATAGAGACGGACACGAGAAAGAGGGAACCATTGAAGCACTTTCCATGGATGTGGCCGTGTCCACGCTTCAGCGCCGTAACCTCATTGTTTCGGCCATAGAGCCGATGAACAAGAAATCAATCCTTGAGATTGATATTGGTGCATTTAAGCATTTGAACAACAAGGACGTGGTGATTCTCTCACGTCAGATAGCCACACTCTTTGAGGCGCAGGTGTCAGCGCTTCGTATTTTCCGTCTGTTGGCTTCTGAGGTTGATAACAAATATCTGTCCGAGATTATGACGACCGTTGCGGACGACCTTCAGGGAGGAAGTCCGATCAGTAAAGCGCTTGCGCGCCACCCAAAGGCCTTTAGTCCCTTTTACGTAAACATGGTGCGGGCGGGTGAGGAGTCCGGAAAACTTTCGGAAACGTTTGGATACTTGGCTGACTACCTTGATCGTAGTTATGAGGTGGTGAGTAAGGCGCAGAACGCCCTCATTTACCCAGCCTTTGTTATTGGTGTGTTCGTGGTCGTTATGGCGCTCATGTTGACGCTCGTGATTCCAAAGATTAGTGCCATTTTGATTGAGTCAGGGCAGGAAATTCCTATTTACACGCAAGTGGTTATCGGGCTGTCTCAGTTTTTGGTTAACTACGGATTCTTCTTCTTGCTAGCGATTATTGTGGGAGGGTTCTTGGCGGTTCGTCATGCGCAAACAGCAGGAGGGGGCTATATGTTTGATCGTCTGAAGCTCAGTATTCCGTACTTGGGCAACCTGTATCAGAAACTGTACCTCTCACGTATTGCAGACAACTTCTCAACAATGCTTGTGTCGGGTATTGCGGTTGTGGAAGCCATTGAAATCACCGCAAACGTCGTAGGAAGTCCGGTGTTCAGTAAGGTGCTTGGTGAGACGGGGGAGGCGGTGAAAGGAGGAAGTTCTATTTCAGAAGCACTTGGCACACATCCTGAAGTACCGGGCATTATGGTGGCCATGATCAGAGTTGGAGAGGAGACAGGAGAGCTTGGTAGCATCCTTTCTACACTGGCGAAGTTCTATCAGAGAGAGGTTTCAACCGCGGTTGATACCCTCGTTGACCTCATTGAACCGATGATGATTGTGCTTTTGGGTCTTGGTGTGGGAAGTCTCCTCGCGTCCGTTATGGTGCCTATTTACAACCTCGCAGGGGCAATTGGGTAGTTGTTATCCACAAGGGCGCCAATTTGCTAGCTTTTCTCTCGTACAATACGTGGAGCGGACTTTACTCGTAACCCGCCTTAACTAGACATTCATCATTATGAATTTTGCAACCTCAAGCACACGACGCGGTTTTACGCTCATTGAGCTTCTCGTCGTTATCGCTATTATCGGTATTCTTTCAGCAGTCGTGCTTGCGTCCCTTAACACAGCACGTGCAAAGGGAACTGACGCAGCGATCAAGTCAAACATCGTAACGATCCAGACACAGGCGGAGCTTTACTATGACTCCAACTCCAATACGTATGGAACCAACGCCGCGACAACCGCCTCTGGCCTATGTGCTGCGTCTGGAAACTTGTATGTTGGTATGTTCACAGACCCAACTATTAAGGCAGCTATTGCAGCGGCTTCAACCGCGTTTGGTGGAACCGCATACGCTAACTCAGCATGTGCAATCGGTACAGGAACTTCATACGCAGTCGCGCATAAGTTGAAGGCGGTGACCGATAAGTGGTTCTGTGTTGACAGTACGGGTGTAGCCAAAGAGTATTCTGGCGCTACTATCGCGCTTGGAGGAGGAGCATCAGCAGCAGCAGTTTGTCCATAACAAACTACTAGGTTTTCTGAAAACACGCGGTCATCTGACCGCGTGTTTTCTTTTATACACACAATAATTAAAGGATAACTGGGCTATCTGTTAGCATAAGGTAATGAATTTGCGCCCATCTCGTGGTTTTACCCTCATAGAACTCCTTATTGTTATCGCAATTATCGGCATTCTTTCAGCAGTCGTGCTTGTTTCCCTCAATACTGCGCGCACAAAGGGGGCTGATGCAGCTATTAAGAAAGGTATGCTTGCAGCTCGTACCCAGGCAGAATTGTTTGTTGACTCAAACGGAAGAAGTTATGCAAACGTGTGTACGAACACAACCGTGAACGGAACGAAGTCTATGTATAGCATTCTGAACAACATTGCGACTAAGTATAGTTATACCTATAGCGCTAATGGGGGGGTGGGTGGTCGGGCTGGATATGTTAAGTGTAACGACGCGTCAGACTCAGTTGATGGGACAGATGGATGGGCAGCAGAAGCTCCACTTAAAGGATCAACTGGATTCTTCTGCGTTGATTACAAAGGAAGGGCGGTCACTACAGCAGCATCCTCTGTCGCAGCAAACGACTTCAACTGTAACTAGCTCATGGAGGTACTCCTCGCAGCAGTATTTCTTGGACTTGGTGCAATACTCGGTAGTTTCATAGGTGTTGTTGCTGAACGCATTAATACGGGGCAGTCATGGAGTAACGCCCGTTCGCGGTGTAACTCATGTGCACGTCCTCTTACCGGACGCGACCTCGTGCCCGTGCTTTCGTGGCTTATAGCGCGCGGAAGGTGTTTTACGTGTGGATCACGCATTCCCGCAAGCTACATGGTGATGGAAGCCATGTTGGCTACACTGTTTCTCCTTTCATACCTGGTGCTCGGTCCTACCATCCAGCTTGGTATTTTCCTCTCTGCCCTCGTGGTGCTTATGTTTATCGTTGTGTATGACCTCAAGCATACGGTGGTACCTACGGTTGCATCAAATCTATTGATTGCACTTGGTGCCCTTATGCTGTGGTTCTCTGCACACACAACAGAAGGACTCGCTTTTGCTCTTGTGTGTGCAGGCGCCATTGGCCTCATGTTCTTCTTGCTCCACGTGCTCTCCGGGGGAAGGGCAATGGGGTTAGGCGACGCACCGGTTGCGCTCGCACTGTCTTTATTGTGCGCGCCCTATGCCGTTGGTGGTCTTCTGCTGTCGTTCTGGATTGGCGGAGTTGTTGGTGTAGGCATATTGGTTTTGCGCCGAGGTGGCCCTAGAATGGGTATAGAGGTTCCCTTTGTGCCGTTTCTTGCACTCGGGTATCTCCTTGCTTATTTCTGTACATGGAACCCTCTTTCGTATCTCCTGTGGTAAAAACCCAACGCGGGTTCTCGCTTGTTGAGCTCATTGTGGTGCTTGGTCTCATTGTGCTTCTGACCGCCATTACCCTTACGAGCCAATCCTCCTATAACCGTCAGCTTATTTTGACGAGTACGACGTATACGGTGGCTATGTCTATTCGTGAAGCACAATCACTCGGTCTTTCTAGTCGAATGTTTGGTACTACACAGAATGCTGGCTACGGCGTGTACTTTGTGAAGGCGACACCAACCAGCTATACGATCTTTAGTGACATAAATTCGGCCGTACATCTAAATAATCCTGGATGTCCGATTGTGAACGATAACTCACTTCCAGAATGGAAACCGGGAAATTGCATGTATGACAATAACGCAGAAGCGGTAACGCCGTACTCTCTCAACAAGGGATTCAGTATTTCAGACTTCTGTGGTATTTGGATGGACGACACAACCATAACGCGAGCATGTGCGTCTGGAACAACAAACAAAGGTTCTATAGAGTCACTTCATGTGGCGTTTATGCGACCAAATACTGAAGCAATTATGACAGGACTTACTTCAGGACTTCGTAAGCGCGATTTCTTGTGTGCACGAATCTATATCGCTTCTCCAGCAGGCGGAAATAAGAAGTGCATATACATTTCTAAGGTGGGCCAGGTATCTGTTCCTCAATCATGTTCGCAGGACGTCACGACGTTCACCAACTGCTCCTCGCCATGAGAAATACACGCGGATACACACTGCTTGAGATGATGGTCTCCATTGCGCTTTTTAGCTTGGTCATGCTACTGGCTACTGGAGCGTTTTTGAAGTTCATGGTTCTTGATAGAAAAGCTAGAATTACCAATGATGTCGTAAATAACCTATCGTTTGCGGTTGATAGTATGTCGCGCACAATACGTACCGGTTCGCAGTATCGTTGCGGCGGGCAGGCGGCAAGTCCTAATTGTTGGAGCCCAACTGCTCCACGAAGCTCTTTTACCTTCCTAGACGATCGGGGAAGAGAGGTGACCTACTACCAAATGGCCAGTGGCTCTATTGGTGTATGCGCACTTGCAGTTGGTGCCGTGTGTTCAGACTCCGTAGCCACACCCCTCACCGACTCGCGTGTAGTGATTCAAAATATGAAGTTTTATGTGCGTGGTGTGGGGACTGATCCAGGAAATAATTATATCCAACCACACGTTATCTTTGTTTTAAAGGGATACATGAAGCCAGACCCAACATCAGCAAATATAGACTTCACGATTCAGACCATGGCGTCTCAGCGTCTTATTGAAATATGATGTACCCGCACCACAAAGGCTTTACACTTGTTGAGACATTGGTCGCTGTCGCTCTCCTTGCACTTACCATAGTTCTCCCGTACTACGCCATTCAGCGTTCATTGTCTGCTTCGTACACGTCGCGAGACGATTTGCTTGCAGCGTCTCTTGCACAGGAGGGTCTTGAGTATATACGAGCGGTACGTGATGCAAATTACCTCTATAACTTTAGTCGTCAGAGCAATGAGCGTAGCTGGATGGAGGGATTGGACGGGAGTACGACCGGGAGCGTGAATTGCTTTGGATCCGGGAAGAAATGTACGGTTGATCCAACGCGCTCCTCCTCACAGGTAAGTTTGTGTGGAGGTACCTGTCCAAAGTTGTACCTCAACACGTCCTCGGGTGTGTACACTCAGATTGCTGCCGGAGGAACACAAACAAAATACACACGATACGTTAACCTTGAATGGATTAGTGCACGAGAGGTAAAGGTAACGTCTACCGTTGAATGGTTCTTCCATGGCCAGCACTCTATTACGGTGACGGACATACTAAACGACTGGCTATGATCAAGAACCAACGAGGCTTCACATTGCTTATTGCGATTCTTCTTTCTACTATCGCAGTGACACTTGGTGTGTCACTGCTTGAGGTTTCCTATAAGCAGGTCATTCTCTCCTCAACTGCAAAACAATCCCAATACGCATTTTATGCGGCAGACTCTGCTATGGAGTGTGCACTTTATTACGATCAGCAGTTCAACGCCTTTAGCTACACCAGCCCTATGGCAAGTGGAAGTATTTCGTGTGACACGCGCACCATAACGAATTTTACGAACCCAACGAGCGGAGGTAATAAGCGTATTACGACCTTTACGCTTCCATGCGCAGGAACAGGAGAGAGTGCAGAGGTGATTGTGTACAAATATCAGGATGGAACTACCAATATATACGCCAATGGGTATAACACCTGTAACGCCGGTGACGCTAGACGCATAGAACGCGGACTTAAGGTATCCTATTAAGGATGACCGTGCCGAGCGATAAAGTAGCGAGAGCAGAGATGCTCCGTAGCGCCATTACTGAATACCGCGCCCTGTATCATGCAGGGGTAGAGGCCCCTATTTCCCCAGAAGCACTTGATTCCCTGAAGCACGAACTTGCCGAACTTGAGCGGGAGTATCCTGAGTTGGTCACTCCTGATTCACCGACTCAAACGGTGGTGGGAAGTATTGCGCCAGGGCTCCAAAAGGTACGTCATCAAGTGCCACAATGGTCGCTCGATGACGCGTTTACCGAGAGCGACCTTGCTGCATTTGATGAGCGAGTACGCAAAGGACTTCTGAAAGCATACGGAACCGAGATTACGCCAACCTATACGGCAGAACTTAAAATTGATGGTCTCCACATTGTTCTAACCTACGAACATGGTGTACTCGTAACTGCAGCTACGCGTGGTGACGGAAGCGTGGGAGAAGACGTCACGCACAATGTCCGCACCATTAAGTCCGTACCTCGGAGTCTTAAAAACGATGTTTCAATCATTGTTGAAGGAGAAGTGTTTATGACGCGTTCAGGACTTGCAGAACTTAATAGAGTTCGTGAGAAAGAAGGCGAATCGGTCTTTGCAAATCCACGTAACGCAGCAGCTGGATCACTTAGACAGCTGGACAGTAGTATTGCGGCAACACGCCCGCTTGATGTATTTCTTTACGACATCGATGCGTATGAAGAGGATTTACCCCTCACTCAACACAAAGAAATTGCACTCATCAAGAAGCTTGGCCTTCCAACCAATCCGCACATGATTGAGACCGACTCTCTTAGTGAGATCGTTAGCTATTGGAAGACCTGGGAAGGAAAGCGACGAGAAAAGGAAGACTATCAAATTGATGGGGTGGTGGTGAAAGTAAATGAGCGGGAATATCAGGAGGCACTGGGCTACACCGGGAAAGGGCCTCGTTTTGCTATCGCGCTTAAGTTTGCGGCTGAGCAGGTGACGACCGTTATTGAAGACATTACGCTTCAGGTGGGGCGCACAGGGGTGGTGACGCCGGTTGCCCACATGCAGCCAGTACGCGTTGCAGGGACGGTCGTTGCGCGCGCCACACTGCACAACGAAGACTTTATTCGGGAACGCGATATTCGTGTGGGCGATACCGTTATTCTGCAAAAAGCAGGAGATATTATTCCCGAGATTGTGCAGGTGCTAACAGAATTTCGTACCGGTAGTGAAGTAGTCTGGACGTTTCCGAGTCACTCACCACTGTGTGGTGGAGATGGGCGGATAGAACGAGTGCCTGGAATGGCTGCACATCGGTGCGCAGTGCGCGGGTCGTTTGCTGAACAGCAACGAAAACTTGCACACTTTGCCGGCAAACATGCGCTCGATATTGATGGACTTGGTACAAAGACGGTTACGCTTCTTATGGAGCACGAACTCGTCGGAGAGTTTGATGATTTCTTTGATTTGACGCGCGATGAGTTACTTGCACTTCCAGGATTTAAAGAACGTTCCGCAGACAAACTACTTGCCGCCCTTGAGCAGAAAAAGGAAGTGCCTCTTGATCGCCTCTTGGTAGGACTTTCTATATTTCATGTAGGGGAAGAGACTGCACGTCTTCTGACGCAACATGTTGATACGTTGTCTGAGCTTATGCAAACTCCAGAAGAGGAGCTTGCAAACATACGCGGTATTGGAGGAGTGGTAGCGCACTCAATAACAGAGTGGTTTAGAGACGAACAGAATAAAGCTCTTATAGATCGCTTACTA
>CAZPVV010000003.1:0-25527 GCA_964590505.1 uncultured Candidatus Saccharibacteria bacterium | reverse complement strand
CGGCGTGCGAATCTCGTGTGAGGCGATGGAAAGAAACTCAGCTTTTTGCTCAAGAGCGACTTCTTCTCTTCTACGTACGTGATGCACCGCAAGGAGAAGCGCGACCAGAAGTAGTGATACCAGGAACGGAAGTGCTGCATACGCCACAGCGTCTCCAATAAAAGTCTCTGCAGGAAGATCTATACCGAGTAGCGCAATGACCTTTCCCTGTTCGTCGTATACGGGCGCATACGCAGAAATCCATACACCCCACCGATCTTGTGTGGGACCATCAGAACGTCCCACTCCATCCTCAAACACGGCATACATCTGCCATGGTGCCTCATCGTATGTTTGACCTGGTGGTGAATAATCTTCAGAGCTCGCCTCTTCCGAATCAACAAAGAAGAACAGGGTGTCGTCAGGTTTTGAACCGATGAGGTAAATAAAGCGAACGTCTGAGTTCACGCTCCGTACGCGAGCAAGCAGAGATTTAAGATCTTCGTAGACCGGGGTGCCCACATCTGCCTCTGTACCTGCGAGGGTGGCAATCGCCTCCCGAGGCAACATCTCCACCATCGTATGTGCCCGATCAAGAATGTGTGTGCGTCCTGCACTATCAATCGCTAGATACGTGTATACCGACGCGCCGATACCAGAAGCGAAAAGAAGCGCAGCGAGCGCGAGCAGAATGGGCGTGCGAAAGCGCTGCTTCGTTGGCGTCAGTGACATGGGTACAGTATAAGTTACCCGCACCCAATTAGTGCCCGTGCCCCTGGATTATGGCCCCGTCGTAGATTTCCTTGTTTGCTTCTCCGGTAACATTGAGAACGCCCCACGCTCCCTTTTCCATGCGTGCAAGTGCATGATCTACCAGAATGTATTTGCCGGGAACATTGAGATCAAATTCAACCATAGTTGCTCCGCCTGCGGGCACCAGTGTGGTTTGAATGTCTTTGTGTGGCTCACTTGTCAGCGATCCTTCGGGGAACACCCGACTAAACACCTCTCCAATCACATGGAATGAAGAAATGAGATTGACTCCACCATTTCCAACATACATGCGCACCGTTTCCCCTGTCTTGGCCTGCATGTGATCAGCAAGTCCTCCCGTCCGACCATTGAAGACCACATAGGTTGGATTCCCATCAAGCATCGCTTGCGCGTCAAAGAGTTGTAGTCCTTTCCGCCCCATACCACCAGTTGCGTAGAACTCGCCTTGCATCACGTAGTATTCGTGATCAACAGCAGGCAGTCCCTCTTCGGGTTCAACAACAATGAGTCCGTACATGCCGTGTGTCATGTGGTTTGCGACATTTGCCGTTGCGCAGTGATACACGAACACGCCAGGATGAAGAACCTTAAAGGTGACGGTAGCACTCTCGCCAGGAGCAACCATGGTTGAAACGGCTCCTCCTCCGGGACCCGTTACGGCATGAAGGTCTATGTTGTGATGATGCAGACTCGTTATGTCGTTATGGAGCGTAAGTTCAACCGTGTCACCAACACGTACACGCACCATGGGTCCGGGAATCTTTCCATCAAACGTCCAGTAGTTTACAAACACGCCGGGCGCCATTTCAGCAATGACTTCCTTTGTCGTGAGCTCAACTTTTACTCGCTCTGGTTCAGTGCGTGTAAGGGGCGGTGGCACATCATTTGGGTCACGCGCGATATCGTCAACGCGCTCAAACTTGTCAAAGGAAGTGAACACGTCCCACATATTAGCCAGCGGAAGCACGGGACCTGCTGCAGGTCCGTAGGTGGTGAGTGCAAGTGGGTACTCAAGCGCTCGCGGTAGACCATTCGGTACGTAAAACACTACGGACACCGCCAGAAACACAACAACAAGTGCAATACGCATCCACTTCCCTGGGAGGTGGCGAAGTGCGAGATAGATAAAGAGAGCTGCAAAAGCAAACGCAACGAAAAGACCAGCGACCTGTACAAAGTACGACCACGTGAATCCGATAAGTTGAAGCATGTTGATTCGTTAGTTAATAAGGAATTTGGCACTCATCAAAACAGTGCGCACCTCGGTTAAGGCGATACACTCGTTCCCTTCCGCGATCCTCACTTTCTACCGCATCAACCGAACGAAGCGCATTGAGGTGATGCGTAATCGTTGGTTGCGTAAGTTTAAGCTTCTTTGTTAGTGCCGACACCGTCATACCGTCTGTCTTTCCAAGCATACACACGAGCTTGTAGCGGCTCTTAGAACCAACCACTTTGAAACAGTCGGGACACAGTTCCTCCTCCATCATTACCGATGGCTTTACCCACGCGGGGCGTGGATACGTACGTTCTTTTTCCTTTTTTGCACTTGTCCCCACCTGTTTTTGACTCATAGACGGTCATCTATTGATACACTAATAAACCCATAGACAATTATCAATATATCATCCCACTCGTATGCAATCCAAGAAGTCCCCAGTTCTCACCTCAGTCGTAAAACGCGATGGTTCCCACGTTCCTTTTGAGTTAATGAAAGTAGAACGTGCAGTCGCGCGGGCACTGGAAGCAACGGGAGAAGGAACCCCACAGAGTGCGCAGGCGGTGGCACAGGTTGTGTTCAAGTCCCTTAGCAAGAAGGTAGCGAGCAAGGAACTCATCACTCCTACCGTTGAACACGTGCAGGACGTTGTAGAAGCAGAGCTCATGCACGCAGGCTACCCTGCTACCGCAAAAGCCTACATTCTCTACCGTGTGCGCCATGCACAGTTGCGTGCGGACGCAACAAACGTATCAGAGGAGGTTCGTTCTCTCGTTACCCAGAGTAAGGGTTACTTTTCAAATCAGCTCTCTGAATTTGTGTACTACAGCACCTATTCACGTTGGCTTCCTGAGAAAGGACGTCGCGAAGCATGGGTTGAGACCGTTGATCGGTATGTCACGTTTATGGAGGAGAACTTGGGAGAGAAGCTCTACCCAGAGGAATACCAAGAAGTACGTGACAACATGCTCGCCATGAAGGCTATGGGGTCAATGCGGCTCCTGTGGAGCGCGGGAGCGCCTGCCCGCGCGTCTCAAGTGTGCGTATACAACTGCTCCTATATCGCTCCTTCATGCTGGCAAGACTTCTCTGAAATTATGTACATCTCTATGTGTGGCACGGGTGTTGGTTTTTCTGTTGAACACCAGACTGTGGATGCACTTCCCATGATCCAGATACAAAGTGGCAGCACACTCTCTGAATACATCATCAAAGACAGCAAGGAAGGATGGGCCGATGCGCTCGCCCATGGTATGAAAGCGTGGGCATCAGGAAAGGACGTAACGTTTAACTACGACCACATTCGTCCGCGTGGTGCGCGCCTTAAAACGATGGGTGGTCGGGCGTCGGGACCCGAACCTCTTAAAAATCTTCTTGAATTCACGCGAGAACGAATGCTTGATCGGCAAGGGCGTCGTCTTTCAACTCTTGATGTACACGACCTTGTGTGCAAGATCGGTGAAATAGTTGTTGCCGGGGGTGTGCGTCGCAGTGCACTCATTTCTCTCTCTGATCTAGATGACATTGATATGCGCGAAGCAAAGAATGGCCAGTTCTATCTCGCAAACCCTCAGCGCTCAATGGCCAACAACTCTGCGGTATACAACGAGAAGCCAGACGCGGTGTCGTTCATGGAGGAATGGCTTAACCTTGCGAAGAGTGGCTCTGGAGAACGTGGCATTTTCAATCGTGGGAGTCTCAAAGGACAACTTCCTGATCGCAGATGGCCTCTCTTTGAAAGAGATCATGCAACGAGCGGAACGAACCCTTGTGGCGAAATCATTCTAAAATCAAAACAATTTTGCAACTTGAGCGAAGTTGTCGTTCGTCCCAACGACACACTTGAAACTCTTAAAGAAAAAGTTCGTGTTGCTACCATCCTTGGAACGTACCAGGCGTCTCTTACTGATTTCCCGTATCTCTCGCCAGAGTGGAGAAAGAATTGTGAGGAGGAAGCACTGCTTGGTGTTTCTATGACCGGGCAGTGGGATAACGCCGTCGTGCGAAAACCAGAAGTGCAACGCGCACTCAAGGAAGTTGCACTTGAGACCAATCGCATCTATGCAAAGCGGTTTGGTATAAACCCTTCAACAGCAATAACTGCGGTAAAGCCCTCAGGAAACGGATCCCAACTCTTTGACTGCGCATCAGGAATGCATCCACGCCATGCTAAGTACTATGTTCGACGCGTACGCATTGAAGGACACAACCCGCTCAAACGACTTCTTGAGGACGCGGGCGTACCGTGTGTTCCTGAAGTTGGCCAGACACGAGAAACCGCTACCACGTGGGTACTTGAGTTCCCAATACAGGCGCCAGAAGGTGCAGCAGTAAAGGGTGACCACACGGCACTTGATCAGCTCGCGTACTGGAAAGTCGTAAAGGAGATGTACTGCGAACACAATCCTTCAGTCACGGTAACTATTGCTTCTGACGAGTGGCTTACGGTCGGCAACTGGGTCTATGAACATTGGGACATCGTTGGTGGACTGTCATTTCTACCAAAGAGTGAGCACGTATATCAACTCGCTCCATACGAGGAAATAAGTAAAGAACAATACCTTGAGCGTGCGGCAGTGTTTCCAAACATTGATTTTGCACAACTCGTCCGATACGAAACCAGTGACACAACAACCGGGGCAAAAGAACTCGCCTGCGTCTCGGGTACGTGTGACATTGATGTTGTTCTTCCAGTAACGTAATGCTGCATGAACACTGCGCTCTCCGCTTCCGAGTGTTTTGTGCTCTTCATTACTCTTCTCGTGCTTGGAGTAGCTTCACGTTTTCTGCCCCACGCACCGGGCGCAACGGCAATGACGGCAGTTATCTTTGCAAGCGCACAGTACCTTGGACCGCGCATCTCACTCCTTTTAGTCACAGCACTCCTACTCGTATCTAACGCCGTGATAGGAGGGTACGAACTTCCCGTTATGTTGGCCGTATATGGATCCTTTCTGTTCATTGCTGGAATGGGCATCTTGTTTAAACGGACCAAGACGCTCTTGAGCAAAGGAGCTGTGCTTGTTTGCTCGTCGGTGTCGTTCTTTTTAATCACTAACGCGGCTGTATGGTATTTCACGCCTTGGTATACCAAAGACCTGATTGGGCTCATGGAGTCGTATCTCCTTGGCCTTCCTTTTCTGCAAAATATGCTGGCAGGTGATCTTATCTATACGCCAGTACTTCTCGCACTAATAGCGTTCGTGTTAAAGCCAGCACGTACATCATCATTCTCTGCGTATGCGTCCTAAACTACTCATTCTTGCTGCGATTGTTCTTGCACTTGCTGTCGCGTCTTTGATTGCAGTCAAGGTCACCCCTCCCCGAACCACAATTCCAGAGCCTGTTACGTCCGCACCAGTTGAGGCTACAACAGGTCCCCGTCCAACACCGACAGGTTCTAGTGACCATACCTATAGTGTCGTAGCACATGCGACAAGCACAGTTGGAGCAGTAATGCAGGAGGAGCAAGTAAAGGGTGCGCTTTCGTTTGTAACGCACGAGTACACAGGACTTGGTTCGTTTCTCGTGTCTATCAATGACGTGGCAAGCGCTGAAAACAAATACTGGATGCTCTATATAAATGGTACGCGTTCGTCTGTAGGCATGACACACGCATTAGTAGTTCCCGGTGATCACATTGAATGGCGTTATGAATAAATACATTCCTGCACTCGTTTTGATCACACTGTGGGCACTCCCCTACGTGTCTTTTGCTGACGAATCTGTTCCAATTGTTCCCGAACCCGAAGCCCCTGTAGTGGAAATAGTTCCTGAAGAAGTCGTTGCCATTCCAGTCATTCCAGAACCAGAGATACCAGAAGTAACTGAATCGGTCCTTGATGATCCAGAACCAATTTCTATTACCCTTAGTATTGAAACTCCTTCCAAGACTCTTTTTAGTGGACCCATTACGGTCTCTGCATGTCTACCCTCTCCTGAGGCCACGATACGTACCGTAAACGGGTACTGCGCCGTTACGCAGGCACATGTAGAAGCCATGTGGTCATGGTATGGAACAGATGCGTTCATTGATTCAATTGGAGGAGTCGGTAACGACTACGTTGGAAGTAACTATTGGAATTGGTTTTCTGATCTTTCCTACGGCACGACTGCGCTAAACGCGCACGAGCTACACGAGGACGAATCTTTGATCATAAGCATGGGACAGTTTCCACTTCGCATAGAATCTTCGTCAAACGTGTTTACGGTAGGTTCAACAACAACACTATCCGTATCGCAGTTTGGGTTTGACGCAAACTTTAATCCCGTATGGGAACCCGCGCACAAAAGCGCGATACTTGTTGGAGAGACTTCCTTCATCACTGATGAAGCTGGTCTCATTTCATTCACTCCTTCGTCTGCGGAGACAACAACCGTTACGGCAACTAAGGATGGTTACCTCCCTGCTACGTTAGTTGCAAAGACCAAACCTGCCGTGGTGGAGGAAAAACCGAGCTCTGGCACCAACGAGGATTCTGAATCTGATTCAGTCGCTTCTGCAGTTGCATTTCTCCTTCAGTATCAAAGCCCTGACGGCTCGTTCCCCAATGAATTGTTAACGGACTGGAGCGCTTTGGCGCTCCAGAGCGCTGGTGCTTCAACAAAGACGCTGAAGCATTATCTTTCATCTGCCCCGAGCGACCTCAAAAGCGTAACTGACTATGAGCGACGCGCCATGGCGCTTAATGCGCTTGATATTAATCCAAAAGAAGCAGTTGCCGAAATACTCGCTCAGTTTGATGGAGCTCAGATCGGGGAACCTGCACTTATTAACGATGATATCTTCGCGCTTATTGTTTTGTCACACGCTGGGTATGCGCGTACAGATGATGTTATAGAGAATGTCATCGCAACAATGCTCACTAAACAAAAACTGGATGGTTCTTTTGGCGACACAGACTTAACCGCTGCCGCAATACAAGCGTTAGTTCCTTTCAAGACACTCCCTGGCGTTTCTGATGCACTTCAACGAGCACGTGGATTTCTAGTCGCACACCAAGAGACAAATGGTTGTTTCGGAAATAGTTTTACAACCAGTTGGGGCATTATGGCCATTAAAGCACTCGGTGAGTCTCCTGACTCGTGGAAGTATGCGTCTACCATCTCTCCCATCACGTGTCTCATAACATTACAAGCAACTGATGGCGGGTTTGAAGAAGGCGCGAGCATCAACACAAGAGTCTGGGCAACCGCCTATGCTCTCCCTGCGCTTAATGGAGACACGTGGCACACACTCTTAAACAATTACGATAGGTTGGAGGTGGTGGAAAACATTGAAGCAAAGACTTTCCCTGAAGTTCCAGTTATTGCTGAGCCTGTTCCACTTGTTCTTGATACTCCTATTCTTGCACCAGCCACAGAACAACCAGAGTCCGAAGTACGCCACAAAGCTCCATTCATTGCAGAAACTGCTCAAAAGACTCCTGAACATCAACTTACTGCGTCAGCAATAGAGGCTCTTTCACCATCTGACACTGAGCAAGTGATCCAGATTTGGTCATTCCTTGTTGGTCTCCTTACTTCTAGTTTGAATGCTTTGTACGCATTCATATTTAGACTTAGTACAGGATAAACACAAAAGCGCCCATTGGGCGCTTTTGTGTTTCTTACGTGTTGCCCGGGGCGGTACAGTAGTCCGCTATATAAGGTATCCAAGGCTCCTTTGGCGGCGACTCCCCTACTTACATCGACGAGGGCCGGTATGGGTCGGTTTCGAGTATCTTCAACGCTTTTCGAGAGATTTAGGGGCGGGTCGGTACAGTACCGCAAAAGTCTACTTCGAGAAATATTCTTTAAGGAGCGGAGTGACTTCCTTTCGCATGATGAAGTCCGGCCGCACTGCTACCCCATCCTTAAAAGTTATGCCGAGGACTGTGGCGAGCACCTTTTGCATCTTTGTATCGTCGGTGACGAATATATTGAACCCTTCCCCGAGATCTATGAAGGATATGAATATCCGGTCAACGTTCTCTTTTTCTTTGAGTTCATTCAGTATCGTAATGAGTTCCTCCTTGCGAGTTTCCACGACAGCCTTCGCATCCATCATTTCGAGCTGAGCGTAACCTAGCTTATTTCGAGTACCGAAGTCGAACCAAGCAAAGTCTGCGTCGATTGCCTGAACAAGCCGCTCGCCGTCCATGTCTGACTTGGCCCGAAACATGTCATCTATGAACTCCTTCGTGAGTCCGAGTTTCTGATTCAGCCACTGCGCCATCTCACGATCCCTATCAGTCGTCACCTTCGCACGGAAGTTCAAGGTGTTTGAGACGATAGCTCCGTAGAGCATGGTTGCCGCAGGCACAGATACTTCTATGCCGTTCGCATGAAACTTCTCCGCTATGAGAGTAGCCGCAGAGCCGACAAGTTCGATCTGGATCTTTGCGTTCCTAAACGAATCCGCATCATTGAACCTACGATGATCGATTATCTCAATGATGTTTTCGGGACGCACAAATTCATCGAGATCACGAAGCTCGCTCGCATCTACAAGCACAACCTTATCGAGAGGCACGCCCTTATCTTCTTCAAAAGAAAACCCGAACTTCTTCAACAAATACTGTGCCTCGATGTGTGGAGTTCCAAATATTCTCGTTACCGCAGGCGTACCGATCTTATTGAGAAACTCGGTATATCCCACCGAACACGCATAGCCGTCCAGATCAGGTTCTTGGTAACTCGTAACAACGACTTTTGACATAGGCAAAGTATAGCTTCATTTACGCAGCATGAAAGGCGCTTTTGGCGCCTTTCATGCTGGTCGGTACAGTACTGACTTCGGACACCTTCTATGGGAACCGGTACTGGTTCCTAGCGTCACAACCGTGTTGCCCGAGACGGTACCGTACCCAACCATATAAGGTATCTAAGGCCCCTTTGGCGACACCTACTCCCTCTTACATGACGGGGGCCGGTATGGGTCGATTTCGAGGAACTTCAACGCCCTTCAGGCATTTAAGAAGCAGGTCGGTACCGTACCAAATGAGACAAATGATACACACCTTGTAGTACGTCGGAATCCGCTTTTTACGTTGTATTTGCTTGCTATTTTTGATATACTCTAAGAGTATTCGTATGGTATCCAATACGTCATTGAGATCAATATCCGTGTTTGCAATGCTGTTCTTGCAAATTACCGTGCTCGTACTATTGACAGTTGCGGGTGATATTGGGAAAATGCGGGAAACCCGCATTTTCCCAATATCACTCCTGTAGCACTCCTCCCTGAGGAGTTTTTCATTACTGTGCATAAGTCATTGCTTGATTCACGCACTACCCTATAGTTAATAGTGACGGAGCCGAAAGGCATGGGTTAGATTCCCTCCACCTCGTGAAGTGGTAAACACAACTGAAACCTAGGGCGCAAACAATCTTCCACCCATCGCCCAAGTGGAAAAAGCTGAACCGGCTTTTTCCACGTCTAACGAGAAAAAGCCCTGACAGCAGGGTTTCTTTCTTATCAGTTCTATACCCTATGTTATGACCCATACAACCGACTTGCACATCGTGCAAGTAGATATCAACCTCCTTACCCCGGCGGAATACAACCCCCGTACATGGAGCGCCGAAGCTGAAGAACAACTAAAGGAAAGTATCAGGAGATTCGGTGTCGTAGATCCTCTAATAGCCAACTCAGCAGAAGAGCGCAAGAACATCGTGATCGGAGGACACTTCAGACTCTCCGTCATGAAGTCCCTTGGCATGACGCACGTTCCTGTCGTCTATCTCAATATTCCCGAACTTGAGAAAGAGAAGGAACTGAATCTCCGCCTTAACAAGAACACTGGTGAATTCGATTGGGACCTTCTCGCGAAATTCGACGAGTCCTTCCTCGGCGACGTTGGCTTTTCAAGCGAAGACCTCGACGATATCTTCAGTATAGAAGAAACGGCTCAGGAATTCGATCTCGATAAGGAACTTAAGAAGCTCGATATTGAGGAAGTCACTGTCCAGAAAGGTGATATCTACGAAATAAACGGCTCCCATTTAATGTGCGGCGACTCAACCATTGAGGCTGACATGCTCGCCCTCATGGGTGACAACCGTGCCGACATGGTGATGACCGACCCACCGTACATCCTCGACTATCTGAACGGCAAAAAGAAACACGGCGAAGCGACCGAAGGATTCGGCCTCAAGCGTGATAGAAAGTACCTCGAGACGGACGTCCTCCCCGACAACTTCACGGAGCTTTGGATGGCCAACGTTGCGAAGGTACAGAAGCCTGACTTCTCTATCATCGTGTATGAAAACCCGAAGAATCTTCGCACTATCTGGAACGAGCTTGAGAAGCACTGGAAATATCGCAACACGATAATCTGGCACGTGCCCAATCGCGTACAAGGGTTCTCGTCCAAGTACAAGTTCTTCAACAAACATGACATAGCGATCGTAGGTACCGGAGGAGAAGTGGAATTCAACTTGGAACCTGAGGACGAACTCTTCCAGAACGAATATGAAACCGCGCTCTACGCGACCTCAGGAAAACCGACCTGGGAGGGCTATGAGAAAGGCAAGAAGATCTGTCCTACTGACTTCATAGAGCACATTGCCGGAGATAAGAAATCGTCAGGTCAGGAAATTATCTTTGGAACCAAGCCTCTTGAGCTTCTGATCCCCTACATAAAGGTACTTACAAAGCGAGACGATCTCGTGCTTGAACCATTCGGAGGGTCAGGCTCTACGCTTATTGCTTCGATTAAACTTGGACGTCGCTGCTTCCTTATGGAAAAGGTGCCAACCTACGCCCAGGTGATTCTGCGACGCTGGGAGCAAGAGACCGGTCAGAAGGCTGTAAGGGTCCATGGCGGATAATGAGAAAAAACGGCGAACCATCTCAAAGCGGCAAAGCACGCTGAAAAAGGAATTCCTAGAATTCGCCCAGGAGAATGGTCTTGTACAGATTGCGTGTCGCAAGACAGGCATAGCTCGTCCGACCTACTATCGTTGGTTCAGTACTGATGCAACATTCGCTCGAGCCGCTGAGAAAGCGCTTCGTCGTGGGCGTGAAGTTGGTTGCGATATGGCTGAGTCAGTTATCATCGGCAAAATCACTGAGAAAGATATTGGTGCTGCAAAGTTTTACCTCATTCACAACGATCCTCGGTACATGACTCCCGCTCGCCTCCATGCCAAACAACTCAGAAAGGAGTTCCGTGAAGCAAGTAAAGCACTCAAGACAGAGATCAATGATCCGACAGATTTGGAGGAGAGACAACACCTACTTACACGGGAGTATGAGGAAAAGCTCAAGGCAATTATCGTTGAGGGACGCAGACCTCATTCGGGATAGGTGCGAGTTGCGTCGACCACGTGCAACCTAAAACACAACACCGAACGCCCAGATAACTACCGCGAGGATAACGACACCAATAACCAAGAGGGTCCCTATTCCAAGCGTGATCCTCCACTTCCAGATCGCAAGGATCGCGATGATGAAAGCGATTGCGCCAGCGATCCACGGTATAACCGCACTCCAATCAGATGCAGTAAATTCATTGATCGTCCCCAACACTGCACCAACAATGCCTACGACAAGGAAGCCAAGCAAGGCACTTCCGGTGTCGTTTGAGATAAATCGAGGCTCTTCAGGCTGGGTGGTATCTTCTCTTTTCATTGCTAACTATAGTATGCAATATCTTCAGGGGAAGTGTCGAGTTACCAACAGTCTAGACTAGGCTGGAATTGAATGTGCTAACTATAGTATGTAGAACCAAAGATAGCACATACCTACAGTGTAGGTATGAACAAGCAGATTCTCCAGCGATTCGGTAAGCACGTTCGAGACGAGCGCCTACGCCAGAATGTCTCTCAGGAACAGCTCGGGCAACGGGCTGGCGTGCACCGCACCTACATCGGCATGATTGAGCGAGCTGAGAAGAATATTACGCTTACGAATATGCACAAGATTGCTAAAGCCTTAGGAGTGAGAGTGAAAGATTTAATCGACTTCTAACGATTATCTGGCGCATCAAACCACTCAAAGTTGCGTTGGGCCAAAAATAATAGAATAGGCCATAAGGATAAGAACAATTGCCGCAAAAATAATCCCTGTCTTCAGGATAATTCTGAAAAAGGTAGTATTCCATATCTCTGAAGCGGTCCATGAATCTCTCTTTCCTCCCTCGCGCACATAAAATTCTTGCAGCGAAATGCTCCATTTATCTACATTGCGAATAACAAAGACAAAAAAACACAGTCCTACGATTACAAAAAATATTTGTGCAGCTATCATGGTTTTGCTTAACTCTTCAAACGCCTGACCTCTGCTATAAGTGCGAGCATATCTTCCCTTGCGTTCGCGAGGAAGTCTTGATCGGCTTCAGTTACCTTCCCCGAAAATTCAAGTGCGCTCATTTCTGAGCTACCGTCAGGAACCATAATGAAGTCTGAGCCAGAATCATGATCACGACCTTCTATATACGACTTCCACGGTCCTGGTCTAGCAGCATTAGCCCTAGCCTCGATCTCGTTCAATATATCTTCTTGTAGTGGTTCCATATCCGTGTTATTTATTGGGATTCCCTCTGGTAGGTTGGAATAGCTTTCCCGTATTGATCATATTTTTTTGTTTAAATGGATTTTTTGAGTAGGGTTAAATATACCCTGAAGTTGTTGAGCATTTAATCCCTCAATATTCGCGTGGAATTGATAGCCATTAGTCTATTTGCTTCAGAATGAAAGCCAGGTTGAAGCCCGCGTCCTTAACTGTTGTAGTTGCATTTTTATAAAACTCTTCAGCCGCATTATTCAAGGGATACTTTCCATAAACTTCAATCAATATTCTCTTTCCGAGTGATTGCGGAAGCCTTTCGTTAAGCTCTCCACTCTCAATGAAAGCAATGTACTTATTAACCTTTTCTTGCAAATAAGTAAGATGCTCTTCTACATTTTCACTCCAATCTAGATGGTCGCTGATACCAAGCCTTATATCACCGGTAGCATCATCGGTACCTATAAAATCGATTACGTCTTTTTGTAGAATTGACATAAGGTTTTACTCTGGTCTTTTAACTTTAACAGGTGTAGGAGATATTCTTGTTCCTCCGGGGAAACCTGGCTTTCCCTGTCCCATAACTGTTCCGCCTGATTGCTCAATCTCAGGAAACGCCTTTGTCTGGTTTGGGGTTAATGGTGCACCAGGAGATGACTTACATTCTACCAAACATGGGGTGCCATTTGAATTTCGACCTGCTATATCTACACGTGTTTTAACACCCGAATCTGTTTTAATCGTTAATTGTTGTACTGCGTCACTGACTGTTTTCTGAAACTCCTTAAATACAGTCTCCTCGTATGCTCTGCCTTGTGCAGCATTTTTTCCAATCTGTGTCGCTTTTGCGGCATCTGTGGCCTGATTTGCAATCTTCGTTCCCCGAACTGCCATACCGCCGACCGCCGGAACCCCAGGAAGTGCCAACGAGCCGACATCAAGTGCAACTCCAGCAGCATTACTCCATGAGGGATTATTAGCGAAGCTTGCAATAGAAATTCCAAGCATCGCAACATCAAATCCGCTTTCCAAGTATCGGCCTGTCGGATCCTTGTACGTGATTGGGTTGTTGCCTGCGTAACTATAAGAATTCTGTAGTTGCGGGTTCCTTAGTACCGAATTTCCATCTGAAGTTTGTCCGACTTCCCAGAACACCGGATCCTGACCCAAGAACTGCCCTCTCTGACCAGAAAGATAACGAGCGTTAAGATAGTTGAGCTCCGTCGTTGAATCGTATACCTCGCCTATGTACTGGCGTGACTCAGTAGTGGACCCAATATCAAGACGTACCTCTCCAAATGGGAAGTAATCGAGGGTTTGTGTCACTGCCTGATTGCCATCAGTGGCTACATGCGTTCCTCCAAGATGATCGGTGTGAATGTAGGTCGTAGTGGCGTTGCTGTAGGTAGCTATAAGCAGATTGTCTGCATACAGCGAGATGGTTGGCACTCCGCCTGTAGTTTCGTAGCTGTCGTTTGGGTAGATCGTAGTCACTCCCCCGTCGACAACCTTGATACGACTATCCTCGTGGTCGTACTTATAGGTAAGCGTAGTTGTACCGTTTGTAGAGCTTGCGATTCGATTGCGGTAATCCCAAACATGAGTCCAAGTACCGTCATTCGTGAGGTTGCCGGAGTTGTCGTATGTCTGCGCCTGAGCACCTATCGCCGTTGCCGCGTGCGGGTTTGAGTATCCTGAGTCGGTGTAGGTGTACGAGGTTCCGTTGAAGGAGGTGATGTTTCCTATCGGGCTGTATGCATAGGTATGGCTATAGTTCTGGTTGTTTGCGGTGCTGGTTGCGAGGACTGACGTGAGCCGGTAGAGGTCGTCATACCCAAATTCCATTGTCCTATCACTTTGACCACCCGAGTCATCAACAATGTCGGTGATGTTGCCTACAGAGTCGTAGGTGTAGGTGAGATCCTGAATAATCGCGCTTCCTGATGTCTCAGATTGCTTGTTGGTGAGCTCATAGAGGTTGTTGTCGTCATACGTAAATGTAGAAACAACACCGTTGCCATACGTTATGGTTTCGGGCTTTCCATGGACTCCGTAGTCGATCGTGGCAAGAAGTGTTGAAGCGTGAGTAATATCGCTCACCTTACCGTTCACGCCATAGTCGTAGACGGTCACCGCGCTATTAGGGTGCGTGGTTTGGGTCACATTGCCCTGGCGATCGTACGTATGGCTTGTTACATAGCCAACACTATCAATGGTTCTTGTTTCCCCTGCTCTCTGTCCTTGCTTGAAGTACGTGTAAGCAGTGGTGATATCAGGCGTTGCGACTGAACAGAGCTTGCCGGTACCGTTCGTACAAGAGTCGTAGGTGTAGGTAATTTCTGTTCCTGCTGCTGTTGAACTATCTTCCGTCGCAACACGATTAAGACCGTCGTAGGTGTAGGTGGTCGTTGCGTTCTTAGGGTCGGTCTTCGTGAGCATGTTGAGATCGTCATACGAGAACGTCCACGAACCGAAGGTAGTGTCAGCCGAAGTATGCAGATCTTCAATCTCTGTCCTACGACCCATGCCGTCATACGTGATGTTGCGTAGATTATTATCCTCGTCGGTAATACTCGTGAGAAGATTCAGCGGTGAGTATGTATATTCGGTCGTGTAGGTTGAGGAGTTATTGTGTTCGTCTACGGAAACGAGGTTGTTGAAGGCGTCGGTTGTGAAGTCCTTCACATTGGTCTCAGGATCAGTGACGGTGGAGGTAAATCCATCGTATGTGGTAAATGTTGTGCCTTTAGCGTTTGTCGAAGACGCGACACGGTCGAGCGCATCATAGAGATATGTTGTCAGGAGGTCGGCAGTCGTGGTGGCATTAGTAGAGGATGCTGAGGTAGAGAGATACGGGAGCGACTGCACGTCTACCTTGCCTTTGTGGTTGTAGCCCGTGTCGAACGTGGCGTACCCACCATCTACCTCAAATTTCTGCTGAATAGTTTGACCAAGTCCATTCAAGTACGTATGGATATCACGGGTGTCGGTACCGTTAAAGTGGACGGTTTGGGTCGTTGATTGCGGGTATGAGGAGGTGTTATAGGTAAACGCCTTAACGGTCGCGGGACTTCCGTTTGCGATGGTCTCTTCCACTTCAATCAGACGATCAAGTGCGTCATAGTCATACGTGGTGTTCTTACCAGTTGGCTCAGTGGTGGAAGCTACCTTGCCGGACGAATAATCGTATTCATAGAGCGTTACTTGCGAGAGATCATTCGTTACCTCGTCTGGATAGAGGTTATGGCTGTCATAGGCATACTCAGTGACGTTAGCGAGTGCGTCTGTCTTGGTGAGCGGAAGACCATAGCTGTTGTAGGTGTAGTCAGTATCGGAGTAGTTAGAACCGGTTATCCAATCAGATTTGGTCTCCAAGTTTCCATCAACGTCGTAGCTAAAGAGAGTCTCAGAGACCTTTGTTCCTGAATTATCTTTGAGGACACGGGACTCTGGGAGCCCAACGATGTAATTAGTGGTGTCGCTGGTAAAGGTCTGCGTGATTTCTCGCTTGTCAGAACCGGAGTCGGTGAACGTTCCACCAATAGCACCGCTTACAACACCATACTGCGTTTCCGTGGTGATGTTGCCATACGCGTCATATTCGTATTCGGTTGCAGTATCAGTGTGCGACCCGGTTCCGTCATATTGCTGGCGCAAGGTTGAGGACGCTTGTATAGAAAACGCATCATTTACAAGCTCGGTATCGGTGTAGAGCGTGACCTCGCGAAGGAACAGATCGGCTTCGTCGTTCAATACTTCTGAGCGGTACGGCTTACCGATTCTTGCGTACGAGTCGCCCGATTCGTTGGTCGTGTTGCCGTCCGCCTGGTGGTAGAAGGTTACTTTCTTAGAGCCGTCGTCCTGAATCTCCTGCACTTCTCCGAATCCCGCAAACCTCTTATCAAACGGATCTCCATAGTAGAAGGACGCGTCACGGTATTCGTAATCTGTTGTGTACGTATTGCCGCTATTGTCGTTTGTAGTTATCGAATCAACCACCAGTACCGGGAACGGTACGCTGTTTGACGCGTCTTGTATGCGAGCCGATGTGTAGGTAAACGCACTCGTGCCGCCTCTGGAATCTGTGGTGGTGGCGATGTCTGCAAATCTACTTCCGGTATTGAACCAGATACCGTAGTTACTCTTCAGAGCCCCGCCGTTTGCGGCAGTTTCGTAGGCACTGCTGTAGCTAGAAACAATATCGGTAAGGCCATCACCATTAACATCTGCAAGCGACTTTGCACTTCCTCCAATTTCAAGCGCAATTTTGTCACTACCTGACATGTAGTACGGAAGATCAATCGAGGTGTCCTTTGTATACCCGTCTCCGACATTTAACCAGACACCATATGCAGTCTTTACGGCACCCCCGTTTGCGGCCGTTTCGTATGCGGTACTGTAGCTCGACATCAGGTCTGCAAGCCCATCTCCGTTTACATCTAAGTAAGCAAATCTGTTTCCACCGCTAGCTGGGAGGGCAATTTTGTCGCTACCTGACATGTAGTACGGGAGTCCCATTGAAGACTTCTCGTATCCATACCCCGTGTTGAGCCACACACCGTAATTAGCTTTAAGCGCCCCGCCGTTTGCGGCCGTTTCGTATGCTGTGTCGTAACTAGATACCAGATCCGTTAAGCCGTCACCGTTTACGTCCGTAAAGGCCTTCGCGGCACCCGCAACCTCAAGCGCTATTTTATTACTGCCCGACATGTAGTACGGAAGGGGCATGTCGGGGTCCCGTGTGTACCCGTCTCCGTTGTTGAGCCAGATACCCCAGGCGTCCTTGAGTGCTCCACCGTTTGCGGCAGTTTCGTACGCAGAGTCGTAACTTGCGATGAGGTCTGAGAGTCCATCGCCATTAATATCAGCAAATGCCTTTACGTTTCCTCCAAGCTCAAGCGCAATCTTGTCGCTACCGGATAGGTAGTACGGAAGATCAATACCAGCATCACGTGAGAAGCCACTTCCTGTATTAAGCCAGACGCCATAATTAGCCTTCAGAGCACCTCCGTTCGCAGCCGTTTCGTATGCGGTACTGTAGCTTGAGACAAGATCTGCCAGTCCATCCCCATCAACATCGCTAAACGCCTTTGCGCTTCCAGAGACTTCGAGTGCGATTTTGTCGCTTCCCGACATGTAGTATGGCAAGTCGATTGCACCGTTTCTGGTGAATCCAGAAGTGCCATTGTTAATCCACACGCCGTATTGCGCCTTCAGCGCCCCGCCGTTTGCGGCGGTCTCGTATGCCGCGCTGTTGCTCCTGATGAAATCAGTGAGGCCGTCTCCATCAATATCAACAAAAACGTGAGTGTTGCCGCCGCTCGCCTCTACCGCAATCTTGTCGCTCCCCGACATATAGTACGGAAGATCATAGGAACCATTCCTAGCATAGGTGTCTGTCGTGCTTGCGGTTGTTGAGTATGCAAATTCTGTACTTGGTAGCGCAAGCGAGCTCACACCTTCGCTCCCGGTGAGGGTAAGCTCCGTCACCAAGCTTCCATCGGTGGTGATGTCATACTCGGACACCACGCTTGAGTCCGCTTCAACCGTGACACCGCTAATAAAGTAGGACGAAACTACCTCAAAGGCTGGAATGTAGCTGGTGTAGTCAGTCGCACGTGCCGTGCGAGTAAACGTAATCTCAAATAACCCCTCTTGGTTGTAGGTAATGGTGTCAGGGTAAATTTGCCCCTGATCTTTGTAATAGGTGTAGTTGATTGTATTGCCGTTCGTATCTGTGACGGTTTCAATCATCCAGCCGAATATCTGCGTTGCATCGTCTGGGTTATCCTGCCGTGCCTGCGTTGTTGACCCGAAGCGATACTGCGTACCGTTCTTATCCGTTACGGTCCAATAGTCATTGGCATAGACGTACTTCAAGTTGGTGCCATTCTCTGTGCGCGGCTTAAAGGTGCCGTCTTCCTGGTCGATGAGGTCGCCATCAAGGGACGACATAAAGTAGTCCTCGGTATAGAGGACGTCGGTTCCCTTCTTATTAACGCGCTGGATATACGGAATATCGAGCGACCATCCATGTCCTACCAGTGAGCTATGGCTCTTATTGGAGCTACTGTACGAAAACGCTACTTTTGGAGTAAGGCCGTTACGGCCAGGTGGAACGACAATTGGGTACGTATAGTTTAGCGATCCATTCGCCACAGATACTTGAGGAGCGACATAGCGCCCAAGGGTTTGTTCTTCTGGCTCAATGAGGGACTGCATCATCATTTTTTCTTCCGGATCCGGAACAACCTCTTCATTCTTTGGCTTCTCCTTTTCCTCTTTCTCCTCTTTAGGTTCCTTCTTCTCGTCAAGAATTTCTGATTCAGTGTCGCTCGGCAGAACATCAATAAGAGGATCCGGTATTGGATCAATTGCAGAAAGAACAGTGGGTTCATTCGGGGTTTCTACGTTTGGTGCAGGGACAATAGGATCCGGAGTAACATTGTCTGCTGCAGGACTAGGCGCCAAAACAGAGTCTGCTGGCACTTCTTGAGCAAATACTGGGGTAATTGGAGAAATAACAAAAGAAAATAGCAGCACGAACGTTGCTGCCTTTTTAAGGAATACGATCTGACGTGAATATAGGTATTGCCGCCTCATGCCCTTACCTGAAACCTTAATCTATTATCCATCTTCATGAAAGGGCTCCTCGGGGATAACCATAGTTAGCGCCCTCTGAGCGGACTCCAACGGGTCTGGACTTCCTCGCCGGTCTGCGTCATCTGTGTGTCTGTAACAGATAATCACCGAGCGATGAATACAGCGACGTTTGAGAGCACGGACAGGGTTCTGGGATTAAAACCCGAGAACAAGGAGGCGGTTAGGATCCGCTACTGCCTCTACGCACGAAAGAGTACTGAACAGGACGAGCAGCAAGCACTTTCTATTGATTCGCAGATCAAAGAAATGAGTGCACTTGCCGCACGAGAAGGGCTCGAGGTAGTGGAGGTGCGGCGCGAAAGCCACTCAGCAAAAGAAACAGGCCAACGGGCGGTCTTTAACCAGACACTTGAGGACGTACGGACCGGAAAATTCAACGGCATCCTTACATGGGCTGCAGATCGTATTAGCCGCAACGCCGGTGATCTTGGAAGAGTTGTCGACCTTATGGATGCTGGTGCCCTGCTCCAGATCCAGACCTACAGTCAGAAATTCTCGAATAACCCGAACGAAAAGTTCCTTCTCATGATCTTGTGCTCGCAAGCAAAGCTTGAGAATGACAACAAAAGCATCAATGTAAAGCGAGGTCTCAAAACCCGTGCGGAGATGGGCATGCTTCCTGGATGGGCGCCGGTTGGCTATCTAAACGACAAGCGATCCGACCATAAATGCGAGTATCTGCTTGATCCTATACGAGCCCCAATTATCAAGCTTATTTTCGAGAAAGTAGGCCAAGAACGGTGGAGTGGGGTCAAGATCTACCACTGGCTTAGGGACGAGGTGAAATTCACGACCCGAAGCGGGAAAAACATGAGCATCAGTACGCTCTATGAACTCCTTAAAAACCCCTTCTATTGCGGGGTATTTGAGTACCCACGAGGTTCTGGGAACTGGTATGTGGGCAAACATGAACCACTTATTACCCGAGAACTCTTTGAGGCAGTACGAGAGAAGGTTGCCGCGGAGACAAAGCCAAAGAAACAGACCGATGGCTTTGCCTTCACGCGCATGATGACCTGCGGAGAGTGCGAATCCGGCATCACCTGTCTAGAGAAAGAGAAAGTTGTTAAGAGCACCGGAGAGACCAAAGTCTATCGGTACTATGTCTGTAGCCGGGCAAAGGATCGAGGATGTAAAAATCCCTATATTCGCGAAGATGCACTTATAATCCAATTGGGAGAACTTATGGGCGAAATTGAGATAGATAAGATAGGAGCGCGAGATCTCATTGATAAGGAAATCACTCGATTCAATAAACTGAACTCTCAGGTACTCGGAATTGAACAGATCCAGAAAGCCAAGGAAGTGGATTTTCGGCGCTACGCGAAGTATCTACTTAAAGAAGGGTCTATTGAGGAGAAGCGCGAGTTGCTGGAGCACTTAAGCGACACTCTCGTAATACGTGACAAGAAGGTTGAGATTACCTAGGAGGAATCGAACTCATCTTCCCGTAATGCGCTACCTATAAACGCAAAAATATCTTCAAAGGAAGCTACAGTTGTCTTGCTTAGAGCGTCTTTCATTATCTGTTTCTTCTTTGCCTTCTCTAGGAAGAGCTTTGCAAAAACATTCTTACGATCCTTTCCTATGTACGAGACATTATCTTTTTTCTGTGGCTTCGGAGCCAAAACAAAGTTCTTGGATCCGCTCGCAATGGCTTGTATATCTGATATTGAAAACAGTTCCTCTATGTCAGGCACTCCGAGTAGCTTAATCTTTTTCTCAGCGCGGGTCTTATCGCCTGCAAAGATACCATCTTTCAGATCTTCGAATTTCGCTTGTCCAACAGACTCTCCATCTACAACCACACACCATTTTAGGTTGTAACCAATACAGATTCCGACGAGAGGATTTAGCTTGCTGCCCTTTGCACCAACGCCGGGAATGAACGCATACTCTTCCTTCTTTCCAAGAAGGATAGCCATTGCTTGCAGATGCATATAATCGCTTACCCCTTCGAGAATCACGTTCTTTTCTTTAAAGATAAGGTTCTGGTGCGGAACGTCACATCCGATAGCGTAGTTAACAAGGGATATGGCTTCTTGCTTGTTTTTTGAATTGCCTATCTGCGTCTTGAGAATGTTCTCGCACAATGTACCTTGGTCTTTATCGTTGAAGACGAGAGCGATACGATAAATGGTATCTAAAGGAACCAGCGTTGGAGCATGGGTCGTATAAAGTATTTGATGCCCAAATTTTCCACTGATCTTTTCAAAAACCTTTAGGAGGTCTATCTGTGCGTTTATATGAAGACTCCTGTCCGGTTCATCCACCAAAATAATGGCTTTCTTCTCCTTTAGTGATTTGAGTGCCAACCAGAAGGATAAGAACCAGATCATACCCTGGCTCCGCATTCGGACAGGCAGCTCTTTTCCTTCCTTAGTACGGACAGCAAAATCAATGTAATTCTTTTCAGCCTCATCTCCCTCCTCCTTCCTCTTTTCTATATTAAAGACCAAACCAAGCTTGTCATTCTCGATTCCATGAAGCTTCTGAGAAAAGTCACTCTTGAGATCGGCTGTGATGTCGGAAATTCGCTTGTTTGTCTCGTCGAGCCTGCGTATTGAAGGAGTTTCGGCAAGAGATTTGAAAGTAAAGTCTGGATTTCCTGTGAGCTCTTGTAGGCAGGCTTCTAGCCAAGTAACTGAAATCCATCCATCGCCAGTGTTCGCGACTAAGCCTTCTACAGAGATAAAATCAGGTAGAGTGTCACAAGTACCTCCTTCGAAGAAAATGAATTCGGGGATTACGTTATTTGCGATAAACTCCCCGACGTCAGGAAGAAGGGCCGAAGTATCAAGTTCATCTTCTTCAACTTCTCCTACGATTTCCCCATCGGCAGCAACACCTTCAGGCTCAGCAACTACTGCATCCGAGTAATCTGCTTCTAAATTATTGAGAAGAGCATCTGCGAGTGCTGTATCCAAGGAATAGTGCTTGCCGTCAAAGGTAATAGTGAAACTTGAGATTCGACTTAGGGTATCAGGCTTATATGTCACAGCCTCATCGAAGATTTGGTCATTTGCGAACTTCTGGATCTGATTCAATATCGCAGCCTTGTCGTCAGAGGCCTCAAAGGAGAACTGACACGAGACGGCCTGTTCTAGACCTTCTGGAGATTCATACGGATACGAGTCCTCGTCATACTCACCAGCGTAGAAGTCCCTTAATGCTTCTAATATGCTTGATTTGCCTGATTCATTCTGACCTATCAAGGAAAGGATGTTATCACTTTGAGCCAGATCCACCTCCACATGAACAATGGATTTGTAGTTCTTTATGTCGACCTTATCAAGTTTCATGATGCCCTCATTTTACTCTTATCAACGAGAAGCGCTACATAGCACAGAAGGCGCTAAAAGAGCGCCTTCTGTGCTATTTCATGTCTGTCGGTACCGTACTACCCTTGAAGGGGGTCGGTACTGGTTCCTGACGTCACAACCGTGTTGCGGGGGCCGGAATCGAACCGGCGTCTGGAGGTTCTTTTACACATGCTGTTTCCAGTATGAATGGACTATCCCATGATCCACGAGGGATCCTCCCATTATAGTCTCTGAACCTTTCCTAGCTTGCGCCAAGACTTGGCTGCTGATTGTCGAATCTCTCTGTTTTTCAAGCATTCGCGCCCACCCTTTCGGATCACGCTGTAGCACAGAAAGCTCTAACGATATTCCAGCAATTTAGAGAGTTTTTCCGCTACCCGTTGCCGGATAGGGTCACCTTTCTGATGAGCCTCCCGAGGTACCTCTCCTCTACCCCGCTACCCGAAACATTATCCCATTTCTCTTTAAAATACAAGGTCTAAATCTCTCCAAACTCTCTAAACACGTTCTCATAGTGCGAGATGGTGCGGTACGCCACATGCTCGGTAAGTTGAAACGCAGAACCTTTGTGTGCAATCTCATTTCTAACCAAGTGCGCGTCCCACGCATCCTGAATGGTATGAAATCGTGCAGGTGTTGCTTGTTTTAGTTTGTCTCCCACCGACTCTCCAACATATCCCTGCTCATCCAATATCTCGTCCAACATAATGTCGGCTTCAATGATTGCCTGACGCCAATCACTCTCGTGGCCGCTTTCAATCAACTCTCGGACATGCGCCCAGCGCGAGTGGTCAGTCTCGTCATCAAGCTTTTCATGTGTGGTGGTGGCGTAGAGGGGAGCTTCTGCCTGACGCACCTGGTATATGCGAGTTGTGAAGTGCATCAAGGCGCCAATAAGCGCCACGGTTGCTAAGTAGCCAAGCACGGTAACAACAATCCAGATATTAGAAGCAAGCATCACCCACCCCGACAGGTCAGGGCTTCCAATACTTGCCCCGTACAGAAGGCGGAAGAAATATTGAACGTTAAGGAAATGTACGTCCGGCCCTACAGGATCCATTACGCTCTAGTATAGCGTCTCTTTTGTAACGCTCGCCCCAATTCTAAACAGGTGTTCATCTGCTCCTTTAGGCGCAGTGAAGTGGATACCCGTTGGAAGCATAACCCCGGCGCGTTCAACCTCTCCCATGGGTACGGAAATGGCGGGCATACCAGTTAGGTTTGCAGTTACCGTAAAAATGTCTTCAAGATACATAGATACAGGATCAGACTTAGAACCGAACGTGAAGGCCGGAGACGGCGTCGTTGGAAACGCAATGACGTCTACCTCTTTAAAGGCAGTGTCATATTCTCCGGTGAGTGCGCTGCGCGCCTTATCCGCCTTGCGATAGTACGCATCAATATAGCCAGATGAAAGCACAAAGGTACCAAGCAAGATGCGGCGAGTTGGCTCCGCACCAAAGCCACTAGTTCGTGAATTAATATAGTCCTCAAGCAACGTCTCTCCGCGTTCTGCTTTTCCATACCGCATACCGTCAAAGCGGGCGAGGTTCGCAGACGCTTCTGCTGGTTGGATAACGTAGTACACCGGAAGTGCGTAGGCACTGGTCGGAAGTGACACGGAAACAACGGAGTGCCCAAGCGCTTTCAAGCGCTCCAGCGTCTCCTCAAATCGTGCACGCACATCCTCATCTATTCCCTTTTCAAGCAGATGGTACGGAACACCAATCACCATACGGTCTTTCATAGGTCGATCCGGATACGTAAAATTCTTCGGAATACTCGTCGCATCCTTTGGATCGTTTCCACGAAGCACCTCATGCATTGCTCTCGCGTCTTCCACCGTCTTGGTAAGTGGTCCGATCTGGTCTAGGGACGAACCGAGTGCCATAAGTCCGTACCGCGACACCGTGCCGTATGTTGGTTTAAAACCAACAAGTCCCGTGTGACTTGCTGGCTGGCGAATTGATCCACCGGTGTCTGACCCGAGCGCAATGAGCGCCATGTGTGCCGCAACCGCAGCAGCGGACCCTCCGGAAGACCCGCCCGGCACTCGAGTCGGATCTAGAGGATTCTTTGAAGGACCGTACGCTGAGTTCTCGGTAGAACTACCCATAGCAAACTCATCCATGTTCGTGCGACCCACAAACAATGCGCCCTGCTCTTTAAGCTTTTCTATAACGGTAGCGTCATAGACTGCCGTGTGCGTAGAGAGAAGACGAGATGCTGCACTCGCTATCTTTCCCTTAATTAAGATGTTGTCTTTGATCGCAACAGGAATGCCGGCAAAGATTGATGGGCTCTTTTCATCAATCATTTTCTGAGCGCGCGCAATTGCTTCCTCATCAGTATCAAAAATCTCAAGGTATGCATTAAGCTCCTTGTTTCGTGCGTGCGCCACTTCAATCGTCGCGTCCCACAACTCACGAACGGAAAAATCTCCCGCGCGTAGCCCTTTCGCGGCTTCAGTTACTGAAAGCTCATTCAGTTTCTTAATCATGGGAAATAATTTGCTTTACCGAGAGCGAATTTCCATCGCGTTCAGGGAACTGCTCAACCAGTGCTTTGGTCCACACACCCCGTTCGTGTGGTTCACCATCTTTGCGCATGATGTTCTCATACGGTAGAAGCGGAGCGCCATCAGACACTTGCAGATCGTTCAACTGACTCACATACCCAAGTATCTGATCAAACTCCTGTACTAGCTGAGGGAGTCGTTCAGGTGAGACCTGAAGGCGTGCAAGCTCTGCTAGTTTCTGTACCTCTTCTGGGGTAGCCATTTCGCTCACTCTATCACAAAGCAAGCCTCTCTTTAAAGGTGGCCTCATCAATGACCTCAATACCAAGTGCTCGTGCCTTCTCAAGTTTTGAACCTGCATTCTCTCCAGCTAGCACCCAGGTGGTTTTGCGCGATACGGCACTTGCGACATGGCCCCCCGCCCGGCGCACCAGTGCTTCTGCCTCTTCCCTAGCGTAGGTTGGAAGTGTGCCCGTAACCACCACGGTTACCCCACTCAATTCTCCTTCACCAAGCACATCAGCCGGCGCTACCACCTTAATATGCTTGAGTAAGCGGT
>CAZPVV010000002.1:8231-25976 GCA_964590505.1 uncultured Candidatus Saccharibacteria bacterium | reverse complement strand
TATTGATGGCGGTGCACATTACACCGGCGCTGCTTCTTACCTACCATCTGCAGAAGAAGCACAAACGTTCGCTCTTGCGGGAGCGGGTATCTTTTTCCTCGTGAAAGCACTTGCTGCACTCGTTGCTGCAGGACTTGTGGTAGGACTTTTTCCTGCTTTCTCCAGACGGGTGGTTGAGCGAGCGCACGCATCTGCCCCTAAACGACTTTTTGTACTTGCGCTCCTTGGATTCGCGCTCGTTGTGGCAACACCCATACTCTTGATTCTCCTTCTTATATCCTTTGTTGGTATAGGTCTTGCGTTTATTCTTGGTGCGCTCTACTTGCTACTGCTGATGCTTGCGTATATGTATGCTGGACTGCTCGCTGGCATGTACACACTTAAACTCATAACCAAGCGTGAGCAGGCAGGATGGAAAGCGGCTATTCTCGGTATGTTCATGCTCTACGTCATTGGACTCGTCCCGGTGGTTGGAAGCTTGATTGTGTTCGTACTCATGCTTATTTCTGCAGGCGTACTTGCGGTTATTGCCTACACGTTTGCGTGGAAGAGAGAAGAGATAAAACTATGATTCCAAAAACGGGAACGTTAGCTCCTGATTTTACACTTCCGGATCCAAGCAGCAGGAGCCACACACTCTCTTCGTATCAAGGCAAATGGGTACTGCTCTATTTCTACCCCAAAGACGACACACCGGGATGTACGAAAGAGGCCTGTGCAATACGGGATGCAGACCCCGATCTCAGCTCGCTTGGGGCCGTGGTACTTGGGGTATCAGCAGACTCTGTTTCAAGCCACAAAAAGTTTGCAGAGAAATACCACCTTATGTTTCCGCTCCTTGCTGATGAAAACAAGGAGGTGGTGAATGCGTATGGGGTGTGGGGACCAAAGAAGTTTATGGGACGCGAGTATGAGGGAATTATGCGTACCTCATTCCTTATTAATCCCGAAGGTGTTATCGCCAAAGTTTATGAAGGCGTGAAGCCAGAGACGCACGCAACAGAGGTACTTGCTGATCTTAAGGTGTTTATCGGTGCATGAGCCCAGAGACGTTGAAAGAGCGTAAAGAGCGGGCGCGCCAGATACTTGCATACCTGAAGCAAACCTACCCAACGCCAAAAACAGAACTTACCTATACGACACCCTTTCAACTCGTCGCGAGCGTGATTCTTTCAGCACAGTGTACGGATAAGAAGGTGAATGCGGTGACGGATACTTTGTGGAAGAAGTATGTGTCGGTCGCTGATTTTGCACACGCAGACCCTGATGTGTTTTCGCGCGAGACCGCACGCATTACATTCCACCAAAGTAAGACGAAGTACATTATTAATTCCGCGAAGCTTCTGCTTGAGAAGTTTGGTGGCGTTGTTCCCAAAACGGAAGGCGAGCTGACCGAACTTCCCGGAGTTGCGTACAAGACGGCCCATGTAGTGCTCGGGGAGCTCTATGATATCTGGGAGGGTATTCCAACCGACACTCATGTGAGGCGTTTTGCGATTCGTTTTGACCTTTCTGACCACACCGAACTCACCAAGATATCCAAAGACCTAGAACAGCTGTTTCCAAAGGAAGATTGGAAGTATGTGAACAACGGGCTGGTTCTGTATGGGCGGTATGTGTGTAACGCCATTCCTCACGAATGCGAGAACCATCCCCTTACGAAGCTCTATCCGCCTGCCCGCCTGCACTGGCCACGAGCGAAATAGGATTTGGTACCATAAGGGAATGGTAAAAGGACAATCGGTTGCCGTATTTGATATAGACGGGACGGTCTTCCGTACGTCGCTCCTTATTGATCTGGTTGATGAACTTATCCTGCGCGGTCTCTTTCCAAAGGACGCTCGCAAATCATATGCAAAAGCAGAGGAGCAGTGGAAAGCTAAGAGAACGGGTTATGACACCTATATTAATAAAGTCGTAGAGGCTTTTGGGAAATACGCAAAAGGTATTCCGTATGGCGAGGTTGCGGACGTTGCTGGTGAAATTATTGAGACTAAGAAGGATCGCGTGTATCAGTACACGCGTGACCTTATCAAGAGTCTTAAGAGCGAAGGGTACTTCTTGCTTGCGGTGTCGCGCTCACCAAAGTTTATTGTGGACGGGTTTGGGTATGAACTGGGATTCGATAAGTCATACGGCATCTTCTATGACACCGGCGCAACTGGCCGCTTTACCGGAGACATCGTGGACGAACATCTCATTATGAATAAAGGGTTGGTGCTTCAAAGAGCTATTAAGAAAGAAGGATTGTCATTTCATAATTCTATTGGTGTTGGAGACACGGAAAGCGATATCGCCATGCTTGAGTTGGTTGATACGCCTATTGCTTTCAATCCAAGCAAGGGGCTTCTGCGCCACGCGAAGCGCCACGGATGGAAGGTAGTCGTGGAGCGCAAAGACGCTGTATACGAATTCTAGTTTTGATATACTTATCTATATGATCAAACGACTCTATAGAAGCAAAGAGAACAAAATACTTGCGGGTATTTTAGGAGGAGTGGGTGAGTATTTTGATACCGACCCCGTTCTCGTACGCCTTATCTACCTCATCATTCTTATCGCAACAGGTGTAGTGCCCGGTATTCTCATTTATATCCTCGCTATCTTTGTCGTGCCTGAGCGACCAATCGTAACGGTCGTGCATGACGAAAGCCACGTTTAGGAAAACAGTATGGGCGTTCTATAAGAAAGAAGGAAGGCACACCCTTCCTTGGAGAAAGACACGTAATCCGTATCGGATTCTTGTGTCTGAAGTTATGCTTCAGCAAACTCAAGTTGAGCGAGTGCTTCCGTACTACCAGGCGTTCCTCTCGCGTTTTCCAACGGTGCATGAGTTGTCACAAGCTCCCCTCCGGGATGTGTTGAAAGTGTGGCAAGGGCTTGGCTATAACCGGCGTGCTCGCCAGCTACACGAAGCGGCGAAGGCAGTTGTTCGCGAATACAATGGAAGGTTCCCGAAAGATCTTTCAGTATTACCTGGCGTTGGCCCCTATACGGCAGGTGCGGTGCGCGTGTTTGCATACAACGATGATGTAGTCATACTTGAAACCAACATTCGTACCGCAATCACTCACCACTTTTTTGCAGACCGAACTGACATACCTGATAAGGAGGTTATTGCAGTGGTAGCCAAAGTATTGCCCAAAGGGGAAGCACGGGAGTGGTATGCCGCTCTTATGGACTACGGAAGCCATCTGAAACGAAGTGGAGTGCGCATTAATACAAAAAAGAAGGGATACACAAAGCAATCTGCATTTAAAGGCTCAAACAGAGAAGCGCGCGGCGCGATTCTAAAGGCTCTCGTAGAGGGATCAAAAACAAGAAGCGCACTTCGGACACTGTATCCACTACGCACCGAGCACATAGACGCGCAGCTTACGAACCTCTTACGAGAGAGACTTATTGAAAAGAAAGGTTCTCTCTACCAGCTCCCTGATTAACGTACATCCTTGATAGAGAGTGCTCCGGCAACACCAACAGCAATAATCCCAATACCCGTTACAAAAAAGAGCATAGCGTATGAACTGGTATAGAGAAGTAGACTTCCAACTAGTGGGGCGGTGAGTGCACCAACAGGGCGCATCATACGAAACACGCCAACTGAGTTTGCATCTTTCTCTGATAC
The DNA here is from genome assembly GCA_964590505.1 of uncultured Candidatus Saccharibacteria bacterium. GTDB lineage: Bacteria > Patescibacteriota > Minisyncoccia > Phycocordibacterales > Phycocordibacteraceae > C7867-001. Next base: position 22,351 of record CAZPVV010000002.1, on the reverse strand, counting down.
GCGCCTAAAGAAGTGCGTTTCAACCGTGGCTTCAGCAAGCGCCGCGCCCACTCGCGTTACTACAAGCACAATAACAATGGAGATGAGTGGTGTGAGTACAGAAACAAAGGCAAGAGACGCAAACCCGGTTCCAAGAATAAAGAATCCCATCGCCATAATCTCCTGATCTCCCCACACACGATCAGCAAGCCAGCCCACAGGGTATTCAAGCAAGAGAAAAGGTAACAACATCACCGCAAATATCCAACCTAATTCGCTCCATGGAATACCGAGCACCCCATGCAGGTAGAGAGGCACAAAGAAGGGAGCGAGGTGATAGAAAAACTGGAGCGTCACCATCGCCACACTTACCGCAAACAAGTCTGGATCACGCAACAAACACCGACACACTTCAACAATATGTGAGAAGTGGGGAGCTTCGCCCTCTGGTAGCTTTACGCTTGTAATAAAGAACAGGAACGGTACAAAAAGCGCAGACGCGACAACGAGTACCAGCCAATAGGCGTTCGTGTTTTCAAGAAGAAGTCCAATTATGAGGGGAGCAAGCACGAGCGCAAAGTTGGAGACGGTCAGGAAGATCGTTCGAATACGTCCGGTCTCATCCTCGGTTGTAATGGTGGCCTCAAGCAACAAATCATAGAAATAGGAAATGATTGGCTGCAACATGCAGTAGATAAGAGTAAGCAGAATGGCCGCAACCGCGCTCGGCACAAACGCCATGAAGAGAAGCGCACTTGAAGCTATGGCTGTTGCACCGAGCAAGAGTGGACGCAATCCAACTCTTCGCACCAACTCAGGCACAAAAGGAAAGATAGTGAGGGTGAGAAACGCACCTCCCGCGATAACGAATCCCGTTGCACTCTCTGGTATGAGGGTCGCCAGATAGGACGCAATAACATACAACACAACGAAAAATTGTGCAGCACTAAAGAAGTTGCTGAGCGTGAGCGCAATGCGCGGTGACATTAGTGAGTAGTGTAGCACCGAGTCAAAACAAAAGAGCTCCGGATGGAGCTCTTTTGTAATCGCTAGACGCCGATCAGAACGGGAATGACCATCGGTGCTTTGTTGGTCCTTGAGAACAGGAACCCAGCAACCGTGTCGGAGAGTTGATTCTTAACGTAATCAAGGTCAACTGGATTCATACCACGTGTTGAGTCTTCAACGGTCTTCTTAATAAGAAGTCGTGCTTGGTTCAACATGTCCTGGCTCTCGCGCAGATACACGAAGCCGCGGGAAATGATGTCCGGAGACTTACGAAGCTTACCTGTCTTAAGGTTTACCGTAGCAATGATGACGAACATACCGTCCTTCGCAAGCATTTGGCGATCGCGAATGACTACCTCCTGCATATCGCCGATTGCAAATCCATCAACGATAAGTGGAGATGAAGGGACTTTCTCTTTGTGTACAAAGAGTCGCTCACCATCAATCACATCAATCACGTTGCCGTTGTCTGCAATAACGATGGTGTCTCGCGGGCGTCCTGCCTGCTCAACTGCTTTTGCATGACACTTGGTCATGGAGTAGTACCCGTAGGCAGGCATGAAGAACTTCGCACCCACCTGTTGGTTAATCCACACAAGCTCTCCCGTGTTTCCGTGTCCGGTTGAATGGACGTCGGAAGAACGGTAGTGAATGAGAGTAGCTCCTGCGCGGTAGAGGTTATCCTTCAAGCGCTGAATCGCAATCTCGTTTCCAGGAATGACCGAAGAAGAGAGCACAATCGTGTCGCGCTCGTTGAGCACAATGTTCTTGTGCTGTTTGGTTGCAATACGCATGAGGGCTGCAAACTCCTCTCCTTGGGCTCCTGTCGCAAGGATGATGACCTTATCAGGAGGGTAGTCACCAATCTCTTGGGCTGGGATGAAAATAGATTTATCAACCTTTAGAAGACCCGTCTTCTGTGCGATCTCCAAGTTCGTCTTAATAGAGCGACCCTCAGTCACAATCTTCTTTCCAAGTTTCTCAGAGATCTCAATGATGCGAATCATGCGCTCAAACTGAGACGCGAAGGTTCCGATGACGAGACGTCCAGAAACAGTCTTGATGATGTCTTCAAGGGTCTCATGCACTTTGCGCTCAGGCATGGAGAATCCATCACGTTCAGCGTTCGTAGAGTCTGCAATGAAGAAGAGGTTCTTCTCCTTTCCAAGTGCGCCCCACTTCTTGGTTTCCTCAGGTGTAGGGATGCCGTCGTTGTGGTCAAGCTTAAGGTCACCGGTTGCAATCACATTGCCGTAGGGAGTGCTGATAGCAATACCCATAGAGTCTGGAATGGAGTGTGTGACGGGGAAGAACTGAACTTTGGTGTTACCAATAGTGCGGGTGCTTCCTGGCTCAACCGTAATGATTTCAAGCTTCGGCATGTCAGGATATTCCTCCTGGCGCTTAGCGATCATGATCGCTGAAAGGTTCTGTGTGTAGATTGGTGGGTTACCAAAGCGATTCATCAAGAACGGAATACCACCGATGTGGTCAAGGTGTCCGTGTGTGATGAACACGCCACGTACACGATGTTTGTTCTTTTCTAGATACGCCGTGTTTGGAAGCACGTAGTCAACACCAGGAGAGGTGTCTTCAGAGACAAACTGGAAGCCAACGTCAAAGACGAAGATGTCACCGTTTGCATCAACACAGAACATGTTGCGTCCCACTTCCTCAACACCGCCAAGTGGCACGATACGTACCACGTTTGGTCCGGGGTCTTCAGGGAAGTAGTCAGGAGCCTTCTTTTGGGTGCTCTGGGAAGAAGGGCCGTTAGGGCGGCGAAGGGTGCGCCTAATTTGGCGCGTGACGCCACCAGGGCGACCCTGTCCGCCTTGTGGGCGCGGGCCGTTGCCACCGGTGCGCTGTGGGCGATTACCGCCACGAGGACGCATAGGTGGTCGCTCTCCCTCAGGACGAGGGCCGTGTTGTGGTGGGGGGGATGAAGGCGCCGGTGCGGGCGCGGGTGCTGCAGTCATAATGAATGAATAGTTATAAAGTGTTGTTAAAGCGTTGATATGTAGTTGCTACACATCGTGCTACGAAAAATTACTTCTTGGCGAGGAACGGCCAGACTTCCTGAGTGTACCGGTACCAGCCCGCGACGTTTGCAAAACGGTCTGAAGGGGAGGCAATCTGCGGAAGCTCTATGCCGTGTATGCCCTTGGGTGCCGCATAAACAAAATCGGGTGCGTGGGTGAACGCGGCTGGGTAGTCACCTGCTATCTGTTCCTCTAGTGTAGCAAGATCTTTGAGTCTCGTCTCGTTGTTCTGTTCGGTGCGTACCCGCTCAAGAAGGGCATCTACCGTACTGTTGGCATAGAGCGCAATGTTGAGTCCCGGGTCACTACGCTCTGAACTACTCCAGAAGGCAAAGAGGTCCTGATCACGACCCACCACCATACCAAAGAGGAGTGCTTCATACTCACGAGGACGAATCACGTTCTGGGTGAGGTCTCCTGGCTCAAACAACTCAAGAGACGTTGGAACCCCAAGTGATGCCCAGTCTGACTGCACCTGTTGTGCAACGAGCTTAAGCTCAGGCACGTTTGAGGTGCGAAGGGTCACGCGTAGTTCGGCATCAACTTTAGGGTTGTCCCAAATACGTGCTTCCTCGTCGTACTTCCACCCTGCGTCCGTGAGGACATCAGCGGCTGCTTGAATACGATTTTCAAGAACGGGCTCGGGTGTGGTTTCAATACCCGAGCCTGGGGGGACCGGACCCATGATGGGGCTCGCGTACCCGCCAAGAATGCTCTGGGTGATTGCGCTGCGGTCTATCGCAAGAGAGAGCGCATGGCGTACTGCAGACTCACTAAACACGGGATTCTGGTTTGCATTAAAGAATGCGCCAAAGATTCGTGCATAGGGAGCGGTGAGGGCACCCTCGCGAGCGACACCATAACCACTATCAACCCGCTTGTTTTGAAGTGCTAACTCAAGGTCGCTCTCTTCGTCAACAAACACGAACCGGATGTTATCAAGGTATGGTCGTCCGAGCGCATATCCCTTAAAGCTCTTGAACGTGTATTCGGTGATAACACCCTCTTTACTTCGTGTAACCCTATCAACCATGAATGGACCCGCACCTACTGGTGTACTCATAAGTGGTGAGAAGGGGAACTCAGCATTCGTCACGTCTCTCCAGAGGCGCGCAGGCAATATGCCAAGCGTCGTGTCTTGAAGGAACGGTGCGTACGCACGAGGCAGAGTGAAGCGGATGGTGCGTGCATCAACCGCTTCTGCTTTCACACCCGCCCAGTTTGCAAGCTCAGGACTCTTAAGGCCCGGATCCTGTGCTTTCTCAACCGTGAACACCACATCGTCTGCGGTTACCGGGCTTCCGTCTGAGAACGTAATGCCGGGTCGCAGAATAAACGTGTATATCTTGCCGTCCTCAGACACGCTGTAGCTTTCGGCAAGCACAGGCTCAAGGCTTCCATCTCCGCGGGTGCCCATGAGGCCTGCGTAGGTGAGTTTTGCAAGATCACGGTCAGCGTCAGAAAGCGCAATGAGTGGATTCACAAAGCGTGGTGTCCCCACAACTCCTTCGGTGAATGCACCCCCATATGCAGGCTCCACAACAAGGAAGGTGCGCTCTAACCCAAACAATCCCGCAAGCAGAGAAAGGGCAACCAACCCACCAAGAATACTAGCGATCAATTGATCTCCAGGAGGGAGTTGGCGTACGTAGTTCACGACACCACTTATAAGTGGTATGGTCCGTGGCCCTTGGTTTGCTTGTGAGAGCTGTTTCCAGCTGTAGCGCATGATTTCCTTATGAGATGAGGAATCCGGCGATAGCTGACGCGACGAACAAAAGCGCAATCACAATAGTTGTGTTGAACAGGAATTTCTCCGCTCCACGGCGCTTGTAAAACGTCGATGCGAAATTGTCTCCTCCAAAAGCTCCTCCAAGTCCGGCACCGCGCTGTTGAAGCACGATACCTATAATAAGGAGTAGGGAGAGAGTTATTTCTATGTACGGCAGTATCGCCTTGAGAGTCTCCATCTGTGCCCAGAAGACTACCATGAAGCGGGAGGGTATGCAAAAGGTCAAAACCCTTGACCAGACTGCTCCTTAATTCATAATGACCACACATCGGACGCACTCTGCGACCGAAGTTGGGCACAAAACCCTACGCTCTTACTAGAAGCTATCTTTTATATTGCTATGGCAAAACAAACCGTACCGGTGCAACCGCTTGGTGATCGCATTCTTGTTCAGCCAGCAGACAAGGCAGGAGAGACGACGCTCGCTTCAGGCATCATTATCCCTGAGACCGTTGATAAGGAACGTCCGTCTAAAGGAACCGTTATTGCAGTCGGACCTGGTCGCTATGACGACGGAGATCTTCTTCCTATGCAGGTTAAGGTGGGAGATACCATTCTTTTCTCTAAGTATGGGTTTGATGAGGTGAAGGTAAATGGGGTTGAGTACTACATCCTTTCAGAAGCAAATGTGCTTGCAGTCCTTGGTAGCTAATTCAAAACTCTATGGCAAAACAAATCCTCTTTGGTGAAGACGCACGTAAGGCCATTCATGCGGGCCTGGGGAAAGCGGCGCGTGCTGTAAAGGTAACGCTTGGACCTCGTGGTCGTAACGTGGTGCTTGAGAAGAGTTATGGTGGTCCACGCATCACCAACGATGGCGTGTCTATCGCAAAAGAAATCTCCTTCAAGGACAAGTTTGAAAACATGGGTGCGGAGATTGTGAAGGAGGTTGCTAGTAAGACGAACGATGGCGCGGGAGACGGCACCACAACCGCAACCGTGCTATTGGAGGCGCTCGTTGACGAGGGACTTGCGAACCTCACGAGAGGCGCAAACGCAATGGCTATTCGCTCCGGTATGGAGCAGGCAGGTAAAGCGGCCGTTGCTGAGCTTAAGAAAATGTCCCGCCCCGTTGCCGGCAAGCAGGACGTGCGCCAGGTAGCAACAATCTCTGCAGAAAGCGAAGAACTCGGCGCAATTATTGCTGACACCATTGATAAGGTGGGCAAGAACGGTGTGGTCACTGTTGAAGAGTCTCAGGGCATGGAACTCTCCTACGAGGTAGTTGAAGGTATGCAAATTGATAAGGGATACATTTCTGCATACATGGTCTCAAACCCTGAGCGCATGGAAGCTGAGATGAAGGATGCCTACATCCTTATTACCGACCGCAAGATTGCAAACGTACAGGAGATCGTTCCGCTTCTTGAGAAAGTTGCGCAGGCAGGGCGTAAAGAGCTCGTGATTGTCGCTGAAGATGTTGAAGGAGACGCACTTGCAACGTTTGTCGTGAACAAACTGCGCGGGACGTTCAACGTACTTGCCGTAAAGGCTCCAGGTTTTGGTGATCGCAAGAAAGAAATGCTTGCCGACATTGCCGCTATTACCGGAGGTATTGTTATCTCAAGTGATACGGGACACTCCTTTGAAAGTGCTGAGCTTTCTATGCTTGGTCGCGCAACGCGTGTGATTGCAACCAAGGAAACGACCGTGTTTGTTGGAGGAAAGGGAAAGAAGGAAGGTGTCGCGTCTCGCGTAAAGCAACTGGAAGCGATTCTTGATCAGACCAAATCATCCTTTGATCGGGAAAACATTGAGGCACGTATCGCAAAACTCACGGGAGGCGTCGCCGTCATTCGTGTGGGTGCTGCAACCGAGACCGAGATGAAATATCTTAAAGATAAGATTGATGACGCGGTGAAGGCAACCAAAGCATCTATTGAGGAAGGTATTGTGCCTGGAGGAGGTACCGCGCTTGCAAAAGTGTCTCGTCTGCTTGATCCAGAATCATGGGACTTTGATTCTAAAGATGAGGAAGCAGGATTTGCGATTGTGTCACGAGCGCTCGCGGCTCCCCTTCGTCAGATTCTTCTCAATTGCGGAAAAGATAACGCTGACGTGATTGTGGAGAAAGTTCAGAGTGCCAAAGGCTTTGCAGGCTACGACGCTCTTGCGGGCGTTGAAGTGGAGGACATGGCTGAAGCCGGAATTATTGATCCGGTGAAGGTTACCCGAAGCGCGGTAGAGAACGCGGTATCAGCCGCCGCCATCTTCCTTACGACGGAAGCTGCGGTAGCGGATATTCCTGAGCCAAAGAGTGCATCGCCTGACATGGGAGACATGGGAGGAATGGGATTCTAAGTACACAAGAGCCGCTCAAACGAGCGGCTCTTGTGTTTATAAAATGAGTTCATACAATAGAAGTATATGACTATCCTATACATCGTTCTTGGAGTGCTCGCACTCGTTGTGCTGTGGGTAATATTCGCCTTTAACGGTTTTGTGTCTCTGGTTAACCGTGCAAAAGAAGCATGGTCAGATATTGAGGTGCAGATGAAGCGTCGCTATGACCTTATCCCTAACCTAGTTGAGACCGTGAAGGGATACGCGGCACACGAGGCTTCTGCATTTGAGAATGTTACTAAAGCACGCTCAGCTGCTATGGGTGCGCAGTCTGTTGAAGAACATGCGCAGGCCGAGAACATGTTGACCGGAGCACTGAAGTCTATCTTTGCTATCTCCGAGGCATACCCGGACCTTAAGGCCAACACGAACTTCCTTGAGCTTCAGAAGGAACTTGCAAACACCGAAGACAAAATCCAAGCAGCTCGTCGTTTCTACAACCAGAACGTTATGGCGCTCAACACCGGCCTTGAGCAGTTTCCTGGAAATCTCATCGGGGGAATGTTCTCATTCAAGAAGATGGATCTGTTTGAACTTGCGGAGTCTGAGGCTGCAGCACGTGACGCGGTGAAGGTTGCGTTCTAACTATGAGCGAACGCCCTCGCTTTGAGGTGAGCTCAAAAGGAGAGGCGTATGACGTTGGTATTCGTGACTTGAGAAATAAATTGTATCCGTTGCTGGAAGAGGCTAGGAATACGATAAAGGAAGCGCCTGAGTTGGCTGGTCACGAAGACGGAATTATCGTTTCTGAACTTAGGACGAAGTACTCACTTGAAGAGTTAGAAAAAATTGCCGAAGAATTACGCACGATTAGCTCGAAAGCAAGTTATATTGAGGAGGATGGAACACAAGTTCAAGTATTTATGCAGGGAGAAGTCAATTGGCTGCAATTGGTTGAAAGGGCCCAGCATTCGCACTTTGAGCATTTTAAGAATTCCGTGGAGGAACTATTAAGAGAGGATAAATGATCATCACTAATCTTGTATGGCTACCCTCTATCAAGAACGCACAGAAAACGTATGGAAGACCTGGGCACTTATGCTTGGTTTCTTTACGCTGGTTATTCTGGTGGGGTGGGCAGTCTCCTGGTACTACGATAGTCCCGCTATTCTCTATGGTGCGGTGATCTTCTCGCTGTTCATGAATGTAGGAAGTTACTGGTTCTCCGACAAGCTGGTGCTCTCCATGACCAAGGCGCACCCCGCAACGCGTGAGGAATTCTTTGACTTCTACACCGTCACCGAAAACCTCTCTATTGCTGCGGGTCTCCCGATGCCTAAGCTCTACGTCATTGATGATCCCGCGCCTAACGCGTTTGCGACGGGACGTGATGAGAAGCACGCGGTGGTGGCGGCCACGACCGGACTTCTCGGAATGATGAACCGTCAGGAACTTGAAGGTGTGATTGCGCACGAGCTCTCACATATTCAGAACAAAGATATGTTGGTGATGACGGTTGCGGTGGTGCTTGCAGGATTCATTGCGATAATTGCCGACATCTTCTTGCGCATGTCATTTCATGGAGGAGGAGATCGAGATAATGGAAAGGGAAACGCACTCCTCATGGTTGTTGCGATTGCTGGTATCATCTTGGCTCCTATAGCGGCCCAGCTTATTCAGCTTGCGGTTTCCAGGCGACGTGAGTTTCTAGCTGACGCATCTGGTGCTCTCCTTACCCGGTATCCCGAAGGACTTGCCTCGGCACTCCAGAAGATTGCTGGCTATGGGGGAGCCATGCACACGGCAAACCACGCAACCGCACACCTTTTCATTAGTAACCCGTTTGGAGCAAACGCCGGGAAGTTTGTGAATAAGTTGTTTGCAACACACCCTCCTGTTGAGGAGCGTGTGGCTGCGCTTCTTGGACGAGGGTAATAGTGCTATAACGGTTGCTACGGAGGCGTCGCATAGTGGTCTAGTGCACCGCCTTGGAAAGGCGGCAGACTCGAAAGGGTCTCGAGAGTTCGAATCTCTCCGCCTCCGCCAGGTCCGTCAAGGGGGCGTTTTGACGTCATTTGAGACACTCGGGTGTGGATAGTGGGCAAATACTTGACTACTCCCGGCTCGGGTGTAGCATTTACTTGTTTGGCGAAAGACAGGGAGGCATCCCTGCCCAACGGGGCTCATTACCTCGTTGAGCCCGAGTCCAGGTTCTTCCCGTAAGGGAAATCTCGCAAGAGAAGCTGATGCACAGTTGATCTGCTACGACTCGGTTTCCTGGAGCGAACGCAGTCTTTCCGTTCGTTTCACCTGCCCTTCGATTTCAGTTGAGAGCGTCACATCGCAAGGTGACTTGGCGCTCGTTAGCCGCCCCTCGGAAAGCCGTCGCAAGACGGAACTACCGAGGGGCTTTTTATACTTAGACTAATACTTAAGGTTTGCTTGCGACAAAACCCACATACGCTATCTTTAGTGTGAACCCAGCACGTCTGGTGTTGGTTCATAGGGAGGATTGCATCATGCGATTGTTCACCGCCCAGTAAGTCCGAGCACCCAAAGTCGCGTCTGGGCTTGCGGCAGCTATTCCAAACAGACGCGTGCCTCGCTTTCAGGAGATGGTAAGGAAGCGCCCCCGTCGGCCGCGCCATGCGTCCGACGGGTTTCCTTTATGCAGCCATTTTCCCAGGACAGTGCGGACACAAACACTGGTCTGCCGGGACATCGGGGACTTCGGGGACTTCAATCAACTTCTGTGCTGCGGGCGGAGTCTCTGGCGCGGTACACTGGATCTTGATCGCTCGAATTGTGTCCAGAAGCGTGGTCGCTTCCTCCGGATGATCGTCAAACCATCTGAGCTGCGACACGAGCTTTGTGGTGACCCTCTTTGGAACCGATAAAGTTCGAACGTCGTCGTCGACCCACCGCAATGAGCATCTTTCAGAAATATAAATTTCTCATCCTCGGCGCAACGCTCATACTTATAGGTGTGGTGTTTCTGTCTTTCTCTCAGATACTAAAGAAAGAAGCTCCACTCACCACCGTAGAAAGTGAGATGACGTTTGAAATTGCAGACACGCAATTAAAACAAGAACGTGGACTTTCAGGACGTGCAGTTATTCCCGACAACTACGGCATGCTGTTTGTGTTTCCAAAAGCAGACCGCTACGGATTCTGGATGCATGAGATGTTGACCTCAATTGATATTCTCTGGCTCGCTGACGACGGTACCATTCTTGGTATTGAGCATAGTGTGTCTCCTGACACATACCCCGAGAGTTTCTACCCGCCAGAACTGGTGCGTTACGTACTTGAGACCAGAGCAGGGTATGCCCGAGAGCACGGATGGGTTGTAGGGAGTGTTGTGGACTTGCCGGCAATTTAAGGTATAATCTAGGGACCGGTCCAGACGACTGCTGTACGAGCAATCGTATAGAGGAAAGTCCGAACACAGGCTCGGCAACGAGCAGCAGGGTAGCGGGTAACCCCCGCACGGAGCGATCCGCGAGGTGCGAGCAGAAACGCCCAATTCCGAAAGGATAGGGACTCTCCAGTAGAGTGGGCCGACAGCGATGTCGGACTGAAACGGCTAAATCCTTACCTCTGTGCAAGGCCGTGCCCTTTTAGGGAGCGCCGCTTGAGGTGCTTGGCAACAAGCATCCCAGATAGATGGTCGTCGTCTGCCTTCGGGCAGATACAGAATTCGGCTTATCGGACCGGTCTCGTATATGAAAAAACCTATCCTCACGGATGGGTTTTTTCATATCCCCGCCTTGGAACTTCATGCAAAATGGGTACGTTATACTAGTAGGTATTACCAAGAGGGCATTCATATATACGTATGCAAGAGACAACATCGGGTTCGGTCGCCCAGCGACGCTTTTCGTTTGATAGTGCAGCAATTTGGGTTCTCGCTGTTTCAGGACTACTCGCCGCAGTAGCATTTGTTCCATCAACCACTATTCCATTCCTGTATACCAAGGTATCTATCCTTGCTATGGGAGGACTTATTGCGCTTGTGCTCTTTATTCTCGCTCGCCTTACACGTGGAAACGTTATCGTGCCTCCAGCACTTTTGATTGGTGCTCTATGGTTGGTACCGCTTGCCTACCTGCTCTCCTCTTTATTCTCGGGTGCAGGTCTTCGCGCATCTTTCTTCGGAAATCAGATGGAAGCGGACACCTTTGGGTTTGTGCTCATTCTTGCACTCTTCGGCACCCTTGCAGCTCTCGCACTACGCCGGGCTGACCAGTTCAAGATCTTCTTCAAAGTTGCCGCAGTTGCGTTTGGGTTGGTACTGGTGTCAGAGGTGATCATATTGGTGATTGCAAAGCTCTCTCCTTCCACACTCTCAGCAACCACAAACATCGTTGGTTCCTTTTCCGACCTTGGTATGTTGGTTGGTCTTGGTGTCTCTCTCATCTTGCTTGCGTCACGTTTCCTCTCTCCTCGCAAAAATATTCGCACCGCACTTCTGGTTTCAGGAGTCGTTGGACTTGTCGTCATTGCAATCGTTAACTCGGTACTGGTCTGGGCGCTGGTCGCTCTTGTTGCCCTTGGTCTCTTTATTGAGGCAATCATGCACCGCAGGGGTGGAGTGGATGAGGGTGATCTTGATGGAGTTGCCACCCTTGATGCTGAGACCGAAGTTCATCACGGACATGGAGACGCGAAATCTCTTGGTGTGCCACTTGTTACGCTCATCGTCGCGCTCTTCTTCCTGATCGGTGGATCAACGATTGGAAGCGCACTTTCAGCTGCCGTTGGCGCAAACTTCCTTGATGTCCGTCCGTCTTGGCAATCAACGTTTGATGTTGGAAGTCACACCTACGCGTCTTCACCTATCTTTGGTTCAGGACCAAATACCTTTGGCAGTCAGTGGCTTAAGTTCCGTGACCGAAGCCTCAACGAAACCGTATTCTGGAACGTAGACTTCACGTCAGGTATTGGACTCATCCCTACATCGTTTGTAACGACCGGTGTGCTCGGCGCTCTTGCATGGCTTGCGTTCCTGGGTCTCTTCTTGTGGGTCGGACTTCGCTCACTACTCTTCCGTGCACCAAGCGATCCGTTCGTCCGTTATGTATCTATCGCTTCATTCACAGGTGCACTCTATGTGCTTGGACTTTCGGTCTTCACGGTCCCTGGTCCCGCGGTACTGGTTGCTGGGTTCCTCATGATCGGTGTGTTTATCTCAACACTGCGTCACGGAAAGGAGCGACATGAGTGGGGCGTCATCTTCTCACGCAACCCACGTGTTGGATTTGTAATTGTCTTCGCTCTGACCCTCCTCCTTCTTGCGTGTGTCCTTGCGGCGTACGCTGTCGTTAACCGATACCTCTCTGAGGTGGCGTATGCAGAAGGTGCTCAGGCAATTGGAAAGGGAGACCTTACCCTTGCTGAAGCAGCTGCAGGAAGGGCAATACTTTTTGCACCAAGCGATCGTGCGTACCAGCTTGTGGCAACTATTGGAACTGCACGCATGAACCAAATTGCCGCAGATACGACCTTGGCTCCTGCAGAAGCTCAACAGCGATTCCAGGCAGCACTCTCGGCATCTATTGAAGCTGCACTCACCGCAACCAAACTGGGTCCAAATAACTACCAGAACTGGACCCTTCTTGGAAACGTATACCAGACCGTTGTGCCGCTTAAGATTGATGGCGCATACGACAACGCAAAGACCGCATACGCGGAGGCCATGAAGTTGAATCCATCAAACCCAACCTTGCCGTTCATCTTGGCCCAGCTTGAGATTGCGCAATCAAACGCTCCTGCTGCAGAGGAATACCTTATGCAAGCAATTGGATTGAAGCGTGACTACACGCAGGCAATCTTCTTGCTATCACAACTCCAGGTGTCCCAAGGCAAGGCACGTGAAGCACTAGAGGCTGCTGAGGCTGCCGCATACTTTGCGCCAAACGATCCTGTAGTGCTCTTCCAGCTTGGTATTCTTCGCTCAGGAACAGGGGACACGCAGGGAGCTATTGCAGCACTTGCAAAGGCGGTTGAAATCAATCCACAGTATGCAAACGCACGATTCTTCTTGGCCGTAGCATACGCAACGGCAAAGCAGAACGATCAGGCAATTGCACAGCTTGAAGCGGTAGCCGCACTCTCTGCTGAAAACGCAGCATCGGTGGCTCCTGACTTGGCGTCACTACGTGCTGGAAAGAATCCGTTCCCAGCCTCAAGGCTCGGCGCCCTCGGTATTCCACAGATTCCTGTCTCAGACACAACCACTCAACCTGCTACCGGGCGCTAACCCACCATGGTGAGCAAGATTCTCGGGAAACTAACAGCACCGGTACGCGGCCTCCACCAGGCCGCGTACTTGCTTGCGGGGCTCACACTCGCTGCACAACTCCTTGCACTCCTGCGTGATCGCATCTTTGCACACACGTTTGGTGCAAGTCAGACCCTTGATCTCTATTACGCAGCATTCAAAATTCCTGATTTGGTGTTTGCGCTTGTCGCGTCACTCGTGTCTGCGTATGTGCTCATTCCGCGCATTGCGCACGCAGGGAAAAAGGATGCGCGTGAACTCATCTCACAAACCACGTCATTCCTGCTCTTGGTTGGCGGGGGATTGAGTGCGGTGCTTGCGGTGCTTGCACCAGAAATTCTCTTTGCACTTTTCCCTGGCTTCATAACGTCGCCTGACTCAGAAGCATTCGTACTTTTGGTACGACTGCTACTGGTGCAACCATTACTTCTTGGATTGTCTGGAATTCTAACTTCAGTCACACAAATTGAACGCAAGTTCTTTCTCTTTGCGCTTTCGCCAGTCCTCTACAATCTCGGCATTATTGGCGGAACTGTGTTTCTATATCCAACCTATGGACTTATAGGTATTGGAGCGGGAGTTGTGGCGGGCGCGCTACTCCATGTCGGTATTCACTTCCCGGTAGTATCAGAAGCCCGCATGTTCCCAAGGTTGGTCTGGCCAAAGGGAGAGGTGATTCGCAGTGTTGTTATGGATTCGGCACCACGCTCAATGGCGCTGGTGATGAGTTCGG
>CAZPVV010000002.1:0-8131 GCA_964590505.1 uncultured Candidatus Saccharibacteria bacterium | reverse complement strand
ATCGTGCTTCGTGCACACATCGTCCGAATCATTTTGGGTTCGGGTGCGTTTGACTGGGACGCAACACGCCTTACTGCCGCAGTGCTTGCGATGCTCGTCATTGCGCTTGTAGCACAAGGATTTGTGCTGCTTGCATCTCGTGCGTTTTACGCCGCGGAGCGAACATGGAATCCGTTTTTTATTCAACTTGGTGGACTTATTGTTTCGGTCATTGGCGCGTGGGGCGCGCTCACCATCGGTGCAGCCTACCCAATCACCCAGCACTTCATGGAGGAGTTGTTCCGTGTGGCTGATGTGCCGGGCACAGAAGTTCTGCTCATTGCCTTCGGTGCGACGCTCGGGCAACTCGTTATGGGTGTGGTTGCGTTCGTGACCCTCAAGGAAATTGCACCCGGCGTCGGTTCCTCACTCATCCGTCCGCTCTTTGAAGGTTTGGGGGCAGCTATCCTTGGCGGGTCTGCAGCCTATGGCGTACTTGCGTTCACCGGGAACATCGCACCACTCTCCAGTTTGCTCATGGTCTTCACGCAGGGCGCTGTGGCTGGTATGGTGGGGTTAATCGTGTCGGCGGCAGTCCTTGTTCTGCTTGAGAACAAGGAATTCAGGGATCTCTATGCATCCTTGCGTAAACTCACCTCCACACGGGCACTCCCACCCTCAGGAACTATTCTTGGCGGTCCTACGCAGTAATGAATAAACCGATACGAAACTTTTCCATAATTGCACACATTGATCACGGAAAATCTACCCTCGCGGATAGACTTCTTGAGCGTACCGGTACCATTGAGGCACGAAAGATGCGTGACCAGGTTTTGGACAAGATGGATCTTGAGCGCGAGCGCGGTATCACCATCAAGATGCAGCCGGCGCGTATGGAGTACAAAGCCCGAGACGGCGTTGATTATATTTTCAACCTGATTGATACTCCCGGCCACATCGATTTTGCCTATGAAGTGTCCCGTGCTCTGTCTGCCGTTGAAGGAGTTATTCTGCTCGTTGATTCAACACAAGGAGTGCAAGCACAGACCTTGACCACGCTCGCTATGGCGCGTTCTGCCGGCTGTACCATTATTCCCGTTCTCTCAAAGATTGATGCACCCGCGTCACGCGTTGAGGACGTGTCACTTGAACTTGCCGAGCTTCTGTCGGTTGATCCATCAACCGTGCTTGCGGTGTCTGGAAGAACAGGAGAGGGCGTTGAAGAATTGCTTGAAGCAATTATTGATCGCGTTCCAGCGCCTCGAGTAGGTGAAGGCGACGCACGTGCACTTATCTTTGATTTCTCATACTCAACACATCGCGGTATTGCGGTGTATGCTCGTGTGTTTGATGGCTCCATAAAGAAGGGCGACGTACTGCGGTTTGCTGCAGCTAACCAGAAGTTCACTGCTCTTGAGACGGGTATCTTCATGCCTGACGAGAAGGCGACTGAGTCACTCTCGGCAGGCGAAATAGGCTACATGGTAACGGGGGTTAAGGAAGCGGGTGTGGTTGCGGTTGGTGACACGGTGGTGTTTGACCGCGGTGCTACGCTTGCGCTTCCCGGGTTTGCACGACCTCGCCCCGTTGTGTGGGCATCGGTGTATCCGGAAAGTCAGGACGATCTTTCGGAGCTGCGTCTTGCGCTCGAGCGTCTGCGTCTCTCTGACTCTTCACTTTCCTTTGAAGAGGAGTCGTCTGGAGTATTGGGGAGAGGATTTAGATGCGGGTTTCTCGGCATGCTCCATCTTGAGATTGTGACGGAGCGATTGAAGAGAGAGTTTGGACTCACCCTCATTGTTACCATTCCAACCATTGCCTACATCGTTACAAGTAAGAATGGAAAACGAGAGACCATTTATACGCCGTCGAAGTTTCCTCCATTTGGTGACGTGGTTTCAATTGAAGAACCGTGGGTGAAAGTGATACTCATCACCCCTCCTGAATCTCTTTCAGGACTGTTGCAACTCTTCCATGATCACGAGGGAGCCGTTATGGATACCGAGACCCACCTTGATGGAAGAATTGAGCTTACGGCGCAAATGCCGCTTCGCGAGCTCATGCGTGGATTCTTTGATCGCGTGAAGAACGTATCCTCGGGGTATGCGTCGTTGTCCTATGAGTTTTTGGACGACCGGCCTGCGGACGTGGTGAAGCTTGATATCCTGGTTGCTGAAGAAGTTATTCCCGCGTTCTCGCGTGTGGTAGCCCGCAGACGTGTGCAGGAAGAAGGGGAACGCATGGTTGAGAAGCTACAGCAAATTCTCCCTCGTCAGATGTTTGTGATGAAGATACAGGCGGAAGCTCTGGGGCGCATTATTGCCTCTAAATCAGTCTCTGCGATTCGTAAGGATGTTACGGGGTACCTTTATGGGGGTGATATCACGCGCAAGATGAAGCTTCTGGAGAAGCAGAAGAAAGGAAAGAAACGTCGTGGCGAGCACTCCAAGATGGAGATTCCTCAGGATGTGTTTATGAAAATGGTGCAGGATTCCGACCGGTAGCACACGGTATACTGTGGGGGACATGGTACGTAAGCCAACTCAGACTCGCCTGAAAGAATACCTCCTGACCGCCGTTCTGGTCCTTACCATCGTATGGCTAGTGTTTTTAATATTTGGTATCTACCGTAAAGAAGAGATTGCACGCCACGCAAGTCGTGAGACTCAAGCGCAGTTACATATTTTGCACGAGCGCGAGATGATGCTTAAGGCTTCCCTTGCCGAGCTTGATACACCACGTGGGCACGAGGCAACGCTTCGTGAGACGTATGGTGTTGCACGTCCCGGTGAAGAAGTTATTATCGTGGTGCCACCAAAAGAAGCTACCACCACACCCACACTTCCGTGGTGGAAGAAAGCTCTGGGATGGTTTGGAATTTGGCGATAAGCGGAATTAGTTTAGTGGCAGAATGGGTGCTTCCCAAGCACCAGGCACGAGTTCGATTCTCGTATTCCGCACACCCGTGAAAGTGATACGATAGCTATATGAGTGATGTATACCAAATGGAGCGAGAGCGCGATGAATTGGCGCGCCAGATTGAGCAGGATGAGCGCGAGCTAGCCACCAAGAAAGACGAACTTCGTCGTGCTGAAGAAGAGACGCGAAGAGCGGATCTTGAACTCAGTCGTGCTGAAGTAGGAGCAAGTGAAGCAGGAAGAGAGAGTGAGGAAGATTTGCGTCGTAAACACGATGACGAGATCAAACTCCGAACCGAGGCCACCAAACGTCATGCTCTTGAAGCTGAACTTCAAGACGCAAACGAAAAGATTCGTGAGTCCGAACGCATCATAGAAGAATCCAAACGACGTAAGCAGCAAATAGAATGGAATCTAACCGAGCTCAAAGCTGACGAAGCGAAGGTGCAAGCTGACCTACGTTCTGTTACGCAACACGCAGAGAGTGTGACGCGCCGTGCTGAAGGTGGAAAAGGGCACGGGAGGGAGGCACGTACCCGCCTTGAACTCCTTTCACGAAAGTTGCTTGATCTTGGACGCAGTATCACAGACCTAACCCAGCGCCTACGCAAGGAGAAGGTTGATTTGGTGGAGAAGAATAGGGAAGTATCCCGAACTGCCGCCCTTGGACGCCTTAACCACGAGGACAATATAAAGGGCGTAAAGGAGCGCCATCGATAGGGAGTTATCCCCATACCCCTTATGCTATACTGACCGAACTAACGTAAACCGTATGGATAAGCAAGTAACTATATACAGCACACCAACGTGTCATTTTTGTCAGATGACGAAGGAGTTCCTTAAGGAGCGCAACGTTCCCTACACGGAACACAATGTTGCAAGTGACCTTGAGAAGCGTCAGGAGATGATTCAGAAGAGCGGACAGATGGGTGTTCCCGTCATTCTGATTGATGACGAGATCATTGTTGGCTTTGATAAACAGAAGCTCGAGTCTCTTTTCCCCGCAGCATAATAGCCAATTAAGGAAAGCTTGAAACCGCGCCCCGTGCGCGGTTTTGTGCTAGTCTCGTGCTATAGCGCCCCTGTAGTTCAATGGATAGAACGTTGCACTCCTAACGCGATGATCTAGGTTCGATTCCTAGCGGGGGCACAAATGAGCAAAGCTGTCCGGACCTCTGGGGTGCGGACAGCTTGCAGGCGAGCTTTATGCTCGCGTAAAGATCAGGCGGGCGGCGGCCCGTTGCGCTGGTTCTCGGATTCGTCGCAGAAGCCGATGGGCGGCGTGGCCAACTCTGCATCCTCGGTCTTGCCGAAGATGTGAGACTCACTCTTGTCCATCGGATCAGGCGCGCACGTTAACCCGAAGTCAGGTTGTGGGGCAGAACGCATATCGGTCATGTGCTTGTTCCCTGTAACTTCATACCTCCCCTGAGGCACGAAGCTACCACTCTGACGCACATTCTGAAAGTTGTAAAGGGGAAAGAATGCACAACCTGGTACGTCCTCAGTGGTAAGGTAAAGAATATATGAAAATGAAAAAGCTCTATTTTATCGGTGTTGTTCTGCTTGGGCTCTTTGCTTCAGGTGGTGTACTCTATGCTACCTACTCGTATATGAAGGAACCTAAGGTCGCGGTTGCACCACTACCAGAGCTTCCAACCACAGAAGAAGAAACGCCAACTCCGTCTGTACTACCATTCGGCAAGGTGACTCTTCACCTTGGGGAGACCGCCGTGTTCAAAGGTATCTCCATCAGACCGATTGCCATCGTTGAGGACAGTCGCTGTCCAATGAACGCAAAATGTATATGGGCTGGAACGGTACGTGTAGAGACTGAGATCATATCTGGTCTTGGCAAAAGTACACAGGTGATTGAACTTGGTAAAAGTGTAACGACTGAAGCGGAAGAGGTATCGCTCATGTTTGTTGCTCCCGACACGATGGCGGGAGTCCCAACTGAGCCAGGTGCATATCGCCTTACCTATAGCGTGGCAGAGCGCACGACAGCGACAGAACAGGGTAAGTGTTATGTGGGCGGGTGTTCTAGTCAGTTGTGTAGTGACACACCGGGCATGGTGTCTACGTGCGAATATCACGATGCATACGCCTGCTATCAAGCAGCTCGCTGTGAACGTCAGGCAACGGGCGCGTGTGGTTGGACGATGACACCGGAACTCCAGTACTGTCTTGCCTCTTCCTAAGAGGAGGATGCTAGAATAGTGCGTATGAGTGAGCCCACAGACGCCCCAGCCTCTCTTGAGGCACTTCTGCGAGAGCAGATTGCAATCAGTAAAGAGAATAATGAGATCCTCAAAGACATGCGCCGAATCGGACGCATTGCGTTCTGGGCCAAAGTCGTTCTGTGGACCATCCTCATCATCCTCCCACTCCTTCTTATTGGCCCAATACTGAGCGGTTTCTCCGCAATGCTGGCTCCTGGAACGGCGAGTAACGTTATGGGTGTGCCTTCACCTGAACTTATTCAGCAGGCTCTGGACGCGTATAAGGGGCTCAGTGAGCAATAGAAAAGGAGGAGCCGGTGTGATAGGATACACCCGAAGCTTGGATAGCTCAGTTGGTAGAGCGCGCCCCTGAAGAGGGTGAGGTCCCCGGTTCGAGCCCGGGTCCAAGCACCAGTAAGCTCATGATCACCTCCCTCATTCATTGGGCAAAGAGGTACGAGCGACTTCTATCGTCCTTGTTTTTTCTGGGCGGGTTTCTAGGGGACATTCTGGCTTTCACACTTCTTGAAGTTGAAGTGGTGAATACTATTTTTGCGCTCTATGTGGTGCTTGGCGCACTCGCCATAATGCTCTCGCACTACCTTTCTTCACGAGAGCCGGAGAGCTCGGGCAAGTGGGTGCGATTGCTTTCGGTGCTTCTCCCGCTTTTCGTACAGTATGTAATCGGTTCTATTCTTTCCGGCTCACTCATTTTCTTCACCAAGAGCGCCACACTACTCGTGTCGTGGCCGTTCCTGCTTTTGATTGCAATTGTGTTCTTTGGGAACGAGATATTCAGATCGTATCGTGAACATCTTACGTTTCAGACCATTCTCTTTTTCTTTGGGTTCTATGCCTATGCCATTTTCGCTCTTCCACTCCTGGTCGGCACCATTGGTCCACTAGTGTTTCTTGGAAGCTCACTCATTGCGGTTGGCGTCTTTGCAGTCTTCCTTCTTGTTCTTTATCGTGCGGGTCGCAAGCGTCTGCGAGATGCGTTCAAAGGAATCCTCCTTGGCACGGTGGGTATTGTGGCGATTATGAATAGTGCGTATTTCACAAACGTCATACCGCCACTACCGCTTGGACTTAAGGATGTGGGCGTGTACCACCACATTAGTCGTGAGGGGGACACCTATCACCTTAGAGGAGAGGCACCAGCTCTATGGTGGCAGGTACTAAAACCAACCGTCGTACACCACACTGCGGGTACTCCGCTCTACATGTATAGTGCGGTATTTGCCCCTATACGCTTCTCTGCGGGGATTGTGCATGAGTGGGAGCACAAAGACCCTGTAACGGGCAACTGGGTGCTCGAGAACAGAGTTCCATTCTCAGTATCAGGAGGAAGAGCTACTGGCTATCGCGGGTACTCCCTTAAGTCGGACCCGTCTGACGGAGAGTGGCGGGTATCTATAAAAACGACTGAGGGCCAGACAATAGGACGCCTAGAATTTGAAGTTGAAACGGTCCAAGAAGAACCAGTATTAGTTGAAGAGACGCGCTAAACAAAAAGACCGCGTCTTGCGCGGTCTTTTTGCTATCCTGCCTTCACACGCAGTTTCGTTTGTCGTGCTTTATCAAGCTTCGGAAGAATGAGAGTCAAAAGACCATCTTTTGCTCCTGCGGTTGAGTTGTCTACGTCAACTTCCTGAGGAAGAAGAATGGTGCGGGAGAAAGTGCCCCAGAAGAGTTCCTGATGGAAGAAATCTGATTCAGGAATATCTTGGTGTGCATCCCGGGAACCCTCAAGCACGACCATATCGCGACTTATGGAGACATTAATCTCATCAGGGCGCACGCCCGCGATGAAGGTGCGAATCACAATTTCGTTTGGCGTTTGATATACATCAACCGGAAGCTGTCCGTCTGCAGAGCTCTCTTCTTCGTGCTGAGGCGCCATCGGTGCTTCAGTCTTCAAAGACTGAATTGTTTTGCGTACCGGTGGGGGAGCAAAGTCATCATCAAAAGAATCGTAGTCGTCTCCTGCCGGAAGAGTGCCGGCAAGGCGTTCAAAGATGGAGCGTTTTTTCATAAGACGACAATTAACAAGTGTTTTTTGGTAAGTGGCGATACCGGAAGTATTTCAGTATCTCAAACAGTGCGAAAAATACGATGGCTCCGCTCCAGACCACAAAGAATGCGGTGAGCGTATGTGAACCACCTGGTGCGATTATAAGAAAATTAAACAATGCGTGCAATGCTATCGCAAGGATAAGTCCTACGGTTGCGTATACGGCCCGCACTATGCGGGTCTTTAAGTATGAAAGTGCGAGCGCGAAACCAATGATAGAAGAGGCAATCACATGCAGCAGTGTTGAGCCGACGAAGCGTAGATTGTTGGTCACGAGTCCATCAACAATACGTCCGTCCATGAAGGGGCCAATCAAGAAAAGCGCATTTTCAAGTGCTGCAAACCCGAGCGCAATCGTGACCATGTAGATAACAAGATCAATAGTCTCATTCACTGAGCGGCGCCAGAGCACCAAAAGTGAGGCCAGAAGATACTTCATAACTTCCTCAACAGAAGCCCAGGCCACAATGACCGGAAGACCAGAACTGAGTGTGTGTGCAAAGAACGTCTGCAACGGTAATGACGCAGGAACCGCAAGCATGCCCGCAATCATCGCAATAATGATGAGCGATCGCGGTTCAGGACAGCGTGCATCTTCTTTTAGGAGAAAATGAAGCCACAACACCGCGGGCAACACGCCTCCAAGTAGTGCGTATCCGATTGTCTCAAGCGGAATGGACTCCAACATGTCCCTTTATAGTAACAGGCCAGCGCGTGACCATGAGTAGTGGAGAATGTTCGGGCACGTGCTTCCAAATCTCTTCGGTTACAAACGGCATAAATGGGTGGAGCACTTTCAACAGGTCGCCAAGTATAGAAAGGAGCACTGCTTGGCGTGATGCTTTTGCATGAGCATCCTCTCCAAGGAGAATGGGCTTGCTCGCTTCAAGCAACTCGTCCGCAAGGCGCGACCAGGTGTAGTGGTAGAGCTTCTCGGC
>CAZPVV010000001.1:0-44727 GCA_964590505.1 uncultured Candidatus Saccharibacteria bacterium | reverse complement strand
TGATACCGATCACACCGTACGGAAGCTTTGCCTCGTACTGAGTGTAGTCAATGTTTGCGCGGAAGGTCTGAAGAGGAATACGTCCCTTCTTCAACTGCTCCGTTCGGCTCATATCAGCGCCTCCAAGACGACCGGAGAGTACGATACGAACACCAATTACGTCACGTGTCGCCATCACCTTCTCAATGGTTGACTTCAACACACGACGAAACGGCATGCGCTTCTCAAGACCCTCAGCAACCATCTGTGCAACAACCGCTGCACTGGTCTCAGGCTGACGAATCTCCATGATGTCCAACATCACTTTGCGGTTATGTAGAGGCGCTACTTTGCGTACTGCTTTGCCGAGCTCGGTGCGAAGCTTAGTCGCGTTCTCTCCTGAGCGACCGATAACAAGACCGGGACGCGCGGTGTGCACGATAACGCGAACCTCGTTCTGGGTGCGCTCAATATCTACCTCAGATACGTGCATGCCCTTCAAGCGCTTCTTGAGGTATGCGCGAATCGTCTCATCAACAAGGATGTTCTCGCGGAAGGTCTTTTTATCAGCAGCGAACCAGCGACTTCGCCAATCGCGAATAATGCCGAGCCGGTGTGCGTATGGATGTACGGTGTGTGTCATAAAATTACGAAGAAGCGAGCGTCACTTTCACATTAGACTTACGGCGGCGAATGGGAGCTGCACGACCCATAGCGCGAGGCATGTAGCGCACGGTCATACCGGCACTGTTTACCTCAATGTTTGCGATCTTGAGGTTTGCAGGATCCTCACCTTTTGCTTTGGCGTTTGCGACTGCTGACTGAATCAACTTCAAAATAGGAAGTGCGGCGCGCTTTGGAAGAAACGCAAGCGCAGCCTCAGCCTGCGCAACTGATTTGCCTTTCACCATCTCCGTTACAAGACGGACCTTACGAGGTGGCTGATTGTGGCTAGCGAGTTCTGCTTTCATATATTATTTCTTCTTTGCAGCAGGTGCGGCCTTAGCAGCTTTAGCGGCAGTAATTTCAGCTTCTTTACGCTTCTGCTCAAGCTCCTTCTGCATCTTTCCTCCGTGACGGATGAACTTCTTGGTTGGCGAGAACTCTCCAAGGCGGTGTCCGACCATATCCTCAGTAACAAGGACATCGACGTGGCTCTTGCCGTTATGAACGCCAAAAGTAAACCCGACAAATTCAGGGGCAATCTGGCTGTTGCGCGCCCACGTCTTTACGACGCCGGCAGAGCTCGGCTTCTTGTCTGCTATTTTCTTCAATAGCTTGGCGTCCACGTAGGGACCTTTCTTGAGTGATCGGGACATGCGAATGAAAAGCCCGCGAAGCGGGATAGATGAAATCTATAGGAAATGGCGTAAAGTGTCAAACTTTTGGACTTTAGAGGGGGTATACTGGGGTCTATGAGCATAGAAAATGGCCCTTCAGGCTTCAACCATTCAAAAGAAGATTACCTCTGGTCGCTTGAAACGGTGATGCCCCAGTTGCGAGCTTTTGTAGAAAAGCCCGAGTCTGAAATGACTCAGGACGAACTTGATGGCCTTATTGAGGGCCTAGATAGAGTAGATCTCTATAAGTCCGGGATTATCCAGGGCGCACTTGATCACATCCGCTTCCTTAAGTTTGGTATTCCTGAAGAGGCGCCCCGAAACTTAACGTTTGAGGAATGTATACATATGCTTCGCATTGCCCTTGATCTCACCGAGGACGAAGCAAAGAAACTCGTCGGAGAAGCAGAAGCGTATAAGGAGTATACTTAAGCCCTATGGATACCGCTGAAAAACAAAAAGCTCTCATTGGCGCCGTGCTCCTTGGCATTATCGTTATTGGCCTTCTGCTCTGGTACATGGCCACACATGAACCAAAGGTGGTAAGTCCTGTTGGGGAGACTCCCGGAACTCCAGGGACCTACGAAAAGAAAACCCTGACTGACAACGGCCAGTACTACGACGCACAAGCGTCGTATCCGGCCCAAACTCCTCTCCTCGCTACTGCGGGAGTAGAAGCTGACCAAGCGGCGGTATATCTTATGAAGTCCTTTGCAGAGACCCAAATAGAGGCTTTTAAGGAACGAAGTGGTTTTGACGCCTTTACGGCCGAAGACATCAGCATGATGGGCCTTGATCAAGGTCGCAAATACAGCCTTGATATTGATTTTGAAACCAGCACCAGTCCCACCACCATCACCTACGTCTACACCATCTACGAAGATACCCTTGGCGCGCACCCCAATGGATACTTCCGCACCTTCACCTTCAACACAAAGACCGGAGCAGGGGTACACCTTGATGACTTGTTCCAGGGCCCCTATCTTGAACGCTTGAGCGAGATTGCGCGGGCAAAGCTTGCGGTGTCTATAGCAAAAGCAAGTGGTGGCGAAGCAAACATTGAGTACATAGAGAGCGGCACACTGCCTATTGCAGACAGTTTCCAGAACTTCGCTCTTAAGGACGACACCTTCGTACTTATCTTCCCACCGTACCAGGTTGGTCCATACGCGCTTGGCGTACAGATGGTGGAGATACCGATGAGTGAGTTGGGGGATATTTTGACGGCTGAGTACAAGTAAAACAAAAGGCCCTCATGACGAGGGCCTTTTGTTTTATTCTTATCGCTTCTTTCCAACCTTTCGGCGAGAAACAATGAAGACGTTTGAATACTTCTTCGGCGTACGAGTCTTCTGACCCTTGCCGGTTGGCTTGCCCCACATGCTCTTGGCACGACGGAGACCCCTGCCCTGACGTCCTTCACCACCTCCGTGTGGGTGATCAACCGGGTTCATCGCAGTACCACGAACAGTTGGGCGAATACCCTTCCAACGTGAGCGACCAGCCTTTCCATACTTCACCAAACGGCTGTTCTCGTTTCCAACGGCGCCAATAGAAGCGAAACAAAGGTCAGACACTTTACGAATCTCTGTTGAAGGAAGCTTCAGCTGTGTGTATCCAGCGTCGTGCGCTACCACCTCAGCATAGTTACCTGCAGAGCGTGCAAGACGAGCACCTGCACCAACCTTAAGCTCAACGTTGTATACGAAGGTACCTGAAGGAATGCGACCAAGAGAAGTGCGGTTGCCTGGCTTAATAGGTGCCTCTTCCGACACGATGAAGGTATCTCCTACCTTTACATCCTTAGGTGCAAGCACGTAACGGCGCTCTCCATCTGCGAACACCACGCGAGCAATGAAACCAGTGCGGTATGGATCATACTCAATGGTCTCAACCTTTGCAGGGATGTCCTTCTTGGCGTAGGTAAAGTCAACGTTGCGTAGACGACGCTTGTGTCCTCCACCCTGGTGGCGAACGGTGATGCGACCTGCATTGTTGCGACCGGCACGATCCTTCTTGGTAGACAAAAGGCTCTTCATTGGCTTGTCGCCAGAGAGAAGCTTTTTGTATGGGAGCGTCGTCATGTTGCGACGGCTCGGAGATGTTGGCTTGTATGTTTTCATAATCGTTATGCGAACTGAATGGTGTCACCCTTCTTAAGGTACACATATGCCTTGTGGCGTCGTGCACGAACCCCTACACCGCGACGGGTGCGCAACGAGATCTTCTTTGCAGGCAGGTGTGCAACACGAATCTGACGAGGCTTTACTTTGTAGAACTTCTCTACCGCAAGAGCCACATCGGTCTTGGTAGCACCCGCTGGAATCTCAAAGACGTAGACGCCGTTCTCGGTTCCAAGAAGTGCCTTCTCAGAGAGCCATGGGCGCTTCAGCACGTACGCAAGGCGTCCGTCGTCCTTTACCTGCTTCTTAGGGGCGCCTTTGCCAGGAGCGCTACGTGATGGTTTTCGTGAAAAGAGTGCCATAAGTCAGTATATTATTTGGCCAGACGTGCCTGAAGCACCTTGAAAGCCTCCGTAGGGTTTTCAATAACCAAGTACTTCTTGGTTACCAGGTCTACTGGGTTTAGGTTACGCATCTCCTCAAGCGTGTAGTTGCTCATGTTGCGAAGAGACTTCTCGGTTGCAACATTCTTTGAAGACAGTGCGATGACGGCTGCATTCTTGCGCTTGGTGACGAGCTCGCGGGTGTCGCTTGCTGTTGCAATTGCGACGAGTGCTGCCTTAGCGTCCTTGGTTGAAGGAGCTGCAAACGCGAGGGTATCAACAAAGATGATCTCACCATCCTTCCACTTCTTAGAAAGTACGGACATGAGTGCAGATGCACGCATCTTTTTGTTGATCTTTACGGAGTAGTCCTTCTCAGCACGTGGACCGTGGGTTACACCTCCACCTTTCCAGATAGGAGAGCGACGTGAACCGTGACGCGCGCGTCCCGTTCCCTTTTGCTTCCATGGCTTCTTACCACCACCACGAACCTCTCCACGGAACTTCGTGTGCGCAACGGCTGGACGCGCGTTTGCCTGCATACCAACCACCACCTGGTGTACGAGGTCAGCGTTCCAAGCAACTCCAAAGAGCTCAGCAGGAAGCTGGATAGTTCCCGTATCCTTGCCACCCATAGAAAAGACTGACGCTTCAAGTGTTGCGTTTACCTTCTTAGGAGCCTTCTCCGCTACTGCTTTCTTAGCAGGAGCTTTCTTTGCGGGAGTTGTCTTGGTTGAAGTTGCCATAGGTCAAATAATTATTTTGAGACGACCTCAAGAAGTGTTCCCTTTGCTCCGGGAACAGCTCCTGAAATAATGATCTCGCCTTTAGCAGCATCAATATGAAGCACCTGTAGACCTGAAACGGTAACGCGGTCGCCACCCATACGGCCGGCCATGCGCATACCCTTGATAACGCGACCACCGGCGCGTCCTCCTCCTCCGATAGAACCAGCCTCACGCTCAGAGTGCTTCTGACCGTGTGAACGGCGTCCTCCGTGGAAGCCGTGACGCTTCACGACTCCCTGGAATCCCTTTCCTTTGGTGGTGCCGACAACGGTAACCGCGTCACCAACCGCAAAGGTATCAAGACCGATCTCCTTCCCTACTTCGTAGGTAGCAGCGTCGTCGGTACGGAACTCCTGTACCACCTTGTACCCTTTACCCTTGGTGTGTCCAAGCTCTGCTTTGTTTACGCGCGATACTTTCTGCTCTTCAAACCCAACCTGCACGGCAGCATACCCATCCTTAGAATCAGGAGTTTTCACCTGTGTTACCACAAGTGGGCTAGTCTTAAGCAAAGTACCGACCATAACACGGCCGTCCTCTCCCCAGATCTGGGTCATGCGCTCTTTGCGAGCAAGGATGAATTTCATAAAAGTAAATCGCGCCAGCAAGTAGCGCGAGGTCAAACGACTCTCGGCCCTTGGTCCAGGCTTAACCTGTACATGGCGATTCGGGCACTATACAGGGTGTTACTAGGAAATGCAAATGATCGTGTGCTAGCCTAAAGGGGCCACGCTTCTGGTGGTGATGGAGACATACCATGCAACGTATATCGGTGTTACCTCCCAGGCGGGAGTGGGTGCGGGGAACGATTACGCAGCATGAAGGGAGGTGATCCAGAATCTCACGAGTAGCGCTTGTCGCACTCGTGGAACTACGGGCCCGGCGCACTCTACGCGCCGGGCTCTCTACATACAAAGGGCGCCCGAACCGAAGTCCGGGCGCCCGAAAGTGCTTCTGCTGACTCTTCTCAGCCAAAGAAGCTGAAGACCTCCTTCTCAAGTTCGGAAATAGGCCCCAAGCTGTGCCTCAGCTCTTCCAGACGATCCATCAACTGGATAGTCTTCTCATAGGCCTCGTCCTTGAGAAGCCGGGCCCACTCGTGAGCCGGAATCCCGTTGATCGTAACCGTAACTTCGGCCTTCAGTTCCTCCTTGATCTGAAAAAACTCGGCCAACTCAAAGGGTCGTGACCAAACCCAGCGCAAGAACCAAAGCATTCAGCCCTCCTATTAATTTCCCAAATATTATACATACAAAGACAATTGTGTCAAATAGCAAAACCGCCCCATCTCTGGGGCGGTTTTACGTTCTTCGCTTAGATCATCTTCACATCAATCGTCACTCCGGAAGGAAGAGAGAGGTTCGTGAGAGCCTCAATAACCTTGGGGTTTGGCGAGATGATATCAATGAGACGCTTGTGGATGCGCATTTCAAACTGCTCACGTGCGTCCTTGTGGACGAACGTTGAGCGGTTCACGGTCCAACGCTTAATTTCCGTTGGGAGTGGCACAGGGCCCACAATCGTGGCGTCAAAGCGGTTCGCCGTGTCCATGATCTGCTTAACCGAGAGGTCAAGGATCTTGTGCTCGTAGGCACGCACACGAATGCGAAGCTTTGACTCGCCGGCAGGGAGTGCCTCCTTTTTCGTTGTCTTCTTCGCGGTGGTAGCCATACGAGTAAGAGACTTACGCGACGATCTTCGTCACCACACCAGCACCGACGGTCTTGCCACCCTCACGAACGGAGAAACGGAAGTTTTCCTCAAGTGCGATAGGCGCCGTAAGCTTTACCTTGAAGGTAACAGTGTCGCCTGGCATAACCATTTCCTTTCCTTCTGGAAGGGTTACCTCACCTGTCACGTCTGTTGTACGGACGTAGAACTGAGGCTTGTAGCCAGAGAAGAATGGTGTGTGACGACCACCCTCATCCTTAGAAAGGATGTATACCTCTGCCTCAAACTCAGTGTGAGGAGTTACGGAACCAGTCTTCGCAAGAACCTGACCGCGATGCACGTCCTCTTTCTTCGTACCACGAAGAAGGATTCCTGCGTTGTCGCCGGCCTGACCCTCCTGAAGCTGCTTGTTGAACATCTCAATACCGGTAACGGTCGTCTTGGTTGTTGGCTGAAGGCCGACAATCTCAACTTCCTCACCAACCTTGATGATGCCGCGCTCAATACGTCCCGTGATAACCGTTCCGCGTCCTTCAATTGAGAAGATGTCCTCAATAGGCATAAGGAATGGCTTATCAAGATCACGCTCAGGCTGTGGGAAGTACGTGTCCATAGTGTCCACGAGTTCCTTCACCTTAAGAGCCCACTCGTCGTCTGCGCTGGTCGCCTCAAGCGCCTTAAGACCTGATCCCTTGATGACCGGAGTTGTAGCTCCATCAAAGCCCTGCTTGGTCAAAAGTTCACGGATTTCCTCTTCAACGAGGTCCACCATGTCCTTATCGTCCACCATGTCCACCTTGTTGAGGAAGACGATGAGCTTAGGCACACCCACCTGCTTTGCAAGAAGGATGTGTTCACGGGTCTGAGGCATTGCGCCGTCAGTTGCTGCAACCACAAGTACTGCGCCATCCATCTGGGCAGCACCGGTGATCATGTTCTTGATGTAGTCTGCGTGTCCTGGCGCATCAATGTGTGCGTAGTGACGGTTTGGTGACTCGTACTCTGAGTGGTGAAGGGCAATGGTAATACCACGCGCCTTTTCCTCTGGAGCGTTGTCAATGTTCTCAACCTTCTCAGCGCGGGCCTTGTAGCCTGCTGCTGCGTTCAGGTTAAGAACGTTCAAGATAGACGCAGTAAGCGTCGTTTTGCCGTGGTCAACGTGGCCGATGGTGCCCACGTTCATGTGCGGCTTGCTGCGATCAAATGCATCTGCCATACGTTCTAAAATTACTGGTAGCTAAGTTGTTAACTTGCCGCCGCGCCTGCCTGCTTTAGGCAGGCGACCAAGGCGTTGGCGGTATACCCGCGCAGCGACTTCTACCAGTTCCACCCTCTCTGTAGAAAGGGAACATTGAAAAGAGCGCCGTATCTCGCGTTATGTACTAAGGTACACGCTAGTTTGGGCGAGGTCAAGAACCTACAGCGATTCTAGGTTGAATTCACAGGTTGTAGTGGCAAACGTGTAGCCGAGCTTGAGTGTTGCTACCCCATCCGTGAAGGAATGAGCTCCCGTAGGGGCAACCGCGTCAGCATTCAAGGTCTTTATGACCTCAATCTTGGTTTTGGAGAAGGTTGGGGTCATCCAAAACTGGAAGAAATAGGTCTTTTTCTTATCGGCGTACACGCTGTAGGTGCCGGGCCCCTTACAGAAATCAAGAACTGCCTGGTCAGAATACTCCGTAAAGGAGGTCACGGCGCGGAAGGTATCCGGGTCAGCGTCAGGTATTTTCACCGTTGAAGTGCTGAATGAGGACTTGAGGTATACCCCACTCTCGTCCACAAAGGCAAACGCATCAATCGCACGCGCGCCAACCGGGATAGGAGTGTTCTTAGCCTCTTTGATGATCTGATCAGGCGTCACGGGCGGTTTTGGCTGACTTGATAGCCACCACACCCCAACACCACCGAGAATAACGACTGCAACAATACCAACAGATAGTTTCCAGTTCATAGAGTCAAACGATATCACAGAAGACGTACAGACGGGATAGAAGTGTCACCACATACAACAAAACCGCCCATCAAGGGCGGTTTTGTGTACACGACGCACTGATCTTATTTGCGAGACGCAATAATCTCAGTCGCCACGTTTGATGGAACCACTTCGTAGTGATCAAACTCCATCGTCATGCTTCCACGTCCTTCCGTCATAGAACGAAGGGTGGTGGTGTAGCCGAACATTTCAGAAAGTGGCACCTTGGCGTTAACCACCTTGTTCATACCACGCTCCTCCATGCTCTCAATAGCTCCGCGCTTTCCTGAGAGTGAGCCCGTGATGTCACCCATGAACTGCTCAGGGATAACAACCTCAACGCGCATAATAGGCTCAAGAATAACCGGCTTTGCTTTGGCTGCTGCTTCCTGGAAGGCCATAGATGCCGCGATCTTGTAGGCGATTTCACTGGAGTCCACATCGTGGTACGAACCGTCATAGAGATCAACGGACACGTCAACGATTGGGTAGCCAGCGAGGATACCGCGAGAGAGTGACTCACGCATACCCTTCTCAACTGCACCAATGTACTCACCAGGAATAGCACCTCCCTTGATGTTGTTGATGAACTCAAAGTGCTCTTCACGGGTAACGTTCTTAGCAACCTTTGCCTCTGGATCAACTGGCTCTAGGTGCTTCAACTTAATCTTCACGTGGCCGTACTGACCTTTACCTCCCGTCTGCTTGATGTACTTACCTTCAGCGTCAGCAGAACCGAGAATGGTCTCACGGTATGCCACCTGTGGCTTGCCCACATTTGCAGTAACGCCGAATTCACGCTTCATACGGTCAACCAAAATCTCAAGGTGAAGCTCACCCATACCCGCGATAATGGTTTCATTGGTCTCATCGTCGGTAGACACCTTGAAGGTTGGGTCTTCGTCAGACAACTTCTTGAGTGCCATACCCATCTTCTCCTGGTCAGCCTTGGTCGCAGGCTCAATGCGAAGAGAAACCACAGGCTCTGGGAACTTAATGGTCTCCAGAATGATTGGATTCGCTTCGTCACAGAGTGTGTGTGAGGTCTTGGTGTCTTTGAGTCCCACCATAGCGGCGATCTCTCCGGTAAATACCTGCTCCACTTCCTCACGCTTATCAGCCTGAAGGCGAACGATACGTCCGACACGCTCCTTAGTGCCTGAGTTTGCGTTGTACACGTAGGAACCAGCAGTTACGCTTCCGGCATATACGCGGAAGAAGGTAAGAGCTCCCACGAATGGGTCGGTCTGAAGTTTGAAGGCAAGCGCGGTGAACGGCTCGTTATCAGACGCTGCGCGCTCAATCTCCTCACCGGTCTTTGGGTTAATACCCTTCACTGGAGGAAGGTCTAGCGGTGACGGAAGGTAGTCAACAACGGCATCAAGCACAATCTGCACACCTTTGTTCTTGAGTGCTGAACCCGTGTACACCGGGAAGATTTCGTTTGCGATAACGGCTTTACGAAGCGTTGCCTTAAGCTCATCAATAGATGGCTCGTTGCCTTCAAAGAATGCGGTCATCTGGGCCTCATCGTGCTCCACAATGCGCTCAAGGAGCTCTGCGCGGTACATCTTCGCGTCGTCCATAAGGTGCGCTGGAATCTCTCCAGGAATCACCTCGTCACCCATCTTTCCAGCAAAGGTGTATGACTTCATTTCAAGAAGATCTACGACTCCCTCAAAATCTCCTTCAGCGCCAATGGGAATCTGCATGCGCACTGCCTTCTTTGAAAGACGGTCAAGTATGGACTTGTATGAGTCCTCAAAAGACGCGCCAGTACGGTCTAGTTTGTTGATGAAACAAATGCGTGGCACGCCAGCTTCGTCAGCGTAGCGCCAGTTTGTTTCTGATTGCGGCTCCACTCCTGCAACACCGTCAAACACGACAACAGCACCATCAAGCACACGCATAGAGCGCTTCACCTCGGCGGTGAAGTCAATGTGTCCTGGGGTATCAATAACGTTGAAGCGGAACTTCTTCGCCATGTCCTTCTTGTCGGCCTCGCTGGTGCGGGTCCAGAAACAGGTAATAGCGGCGGCAGTAATAGTGATACCGCGCTCACGCTCCTGTTCCATCCAGTCTGTGGTGGTTTCTCCCTCATGCACCTCTCCAATTTTGTGTTGGGAGCCAGTGTAATAGAGCACACGCTCAGAGGTGGTTGTTTTTCCCGCGTCGACGTGGGCGACGATACCGAAGTTGCGCACTTTTTCTAGTGGATAATCGCGTTGCATAGAGCCAGAAATAAAAATAAAAGCCGCAAGGGCGTTACCTGTAAGATACGTTTTTACGGCAGAAAAGGCAAGAAAGACTGCCGCGCCTCAAAGTGGAGACGCGGCAGCCTAGAACAGAAGGTGCTGGCGTTACTTGCTCCCGAGACCTTCCCCGCCACCGAAGTCGTTTTGGGGGCGAGGAGCTTCGGATTTTCGGTGCCGCACGAGCCCTCCCTTGCGGCCGGCTTCGGCAGCCAGAGTGCGATTCTGCGAGAAGGAGCGCTTCTCGGCCGGGACCGAAGCACCACCCTTTCGTGCGATTGCACGCTGAAGCTCCGGGTTCATGGACGCGAAGCCCCCTTTTTGACCAGTGGTCATGGTGTTTCCCCTTGTGACCAGTTAGTACCAAAAGGAGTATACGCCTCAAGGAATATATGAAAAGGCGCGGATGTTGGGTCCGCGCCTTTGCACCTTTATAGGCGAGTGTAGAATCAGAGCCGAAGAACCGACGTTACCTCACCATAGCCGTGACGACGACGGGTTTCAATGACCTTGGAAAGGTCTTCAATAACCGTCATGTTGGTGTCGTCGCCGGCCGCGTGAAGGAACTGCCCACGATCAAGCACGATGCCAACATGCCCTTTCCAGAACACGACGTCGCCGTACATGAAGCGGTAGCTGCCATCAGGTTCAGATTGAACGCGATGGGCATCGCGAACTTTCTCCTGATCTTTGGCGTCGCGCGGAAACTTTCGTCCCGTAGCGCGAATCGCGTGTTGCACGACAGCAGAACAGTCACCGCCGTACGCGCTACGTTCGCCCCAGCCATAGGCCAGACCAACAAAGCGCCGGGCGATGAGTGCGTGATCGCGTTCAAACTCGCCAACAGGCATGAGATGCCGGGCAGGAACCCAGCCAAGCCCATCAGCAAGTGCGAAGCAGCCACGTTCTTCCACAATGCGCACTAGGGAGTTCATGCCCAGGAGCGCATCCGCGGTGACTTTGTCGTCAGGCTTCCGGCGAACCGGAGTTCTCGCGACAAAGACCCTGCGAGTCGGCGTGAAGCAGTTGGTGCTGAGATAGTTTTCATCCACCCAGCCAACGTACATGTCGTGCAGAGCACGAACACGAACCCAACCGGGCGCCGACAGCAACACCTGAACTCGCTCACCATACAGCACTTGGTTCGCGAGCCTGGAATCGCTTTTGGGCTCTTCGTGCATGCCCGCAAAGGCAATATTGACCTGGCACGTTGCGCCGATCAAGAACGTCTTCTTGGAGAATAGCTTGGAGAAGTCGAGCGAGACGCCCGACGACTCCGTGATCTCGGGTGATCCGTCCATCGTTTCGACCTCATAGGTTATGAAGAACCGCGCACTATCGCACAGTCCGAGGACAACCATATACCTTTGTTCGCGAATTGCCTAGAAGCTTTGCCCTTTAGTGTAGGAGTGGTAGTTTGGGTTCGGGAGGGAATGTAATGGAAAGGCCCAGATCTCTACTTGAGATCGTTCTGGATGCTTTTGAATTCAGTCTCGTACAGGACCCGCGCCTCTACAACGCTATGCGGTCCGTGTTCATTCGCGTTTCGCGAGACAGCTATCACGTGCTTTATGCCAAGGTCGAATATCTAGACTTGCCCTTCACCTTTGTGTTCAACCCAGATACTGAGGAAATCTGGATGTGTGACGGGCACGCAGACCTTGCTCGTGCTGGATTCATCAATCTGCACGAGATAGCACCTGGCCTACGCTAAGCATCCAAACGAAAGACGGCGACCCTCATCGGGCCGCCGTTCTTCCTTTTATCAAACTCTAAATTACCAAGCGAAGTGTGCGAATGCTTTGTTGGCTTCAGCCATGCGGTGCATGTCGTCCTTCTTCTTGATTGCCGTTCCTTCGTTCTTCACCGCGAGCATGATCTCGTCAGCAAGCTTTTGGGCCATAGGCTTTCCTTTGCGAGCGCGAGCTGCGTTGATAAGCCATCGGTATGCAAGAGACACACGGCGCTGCTGGGGAACTTCGCGAGGCACCTGGTAGTTAGCACCACCAACGCGACGTGAGCGAACTTCCATAAGAGGAGCAACGTTTCGGATTGCGGTCTCAAATGTCTCAAGGGGATCTGGGTTTCCCTCCTGCTTTGAGATCAGATCAAGAGCGTCGTACACCACAGCACGGGCAGTGTCCTTCTTACCATCAAGCATGACGGTGTTGATGAAGCGAGAGATAGCCTCTGACTTGTATTGAATGTCCGGACGGCGGACAGGCTTATTTTTGATTGGTCGGCGCATATGAAAGATTATTTGGGCTTCTTAGCTCCATAACGAGAACGACCACGGCGGCGCTTATCAATACCGGCGGTATCAAGCTTTCCGCGAACCACGGTGTACTGCACACCAATATCCTTCACACGTCCACCACGAAGGAGTACCACTGAGTGCTCCTGGAGGTTGTGTCCCTCTCCCGGGATGTAGGCAGTAACCTCCATACCGTTGGTGAGGCGAACACGGGCAATCTTACGAATAGCTGAGTTAGGTTTGCGGGGGGTCTTTGTGGTCACTTTAGTACACACACCGCGCTTAAAGGGAGCCGAATAGAAGGTTGGGCGGTTCTTAAGCGTGTTAAATCCACGTCCAAGAGCCACGACCTTGGTCTTTCGGGCTTTGTCCTTGCGAGGCTTCTTTGCGAGTTGATTTATTGTGGCCATTTCGTAAATGAAAACTCCCCCGTGGGAGCTGAGGACAATATATAGGAGCTGGTTAATTTATGCAACTAGGACGGTCGCTCCCACCCATTATGAATGCTATGGTTTTGGTATGAGAAGAGGCTTGGTGCTTAGCACCTCACTTCTAGGGCTCTCCCTTATAGCCAGTTTTAGTGGCTCACCTTCTGTTGTGTCTGCGGAAGAACCAGACGTCACACCACCCTATATTCGCTCGTTTACGTTTGAACACCTGCCTCACCGTTATGGCGGAGAAGGAAGTGGCATATTCCAAACCTCACTTAAGGATGGAGACAACTTCTCGGTAAACGTATATATAGGTGGGGAGACAGAAACGCCCGTCGCAACAGTCTTTCTACAGGAACTTGGTATCCCAACACCAGATGTTCTCATCGGACACCCACCTGTAGTTGGGAATGTTTCATTTGGTAACCGCACCAAGTTTTATGTTGCAACAGGAACTCCTAATGGTCTTCGCACCATCTATGCCACGGTGCGTGATGTGGCGGGTAACGAGAGTACCTCCACTGCCCAGGTCTTAGTTGATAACGTTCCCCCGACACTCACCTTCTCGCATGTAGAAAAAGTGAGTAGCGAGCGTCTACGAGACGCTGACGTTATCAAACTTACGGGCTCAATGACCGATGTTGGAACTAACGCAAAAATATACGAGATACACCAACTTGCACTAGCTGAAGATGGGGCCGTTCTTGAAAGTCTTCAAATAACAGGAAGTCACTACGTTGAACAATTGGAGACCCTCACGGTCGGACCGTTTACTGATCTGCCTGTGCAGGTATACACAACAACCACTGACGGCTCACTTCCTTCAGAGGTATTTTCGCTTAAATACACTGCCCTTGTTATTGATGAAGCAGGCAATCAAACATTAGCCTCCACTGAACCAATATCCGTTGACCCAGTTGGAACAGACCTCAACGGAGTATCTAGCGTTCTATTTCTTCCCGGTATCAAGGGAAGTCGACTCTACGAGAATGTTCTTGGATTTGAGACAAAGCGTTGGGAACCAGGAAGTCTGCTACAGAGTGGTGTGATGTCACTTGAAATGAATACTGCGGGGCAAAGTCGTTCGGCAGTGTACACAAAGTCAGATGGAGTTATAGCAAACGTAAATTTCCTTGGTTTCTCCGTTGATTTCTATCGTACGTTCTTTGCACAACTGCAAGGACTTGTGTCTTCCGGTGGCATGTCTGCATTTGTTGCCTTCCCTTATGACTGGCGAGTGGGTCCTCAATCAGTTGTAGAGGACGGCGTGCAATACAATACAGGCCGTAAATATCTCAAAGATGAGGTTGTGACACTCGCTGCACAATCAAAGACTGGAAAGGTAACAATTGTTGGTCACTCAAACGGAGGTTTGGTTGCCAAAGCACTTATGCAGAAGCTAGAACGTGACGGTCTTTCTCACTTGGTTGATAAAGTTGTCCTGATTGATACACCTCAGCTAGGTACTCCACTTGCAGCAGCCGCTCTACTGCATGGTGACTTCCAAAACATTCCAGACTGGGGAGGACTATTGCTTTCCAAAGCGAATGCACGAGCTCTCACCAAGAATATGCCGGGAGCTCATGCCCTTCTCCCTTCAACAACGTACTTTGATCGTGTTGCTGAACCAGTCATAGATCTCACACTAGCTCCGAAACTTAAAACTACATCCGGAATGGGAGACAACCTTGTAGACACGGCACAGGAGTTTACTCGCTTTATCACCAACCTGAGCGGAAGAGCTATGCCTGCTCGCGCTGACATTGAGCAACCAGAGGTTCTTTCTGCAACGCTCATACAGAACGCTCAGAACGTGCACACCTCTCTTGATGCATGGACTCCGCCGCCAGGGGTTGAGGTTATTCAGATTGCTGGCTGGGGTATTGAAACGCCTAGCGGTATTCAGTATGTAGAGAAAACCAAGACTGTTTGTCTCATTGGTTCAACATGCGCTCCTATTACAATTCTGACTCATTTGATGAATTGGACGAGTGATGGGGACGAGACGGTTGTGACGGAGAGTGAAATAAATCAATCATCCGGGAGCTCGTTCTTCCTAGACCTTCCAAGTATAGGCGTTGCCGGTGGGACTAAATACGACCACGGCAACATCACCGAAGCGCCCGAGTTTCAAGATCTCTTTACTCGTATCGCAACTAACGCTACATCTACTCCTCTCCCTTCTTTTGTATCCAATGATCTTCCTGATTCATCAGACGGAAAGCGTTTACGTCTTCGTGTTCTTTCTCCAGTGTCTCTTGAAGTGTTTGACTCGCACGGAAGGAGAACTGGTATGGTTGCTAACACCACACCAGGTTCTGATTTCTTACTAAAAGACGAAGAGATTCCTGGTAGTTACTACGAGGAGTTTGGTGAAGGTAAATACATTGGGCTTCCTGCTGATGGTGACTACACCATCAAGCTTGATGGATACGATACGGGCACGTTCACATTTGAAGTTGCCCTTGTTGATGGAGAGTCAGTTGAAGAAGTAACCACCTACGCCGATATTCCCGTTACATCTTCAACGCTGGCAGAGCTTTCAATTCATGATGAAGATATTTCTTCATCGTTAGCGCTCGATACCAACGGCGACAGCATAACCGACACAACTATTACAGAGCCAGAATCCATTCAAGATCCTGTTGCATATATTAGTCTCATAAAGTCTTCCATAGTCGCCATGAGTATGGCTCAAGAGGTAAAAGATAGACTCCTCAATATGTTTAGCAGTCTTTCTGCAAAGATATCAGAAGGACCAAAGTCCTCCACACCAAGCGATATTGCGGAGTTCAAGGAAAAGTTGCTAAAGAATCTAAGGGAAGTTGAGGACTTTGTGATAAAGCGTTGGCAAGCATCACTAAATAGAACTCCTGGCGGGGTAAAAAGTATTACCCAGTCACAAGCTGAAGCAATACTCAATATGACCAGTCACCTGCGTATACTAATAGAACAGTATCCATGAATCACCGACTAATTGCTGGGTTGTTGTTTGCACTTTCTCTTGGTGCTATTTGCCTTGGTTTCGTTCTAATCAACAACCCAGAATTAGTTAGTCTCTGCGACCAAGGTGGCGGAAGAAGCTGTGCCCAATCCACTCTCTTTGGTATTGGTATTCCTTTATTCTATGGAACCAGACTTTTACCTATCCTCTTCTTCGCACTCATTTTTGTTTCCCGAAACATCTTCGTGGCATGGACAAAATTTGCACTCTTTGCTGCACCACTTCCACTTCTTCTAATTCTTATTTCTCCTGCAACAACTCCAGAAATGTTTACACCGGAACGAAACGTTGTGACCGCCCCACTCGTCAATCTCTTTGTTGGCCTTAGCTTTGCATTCCTTCTGCTTCAGTTCGCACTACTACACAGAAAGAAAAAGGTTGAAGTCTAAATCGTCTGAAACAGTACGTAGAGCGTATAGATAGACAGAAATCCCCACGTAACAAACACAGCAGTCGCAGGCCACGCCTTCTTATATATAGAAGCAACAATAAGACCTAGAGAACCAAACAGGTTCAGTAATTGAAACTCTTTCCCTGTTGCAGGGATAACCCCGTATCCATACAACACGTACGCACCAATAATGAGTAGCGCTCCGGCCCAACCAACTAACTCTATAAATACCCTAGGAGATTTATTTGATGCCATTCGCCCATCATACTAGAGATTCTCCATATAAATCTTTCCGGCTAGCCAGTTCTCAACGCACCACTTGCTTGGAAGGAATATGTTCTCCGGCAATTCCTTCGGATCAATCCACTTCCAATTCTCTGACTTGCCCGGCTCCGTGACTTTCGGCTCGCCTGACTTCCATGTGGCGACCATTCCAATAGTCACGAAATGTTTATCGTAGATTCGGTCGTTTCCAACGCGAATGAGCTCTGTGATTTCAATATCGGTAAGTCCCGTTTCCTCAAACACCTCCCTCATTGCGCACTCCTCAAAGGTTTCTCCGAACTCCAGGTGCCCTCCAGGAATCATCCATGTTCCTGCCCCGTGGCTCATCAGCCTCTCTCCTATCAGAATCTTTCCATCCTTAACGACGACCACCCCTACCCCAACCTTCGGTCGCTCTTCCATAAACTATTGTCCAAGCAACGACATAAACACCCACGTCACCAACTTATAAAACGGAGCTGACAGGAACTGAGTAAACAGGAACAAAATCACCAACAGTGAAATAATCCCTCCTGCCTGGATCTTCTCTTCAAACTCCCGCAAACGAAGCCCAAGCGATAGTGGAAGAATCCCCCGCAACACACCAAACCCATCAAGTGGCGGAATTGGAATCAGGTTGAAGATTCCAAGAAACAGGTTTACGAGACACACTGACGCGGCCAACTCAGCAAACACCTGTTCGCCGGCCCCAAACGCAACGCGTGCAATGATGGCGAACAGAACGGCAATAAGCAGGTTTGTTGCAACTCCTGCAATCGCAACAATAGCCTCACCCCATCGCTGATTCTTGAGGTTATAGGGGTTATAGGGCACCGGCTTTGCCCACCCAAACATGAAACCAGACTGCAAAAGAACGAGGGTTGCGGGGATCAAAACAGACCCAATCGGGTCTATATGAGGAACGGGGTTAAGGGTCAGACGACCCGCATCCTTGGCGGTGCGGTCCCCAAGAGCAAGCGCCGCCCATCCATGCGCTACTTCATGGATAATTATGGAAAAGATGAGAACGATGATGGTGAAGCTCATCAGGAGCATATCAGGTTGCATAGAGGTGTACCGCTATGGTACCATCCACCAACTATGGCACGAAGCTGCGCAGTAACAGGAAAGACCACACAAGTAGGCGGACGGTACTCTAACCGGACGCGTGCTACTCAGTTCAACCCAACCGGAAAGGTCCGCCGTCAGGCAAACCTTCAGAAGCGCCACATTTTTGTGCCTGAACTCAACAAGACCGTCTTGGTAGACGTCTCTACCAAGGGCCTACGCACCATCCGCAAGAATGGCGCCTTTGATACCCTCAAAAAGGCAGGAGTCCTCAAGTAAGGACCACTCGAAAAACCGCCCGCCCCTGGGCGGTTTTTCATTTAGTGACCTGAAGATTCTTTCCATCAGTTATGAATCTAACGCTACCATTGGTTGTTGAAAGAAGCGTTGTCCCGAAACTTTGGATGCGCTCTACAACCTCCGCATGTGGGTGCCCATATGAGTTATTGAGCCCTGCTGAAATAACTACATAGGCCGGATTAACTTTTTCTAGCCACGTCTGGTCTGTTGATGTGCGCGACCCGTGGTGCCCTGCCTTAAGTACGTCGCTTTGGAGCGCGTCCCCATCAAGTGAAACGAGCCAACGCTCAATATTTGTCGGTGCGTCTCCAGTGAGCATGAATTCTGTGTCTCCATACACCACCTGTAAAACCACAGATCCGGTATTTGTCTCAACCCCGTCAACCTCGCGGTCAGGATAAAGCACGTCAGCATACGCCCCGTTCCCTAAATGTATACGCATACCTCTACGAGCTTCCACACGCACCACTCCCGGTTCGCTTTCACTAGCACGAACCAATGAGGTGGTATACGACGTATCGTTTGGGATACCGGGACTCAAGAAAGCCCCCACCTGATACCGCGCAAATACATCAACCAGACCCGCTATGTGGTCCTTGTCTGGGTGTGTTTCCACAACCAGATCAAGAGACTTATCTAACGGGCCAATAATTTTAGGCAGTTCCCGAAGCACGGAACGGTCAGGACCCCCATCAACAAGTATCTGTTTCCC
This sequence comes from uncultured Candidatus Saccharibacteria bacterium, assembly GCA_964590505.1. Taxonomy (GTDB): domain Bacteria; phylum Patescibacteriota; class Minisyncoccia; order Phycocordibacterales; family Phycocordibacteraceae; genus C7867-001. The sequence continues at coordinate 25,795 of CAZPVV010000001.1, read as the reverse complement.
CGATGGCGTCTCAAGCAAAATGGCGTCGCCTTGACCAACATTCAAGAACGTTACAGCGAGTACGTGCTGTTCCTTATAGAACAGCACAGTCCATACCACTGCGTTCAAAATAAGCCCGGATAGGAGCATGAGTAGAAGGATGCGCTTATTCATTATGGTTATATACTACCCCCATGACTGAGAGGCCTCCTCAAAATCCCGAATCTCCAAGACACGAACCTACTGAGATGGTGCTTTCAGATTTCAAAAAGATTTGTCAGCAAGAAGTTGGCGTTATCCATACGCCAGAAGAGAAGGACCAAGTGATTGGTGTAATGCATCAGACTCTTGAGCGGTTGGATAACAAAGAAATGATCCACAAGTACCGCGAAGGTCGCATCCCGACTATTCACTCTCTGAATCTTGCTGCAAATGAGGCAATCCAACATTTGCAGGAAGAAGAACCTGACGAAGAGATTGAGAGAATTTCAAAACTGCTTGAAGGACAAGTTCGCAGTATCCGCGGATGGACCAGACGTTATGTTGGAACCGTTGTTAAATTCCACCTCATGAAGTCTGCGTACTATGCGCAAGAGGAAGAGGCGGATAAATTTATCATGGCAGACTCTGAACGACGTCGCGTGCACGACGCTCTTCTTAGTTCAATCGCGTCATTTAGCAAGTTACTAACTGATGCACAAGAGATTACCCGTTACGCCCCTCCGATTGCATGGGACCTCTCCTCTAATCTTGAAGAAGGTACAGCTAACGCAAAGCCTGTTGTCTTTTCGCTACAAGCAATTCAGAACCGCGATCTTATACGAGACTGGGCTGTTGCAACTGACTGTGTTGAAGAGCTTCAAAAATCTATTGCGATGATGGAGGCTGAGACAAAAGACGAAACGACCACCCAAGAAGGATAGTCGTTGTGTGGCCGGCACGTGGGGGCTTAGTGGCCCCCACGTTCCAGTCGTAAGATCATTTGGCCGCCGATGGTGAAAATGGTCACCACCAACTCGGCAGGCGTGAAGTCCGGCGTCAACCCAATCAATTGGAGGGTCTCGGCCGGAAGCGGACGAAGAATCTCAGAAAGCTCCTGCAATCTCGGATCCAGTCGAGCCTTGTCGGCGCCCTCCTGGTACAGATGGGCGGCGTGTGCCTTAACGGCAGTCGCTGTCTCTTTGTTCTTGTCGCTGAATTCATCCCAGCTGGCAAGATTCATAACTCACTCCCCACCGTTGTTTACGGTAATATACTATAACATAACCTGTATATTATGCAAGTACCCTACTACAGGCGGTATACTTGGCTCCACTACTCGTAGTTTTTATATATATGGAATACGTCGCTCGATCATTCAACATCCCCAACCTCAAAGGCCTGTCAGCCAAGCAAATGGAGGTACATCTTGGCCTCTATCAGGGCTACGTGAAGCACGTAAACCTTATCCGAGAGAAGCTTGCCTCTCTTAAAGAAAACGCTGAGGAGAATGCGTACCTCATGGCAGAACTGCGCCGTAGGTTTGCCTTTGAATTTGACGGCATGCGCATGCACGAATACTACTTTGAACAGTTTGAAGGAGGCGCCACAGCTCCCCAAGACGACAAACCACTCGTTGGTTCGGCACTAGAGAAGTATGGAAGCTGGGATGGATTCATCGCGCACCTTAAAGAGGTAGCCGGCACGCGAGGAGTCGGATGGGTCGTTGTCTACTACGACCCATCCGCACGAACGCTGCATACCGTGTTTGTTGGAGACCACGAAGTTGGGCAACTGTCCGGTCTTCCCATTCTTCTTGCAATTGATCTGTGGGAACACGCGTTCATGGTTGACTACGTTCCTGCTGACAAGAAGAACTACGTTGATGCATTCCTTGATAACGTGAACTGGTCAGTTCCCGAGCGGCGCCTCCTTGAAGAGTTGGTATAACTTTTATGCACCAAACATCCCTGCACGACTCTCGTGCAGGGATGTTTGTTTTAATTTCCAAACCGCCACACCGAGAAGCGTGTACATACCTATCACGAATGAAAAAGGAAAAGTGGGAGTTATGACTTTTGCAAATGGAAGTCCTGCAAAGAACTCCGTCAGTAGCACAATGTATCCAAGCACTACGTATGACGGAAGTGCAACAAGAGGGGCAAGCCACGGGAGCAATATTCCTACAGCTCCCCCAACAAAAGAGAGCGCCATTGCAAGAGGTACAAACGGCAAGACGAGCACGTTTGCGGGGAGCGCAAGAATTGACAGGTTGCCGGTTTGGTACAACAACAAAGGAAGAACAAATACTTGCGCAGCGATTGTCGTTGCAACAATCTCTCGCAAGAACAGATGCTTTACAAACAACAACCGCGACTCAACAAGTGGCGCACCTAAGATAAGTCCGAGCGTCGCTGCAATGGAGAGTTGTAATCCGGGATCAAATGCAAGAAGTAGCGGATTCAAAAGCAACATGAACACAACCGCAACGCCAAGCGCCCGAAGTGCGTCATACGTTCTTCCTGTTACTCGCGCAAAAAGCGCGATACACGCCATAATTCCTGCACGCACCGCAGCCGACCCTGCTCCTGCAGTGATGACAAACAACACAATGCCGAGCGCCGAGACAATAAGTGCGGTGCGACGGGGAAGAAAACTTAACAGGCGAAGAATTGCTTCGGCGATGATCATGATGTTATACCCAGAGAGCACCACAATATGCACGAGACCAACGGCAGTAAACGCATTCATAAGCTCCTTCCCTAATCCTTGTTTCCCCCCAAACAACATCCCGCCCGCAAGAGAAGCGTGTGGTTCTGGTAGTGCGTTTTGCAGACCCTCAATAAACCGATCTTTTAAGTCCGTACAGAATCCAAGCACGTGATCAATAAGTCCTCTTCGTGCCCCAGCAATCTCAACATGAGCATCTTTAAGAATTCCAAACACACCATCCTTTGCAAGATACCTATCGTATCTAAATACTCGTTCGCCATCAGCATCAAATGGTTGTGGAGCTTCAAGTATTCCCACAGCTTTCACACTCTCCCCATGTCGCACTTGAGTAGAAAGAGACGCAACAACGAGAAGCCGATCACCATCCATAGTCTCTATGGTGATGCGTTGATTTGATTCTCGGATGTCAGCACTGCCAAGCACCTTTCCCGTCACCTGTACTTCTGAATTGAGACTTTGCATGAGGTGTGCGCTTGGGTGAGAAACGAAGGATGCACGCAATATTCCAAGTGACGCACTGATGCAAAATATGGCAACTAGTACATACACAGTGCGTCTCCAGCGAAGGTATGAGAGCGCCCCAACAAAACCTATAAGTCCAAGAAACAGGAGTGAAGGCCAAGATAGAAAAACAAAAGAGCGGCATACAATACCGCTCATGAAACCAATTACTGCTGCGAAAAAATATAATCCCGCCATGATCACCTTCGTGCTTTATCCATCGCACGATTAGCCAAGAGATCGGCATCTGCATTATCGTCCCGTGGCACATGCACAAACATTACATGCGGAAAGTGCCGCGCGATAATATTTTTTACTTCGAGGTATCGAGGAACGAGGTTAGGGTGCTTCACCTTGTATCCTCCTTTCAACTGCTCAATAACCAACTTGCTATCCATCTTTATGGTGAGAGGAACATGATCAAAGAACCCTTCCGCAAACTCGTCTTTGAGGGCAGTAAGTCCACGAAGCACCGCTTCGTACTCGGCAATGTTGTTGGTCGCAATACCAAGATAATCTGACACCTCTACAACGCGCTTCCCTATCGTATCAAAAACAACCGCCCCCGCCCCGGCAGGCCCTGGGTTCCCGCGTGCTCCGCCATCGGCATAAAGGGTGTAGTGCATAGTTGCAAGTATAACAACAAAGGGGCCGGCGCATGGCGCCAGCCCCTCACTGTTCACGTCGTCGCTCTGGACGATGGCTTAATTCGGCGCGGCTTCGCGACCGAGATAAAGACTTGCCCTGCGATGTTGCAGAGCTTCATCTCACCATGAATTTCTCGATCCCCAATAGCGTGGAGCATCGAGTTCCAGAGCAGCCCTTCTAGGGCCCGGATAGAAGCGTCGTTTTGCCTCTTCTCTCCGTTGTTGACTAGTTGCCGGCGCAGGTCACGGCGTTGTTGTAGCGCTCCTCGAAGGAGAAGCACGTCCTGCGACGCCGGAACAACTGGAACATAGCCCGGCTGCTTATCGTTGCAGTTCTCCCCCTTAAAGGGTTCGGCTGACTCTAACGCAACCGCCAGCCAGTCCAGGGAGTTGAAGTCTATCTTCAACTCCGCCTTGATGACCTCGAGAGGTCTTTTGACCATGAACTTCCCTCCAAAAAAAACAAATGATTGAACTAGCGAAGTATACCTCACATCTGCGAAATAGCAACCATTCGTAACCGCACCGGTGTTCCTTTCTTAAACTGATCGCGCTCTAGGTTTGCATAAATAGTTGCCGTACTTCCACTTGCAAGTCGTTCCATACCCTTTCCTAGTTCTCGCTTTGCAAAAAATGAAATGGCTTCAATCGTCTCAATAGAAAACCCATCTCGGTCTCGTGCAACGTGTATACGCAAATGCTCCTCAGACTTTCCAAAGTGTGACACGTCGGTCACCATGACGTCACGAAACATAAATATGGGACGCGGGTTACCCATTCCGAATGGTGCAAACTTCTCCAGCGAAGAAAGTAGTCTCTTGTCAGCCTGATGTGGGTGGACCTCTGCATCAACAACCTGTTCCCCCTTCTCGTCTCCCTGATGAACCACATGCAACAACGCTTCGTTCATCTTCTCTTCAAACGAAAACACTGCGTCTTCTAGTAGCGTAAACCCTCCGGACGCTGCATGGCCGCCGAACTCCTTAAAGGTATTCTCTGCATGCTCCATGAGCTTCACTACATTCATACCTTTCCTCCCCGCTCTACAGGAACCCTTCGCATTTAGTGTTCCCTCTCGTCCCCACAAAAATACCGGGCGCTCATACTCTTCTGCAATGGTGTTTGCCACCAGTCCTAGGAGTCCGGGTCGCCACTCAGGATCTCCCATTGCAATAACTCCGGGCACTTCTTTCCCCTCTGCTTTTCGCTCTGCGAGTCGCTCATGTACCGCGCGCGTAATTGCGGCAGCAGACGCTCGTCGTGAGCGATTGATGCGCTCAAGTTCTTTGGCAAGTGCTTCGGCCTCCACTTCGTCCGTTGTCGTAAAGAGACGAAACGCGTCACGCGGGTTACCCATCCGAGACGCTGCGTTCACGCGAGGCGCAATCATGAAACCAACATCGTCTTCTGTTATGAACCGTTGATTCACCCGCGCCACCTTGCACAACATCTGCAGTCCAAGGCGTGGAGACTTTCTCATCACCAATAATCCATAGCGCGCGATGACGCGATTCTCTCCCACAAGCGGAACCATGTCCGCAATGGTGGCGAGTCCTGCCATATCAAGCAACCACTTCTCCCATCCAACAGGAATGTTCTCTCTTCCGGTAAACCCGACCTGCAAAACGGCACACACGAGTTTCCAGGCAAGGCCGGCTCCACAAAAATCACGGAACTCATTTGTTTCACCTTCCTGTTTGGGATCAACAATTGCATACGCTGGCGGAAGCACTCCCGGCAGGTGGTGGTCGGTAACAATGACATCAATGCCAAGAGACGATGCATACGCGACACCTTCAATGTCTGCAATCCCGCAATCAATCGTGATCATGAGAGTGACCCCATCCTGGTGTAACTCATCAATACCTTTCGTGTTTAGTCCAAACCCCTCTTCGTGACGGTGTGGAATGTAGTTCACAAAGTTCGCATTCGCCTTCTTCAGAAAGTCGTGGAACAGAACGCCTCCCGGGATACCATCACAATCGTAATCACTCCACACGGCGATACGCTCGCCCGTACTTATCGCTTTCGCAATACGCTCCGCTGCCTTAGGCATGTTGAGTATCTTCATCGGGTCCCCGAGATGCTTTTCGTAGGAGGGTGAGAGAAACGCTTCGGCCTCTTCGTGCGTCGTGATACCACGGCGAGCAAGAAGGCCTGCGGTGAAATCGTCAAAGGAGCGTAATGCCTCTCGTATATCGTCCGGAACACCAGTCATAGTGTGAGGATTGTATCAGAGTCAGTAGGTAGAGTATGCTGTAGCTATGTCCGACAGTATTTTCACCCAAATCATTAAGGGAAAAATCCCTTCTTCAAAAGTGTACGAAGACGATGACGTCATCGCCATTCTTGATATTCATCCCATTAACAAGGGCCACGTTTTGGTGATACCCAAGAAGCCGTACAAAAACATCTACGACACGCCCGACGAGTTATTTGCAAAACTTATGCTGGTTACGAAAAAGCTTGCGACCGCCATTAAAAAAGCCGTCAAAGCGGACGGCATTAATGTGATCATGAATAATGATCCTGCAGCTGGTCAGATGGTCGCCGACCACGCGCACGTACACGTCATTCCCCGTTTCATCGGTGACGGGTTCCGTGAGTGGTTTGGGGTGGGTACGTACAACGGAGAAGAGATGGATCAGTTTGCAAAAAAGATTCGTGACGCCTGCGGGCGATAGCCAAGCACTTCAAGCCCTGGCAAGTTTCCCTTTGCGATAAAGTCCAACATCGCACCTCCTCCTGTTGAAACAAATGAGAAGTGTCCGGTGATACCAAGCTTCTCTACAGCTGCAATAGTGTCGCCTCCTCCAAGAATGGAATACGTGCCGCTTCCTGCAATCGCTCGCGCAAGTCGCTCGGTCCCTTCGGTGTATCCGTGTTCGTAGTTCCCGAGTGGTCCGTTCCACAACACGGTCTTTGATTTTCGTACCAACTCTCCAAGAACCTCACTCGTCTTTGGTCCACTATCAAGTACTGCTTCAAGTGGTGCCTTCCCATCAAGCATGCCCGTTTTTGCTTTTGATACTGACTCTCCTGGCATTGCATACACTTCATCTACCGGAAGAATAAGACGAGGATTCTTAAGGAGCGCCTGCATTGCTTGAGGATCAACATCTGATACCAGTGACGCTTCAACAGGAAATCCTTTTGCTTTCAAGAAATCATTCGCAAGCGCTCCACCCACAAATACGCGATCATAACTTTTAAGCAACTTTGCAATAACTGGTTCCTTCGTTGAAAACTTTGCGCCGCCAATAATCGCAAGCGACGGACGCTTAGGCTTTAGTGCTCGTGACAACTCCTTCACTTCAGTTTCAACCAAAAGACCCATATATGAAGGAAGGAACTTTGGAACACCCACGACCGACGCGTGAGGGCGATGACACACATCAAAGGAGTCCTCAACAAACACATCCGCAAGCTCAGCTAACTCAGCAGCAAACACTTCATCGTTGGCAACCTCTCCTTTATGACGACGCACATTCTCGAGCATGAGCACCTGACCGCTCTCTAGTGCACGAATTGCACTCCGTGCTTCAGGGCCTGTGGTTGACGGACAAAACGCGAGTCGCGGAATGAACTCCCGTAGCGCGTCAGCAACGGGCAGAAGTGTTTCGGTTCCTTTGTCACCAATGTGACCAACCAAAATAACGCGTGCCCCTTTGCTTTGAAGGTACGCAATGGTGGGAAGTGCTTGTCGCAAGCGAAATGAGTTGGCAACTTTTCCGCCTTCAAGCGGAACGTTAAGTGCCGCACGCACCATGACCGGAACGTTTTTTAAAACCGGTATGTCACGAACAGTTTTCATGAGCGTTAGGAAATTGCCTTTACGAGTGCGGCAAATATACTCGGATCAACACTTGCGTGCCCAACGAGAAATCCATCCACACCACTTCCCCCTGCAAGGTCGCGCGCGTTGCCGGGCTCTGCTGATCCGCCATACAATATAGAAATCTTTTGTGCACTTTTGCCCGGCAAATAGTCACCAAGAACTTTGCGAATATAGAGCACCATCTCCGCCAAGTCGTGTGGCTGGATTGATTCAGCGGCCGTTTTCCCAATTGCCCAAATAGGCTCATACGCAACTACCACATTCAAACGATCCTTTTGTGACAGTGGTGCAAATACAGCCGCCAATTGTGCACGCACTCCCGCAAGGTAGGTTGCATCAGGATCACGCTCTCGCTCCCCCACACACACAATTGGAGTCATCTTGTGTGCGAGAACGCGTTGTACTTTTTCAAGCACCACTGCGTCACTTTCTCCGCGCGCTCGTCGCTCGGAGTGTCCGACAATAACGTGTGACACCCCAAGACTCTGCAACATAGATGCGGTAACTTCACCTGTTTCTGCGCCACCCGTTACAACCGACACATCCTCAGCACCAAGGAGGACACGACTCTTTGGACCTCCAGCAAAAAGGCCGAGGTAAGGGGTGGGCATACACAGCACAATAGTCGCTTTGTCTGCTAAGCGCTTTGCTGCAGCATAGAGCTTCTTAGCCTTCTCCGGACTATCTACATAGGCTTTCCAGTTGGCGGCAACAATCATAAAAAAAGGATAGCACGCGAAACGGGCGACCCTTTTGAGGGCCGCCCGTCTTCCTACACCGTGCGTAGGTATTTCTCCAACTCAAGTTGCGTGCACCATACCCACCGATCGTAGAATTTGCGGTCGATCAGCCCTGGTGGTAGCATCCACTCGTCGTTGTGGAGAGACAACTTGAGTGTGTCGTAGTGGCAGACACCTCGTACGATGAGCCGAGTACGAAACCACCGACCCGATTCAGCCATAAAACGGTGCTGCCCACGCGCATCACGAGCATAGAGGGACAGTGCTCGAGCATTCGGAAGCCTCTCCTCTGACTGGGGACCTTCCGGACACATGATGTCTCGCCTAGTCCACAGCACATGTTCAAAACCAGAATAGTGCTCAAACCGTTCCAAAATTTCAGCTCGAAGCCCGTCCACGAACGTGTGTGGGAGGGGCTTGCCTTGCGCAGTCTCTTGCAACGTCATCACCCTTCTCCCTGTGTACAAACCGGTTTCGTACCGGCTCTACTGGTACGGTACCAATTACAAACATAGGGTCAACTACTCCTCGCGCCAATCAACGAACTCGTAGTCTGAGGAAACAATAGGTGTGAAAGGTGGCGGGTCAGTTGCAAGCTTTCGATCAAACGCGTCCACTCGTGTTTGGTACCCCGCATCATCTCCTCCTCCACATCCATTCGTCCACCGTGTTCCTGTTCGTTTATTTGAAACGGTCGTGCCCAAAATAGTGAGCGTACCTTTTGGTTCATACGAGCCTGAGCAGCTGTAGAGATTACGACCAAAGGCGCCTCCTTGTGCGATGAAGATACCATTGAGGGTCATGTTGGTTGGCGAGTCGGGAGTCACCAACACGTTGTGTTCTGCGATAAGGGTAAGACCGTCCGTACCATCAGTCGTTCCATACGCTATGTTTCCTTTTATATAAGCGTTTGCTTCAACACCCGTTGTCGTTACATTCGCCGCAACCAGTGTCACCTTGCTCGGAATCGTTCCCTCTACCCATACATTGTCTTCAACAAAGATGAGCCCACAGGCAGTGGATATCGCATACGTATTAAAATTAGTTTCGTTTTGGATGAGGGTACGATCCCATGACGGGTCCGAAGAGTTAACCGGCGTGACATTAAGTTGCGTCGTTGACGTTACTCTGCGCACCGTCACCGTTCCGTTAGCATTAAAGATAAGGTGATATCCCTTCCAATACGCAGCACCGTTACTGTTTCCTGAACTGTAACGTGGCAGATACAGTCCTTCTGCTTGGGCGAGTGTCTTAAGTGCGGTGAAGTCAGCGGCGATACCTGCAAAATCAATTTGTGGTGTTGGGTAACTCCAGAGAGTTTGGTTGGGACCTGCTCCCCAGACACCATCTTTCGTTTGGTTCGGTGAGCAACCGAATGATGACGTACAGAGCCACGACGTGAGTGAGCTGGTTACGGGCGCATTTGCGGTACCGTCCATACGAATTCCACCATTGGAATGATACGGACCATTGATGGTTCTATCTGACCCTGCCCACACTGAGTCGTTCAATACGTATGCGTAGGTTGCGACCGTTGGTTGCGCATACCGCCCAACGACCGTGCGACTTCCGCCTGAACCATCCGTCACGGTTCCGGTTGAACGAATATCAATTGATGTGGTTTCGCCACACGCCGTGTTCCCCACAATATTAAGACTCATGTTCCCCACCACTCCTCCTTCTGGATCGTTATAGGGAATGACATACGGGCCTGGTGCTCCGGTGCCGTGCGTGATGTCACCCGGGTTGTGTTGCAGGTACCAGTGGTAGTAGCTAAGACCAGCCTCTGCTATAGCGAATGCTTTTGCATCACCTGTTGTTTTTGTTTGCATTCGGTTCTGCGAGAGAATGTAACTTGCAAGTCCACCAAGCACGAGGAGAAATACCGCACCAAACACAATTGCCAGAAGCATGAGGTATCCACGTGGCGCTTTGTGCATAGTTTTCATATTACTCGCTTCCGACATTACGTAGTGTAGCGCTTTGTGTAAGGGTGTAGATGTCAGGCGCACGCAGTGGGTTGATGTCTACCATAAGGGTCATCCCTATTGAGGAAATGTTTGCGAGATTAATCGTGCCCGTCAGTTCTACTCCCGCATTGTCGTAGTAGCGGAAGATTGGTGTGGCACCGTTACTCACATAGGTTGCAAGTGTGGTCGTTGCAGGAGTCTGTCCGGTATAGCTTGGTGGGTTACCTCCTGCGTTCGTCACCGTGCGATAGAGCGTCTGTCCAATGAGATAGGTACGCACCCGCTCCACACCTCCATCTTTATCAACGTCTGAGTAGTACGTAATGGAGGTCACGTCAGCATTTGATACAGGGTACGATCCATCGTCCCCATACGTTGCTTCGCGCAGGTTTGACGTTGTTTCCGTCACACCATTACGCGCACTGTTAATTGCCGCTGTTCCCTGGAGCACGTAGGCATTCGCCCTATAGAAATACTGAATGGCGTATTGCATCGCAAGTCCAATGACTCCCGTCATAGCAATGACGACCAGCATCTCAGCAAGGGTAAACCCGCGTTTAATCAAAGGATGTTCCATAGAAGATGTGGCCTGACACCGGCACATTCGTGTAGACCTCTGTAGTGTATCCCGTCTTTGAGATGGTGACGGTGTAATCGTTTGCACTTGTTACCCCACCGAAGTATGCACTGCCACAGACACTGGTCGTTTCCGTTTGAGTGAAACCGGTACGCGAGAGTGTGACACTTGCCCCCGGCACCACCACTCCAGCGTTGTCCTTCACGGTAATCAAAATTGCGTTGGTAGTACGAGCGGAAAGTATCAGTCGATTGTCGCTCGTTACTCCCGGCGCCAAAGTAAACGGTGGCGCACCACATGCATCAACGACATCGTGACTAGCAAGCGTAAACGCATACACATCCCACTCAAGCGGTAATGTCACGCTTGCAGGAGCTCCCGTTGTTGAGGACTCACTCGTTTTATAAATTGCTGCTCCTGCTCCTGTGGAACCAATAGTCTTTGCGCCCTCAACCGTAAACGCAATGTTCGGAAGGGGCACGGGTCCGCGTGTATACCCTATCGCCCAGTCGTTCACGCTTGGTGTAACCAATGGATCAGCGGTGCCGACAGATGCCTTAAGGGCAAGTGTTGGATACGTTGTTGTTGAAAGCGCAGTTAGTGAAACAGGGAATGTAGTGAAGCCCGCACTGTTTCCAGGAAGGTCGGTATCCGGAATAAGAGTGCCTGCCGCATCAACCACTTGCACGGACGCACTCGTGAGTGCTGGGAGTGTCGTGTGTGCATCTATGTGTCCCCATGACACAAGATACGTTGGGGACACAACGGCAGCACGAGCAGTGCCACTTGCTGGATACGTTCCCGGTGCTCCGCTTAATACCAACGACCCACCTGACACACTCGTGTTTGCGGTACTCACGATGAGCGAGCTATCAGCAAACGTATCCGTTGTGGTGGCTGATTCAATTGGGGAGAATGTACGCACAACCAACGAAGCAAGAGTATCAATCGCAAAGGTGCCTGTTGTCGTTTGGTCTTTCACCACCGTTAGGTATCCAGGAGTTGGGTTTTGATTCGTTGCGTCACGTGCGTATGTTTGTGCGCTTGAGTATCCACTCTTGGAGACCGTCACCTGATACTCAGAGGATGGAAGCGCTCCCGGAAGATACACCGCCCCGAGCGCGCTTGAAAATGTGGTCACATCTACCGACGGACTGATACTCGTATTCACCACGCGAACCGTCGCTCCTGCAACGGGAGCTCCTGTTGCTCCCACCACATCAATCTTCAATGTTCCACCACCGTTCGTGGTTTCAAGACCGGGTGGCACGATGTTTGTAATGAGCGCCACCTCTCTTGCTTTGTTATTCAGCGTGTACGTAACGGAGACCTTCGCCTGTTTATAGTCGGTGGTAATACCAGTTACATCAGATCCACCAATACCATCTGCCGCGTCATCCACATATCCTATAAAGGTACGAACATTGAAGGTGTATCCATCAAGAACCGTGGTGCTGTTTTGTGGGATGCTCCCCGCAGGAATACCGCCCACCGTTCCAACAGCGTCATAGTCAAGTGAGCGCACCATCTCCAACTGACTTGTAGCAACAGACGTTGCTGCGGCGCGTGCTTTTGCAATGGATGACACCAAAAGGGACGCGCGCAAGAGTCCAAAGAGTGAAAGGAACACGACGAGCACCAGAAACGAACCGATCACCACATCGATTAAAGAGGTTCCACGTACCGGACGCATCATTACTTCGTATGATAACGCACGACTCCTTAGATCTTTGAGGAGAGTGAGTAGATCGGTGCCATCATAGAGACCGCGAACACTCCCACAAACAAACCGATGAAGAGCATGAGCACTGGCTCGATGATAGTTGAGAGGTCTTTGGTGCGATCTTCCACATCAACTTCGTAGTACTGCGCGACTTGTCCCAACATGTCGGACACTTTTCCTGTCTCTTCTCCAACTGCAATCATGTCGGCCACAAACACTGGGTAGAGTTTAGGATGATTCGCAAACGCGGTAGAAAGAGGTTCTCCTTTCTTCACACGTACCCCTGCCTCTTCAAGCACGTCCGCAAACATCTTTGCCCCCACAACTTCTTGCGCGATAGAAATAGCCGTCAACATCTCAACACCAGAGGAAAGGAGTGACGAGAGTGCGCGTGCGGCGCGAGCACTCATCGTCTCGCGAACCAGTTCACCAATGACCGGGATGCGCAGTGCGGCCCACAATACGAGTGCACTTCCAGGCTTTGACTTAATAAACGCTACGCCGCCCCCGATGACGGCAAAGAGCACAAAGAGTGTCGCAATGACGTTGTCCTTCATAAAATTGGAGACCGCGATAATGATCTTGGTCGCCATCGGAAGCTCCACATTAAGAGACGCAAAGGTTGCAGAGAGTGTCGGCACCACAAACATGAGCATGAGCACACCAATGATGACAATGGCCACAAGAATCACCGCAGGATAAATCATTGCTCCCTGGATCTTCTTCTGGAGCGTGAAGGAGCGATCCATCTGGCGAGCAACGGTAGCAAGCGCGTCAGAGAGGGTGCCCGATTCCTCGCCCGCTTTGGTCATTGCAATAAAGAGTTTTGAGAACACGTTCATGTGGAGCGCCAGCGCTTCATGGAATGAGCTTCCCTGCTTCACCTGCTCCTGTAAATCAATAACAATCTTTTTGAGTGCTTTGTTGGTCGTCTGGCGTTCAATCACCGAAAGCGCACGAGAAAGCGTAAGCCCGGCGGAGAGCATGGCGGCGAGGTTCTTCGTGAACGTAATACGTTCCTGCATCTTCACCCCTGAACCAATCTGGAAGCTCGTGAACTTGGATAGATCAATTCCGCCACCTGCTTCTTCAATCGCGGTCACTGCTCCTCCCTCTTTCTCAACCTGCTCGTACACCGCAAAGCGTGTTGCCGCATCAATGATGCGCTCTTCTTGTGTTCCGTCTTCCTTTCTTACATTCGCGCGAAACTTCATTGCAAAAAGTTTAGCACGCAGAGTTACTCCGAGACTGAACGTAACACTTCTTCAAGTGACGTAATGCCACGGGATGCTTTATAGATTCCGTCCTCAAGCATCGTGAGCATGCCTTCTTTGCGTGCTTGTGCTTCTATCTGATCGCCCGAAGCGCCATGGAGAATAAGTTCACGAATTGCAGGAGAGACCGTAAGTACTTCGTGTATACCCATACGTCCTTTGTATCCTTCCTCACAATCACCTCCCGCCTTTGGTCTATAAAAAGGAAGTGCGTCTACTTTGGTTCCCGCCTTCACCAGTTTCTCCTCGGTAAGGGCGCCAAGTGCGGCCATAAAGTGCTCGTCCGGAGCCACTTTGTTGCGTTCAACTTTGTCTAAGCCGTATTGCTCCTTGTCTTCACACAAACGACGAACCAGTCGTTGACCCACCACAGCCCGAAGCGTAGACACCAAGAGAAATGGCTCCACACCCATATCAATAAGACGGGGAATAGCGCCCGTTGCTGAGTTGGTGTGAATAGTTGAGAGCACAATGTGTCCGGTGAGTGCCGCGTTAATCGCGAGCGCCGCAGTCTCGCTATCGCGAATCTCCCCCACCATGATGATGTTGGGGTCCTGACGCAGAAGTGCACGAAGACCGTTTGCAAACGTGAATCCTATTGTTGGATTCACTTGTGTCTGGTTCACGCGCTTCATCTGATACTCAATCGGGTCTTCAATCGTTGAAATGTTTACGTCAGGCGTATTCAGAATATCCAGGATCGTATAGAGCGTGGTCGTCTTTCCAGAACCGGTAGGGCCCGATACCAAAATAATTCCCGTTGTTTGTTTGGTTGCGTGATGAATACGCTCAAGATTCTCTCCATGAAAACCAAGTACTTCAAGGGTGAAGCCCTCCCCTGTTTCGCGAAGCAGACGCATAACCACTTTCTCTCCGTAGTAGACCGGAAGGAGTGACACACGGAACGACACTTTGTCGCGTTCGGTCTCCATCTTGAATCGGCCGTCTTGTGGAAGACGCTTCTCATCAAGCTTGAGGTTTGCAAGCACTTTGATGCGCGCCGTAATACCAGCACTCGCATTCTTCGGAAGCGTCATGGCGTCGTGCAGGATACCGTCAATGCGATAGCGCACGATAACTTCGTGCTCTGCAGGCTCAATATGAATATCAGACGCGTCCTGCAAAATAGCGTGACGCAGAAGCGTGTCTACAATGCGTACAATCGGCAGATCCTCTGCCATTTTCTTCAGGTCCTCTTGAGACGCATCGTCTCCTGCAATCTCTTTCACAAGTGCGAGCTTGCCTGCTTCCCCCGCAATCAGGTCACCAAACTCTTCTTTGAGTGACTTCTGGTACTGGAGCAATACGTGCTTGATGGACTCGTCGTCGGTCAAGCGAGGAAGAATCTTAAGTCCCGTCTTCTTCTTCATGGAGTCAATGGACGGCATATCCTCCGTATCAAGCATCGCTACCTCAAGCGAGCCGCCATCCTTCTTGAAAGCAATGATGTTGTGCGTGCGGGCGATTGGCTCCGGGATGAGGGAGAGAATCTCAAACGGTATCTTCTTGTCTTTGAGGTTAACGAACGGGATACCGAGCACGTATGCCTTAATGCGGCGGAGTGCGTCTTCGGAGAGAGAGCCTTGTGACACGAGAATGTCACCCACCGACTGGTTCCGCTCCTTGCCGGTTGCTTCTGCAGCATCAACATCCTTCCGGGCAACAAGACCGGAATCAATAATGAATTCTTTTAGTTCCCTCTCTGAAACTTGCATGCTTTCTCAAGTATAACGCAGAGCATGCCTTTCATTCGTACCTATATATGTGTATGAGGAGCGTGCACGACTCATACACCCTTTCGTTGACACTATATATAGGTATGGTACCCTTTGGTTATCTGAAATGTCCGCTCCCGCGGACCTTTCTTTTTAAGAAAATGTGCGCACAACTAAATAACGGCTGGTATGTTGGATCTAAAAACAATCAATCTAGTGCTCGGAGAGTTTGAGGAGCGCGGTATTTCAAAGGCGACCATGATAGAGGCTATTGAGTCTGCTATGGCCACCGCATATAAGAAGGAGTATGGAAAGCGTGGACAAATCGTGCACGCGAAGCTTGATATGAATACAGGCACCATGACCTTTGAGCAGGTGAAGACTATTGTGGACGACTCAATGGTTCGTTTTCCTGAACCTGATGAGGAAATCCCTGAGCCACACCCACATCACGAGCACGAGGAGGTGCCTGAGGGCGAACTCCCTCGCTTTGATTCGGAGAAGCACATCCTTATAGAGGACGCCAAGCGCATCAAGCGTGACGCAGAACTCTCTGGAGAAATCGTCTTCCCTCTTGAGCCACAGGACGACTTCGGTCGCATTGCCGCACAAACGGCAAAGCAAGTGGTGATCCAAAAGATTCGCGAAGCTGAGAAGCTTTCTATCTTGGAAGAGTTTGGACACAAGAAGGGAGAAATTGTTTCAGGTCTCGTACAGCGCGTTGAGCGTGGTGCAATCTTCATTGATCTTGGACGTGCTACCGGCATCATTCCGTACGAGGAGCAGATTCCTGGAGAGCGATACCGCAATGGCGAGCGCATTCAGGCGTATCTCTACGCCGTTGATGAAGGGTTCCGCGGAGTATACCTGCGTCTTTCACGCAGTCATCCACGTTTCCTCGTGAAGCTGTTTGAAATGGAGGCTCCCGAACTTGCAAGTGGCGCTATTGAGGTGAAGGGTCTTGCCCGCGAGCCTGGAAGTCGCACCAAGATTGCAATTGCTTCAACCGATCCACATGTTGATCCAGTTGGTTCACTCGTTGGCCAGCGTGGTGTGCGCGTGTCTACCGTTATGGGGGCACTTGGTGGCGAGCGCATTGACATCATTGAGTGGTCTGAAGACCAGTCTGCATTCATCAAGGAAGCGCTTTCTCCTGCAACCGTGCTTGAGGTAGAGCTCGATGAAGCTGAGCACCGTGCACTCGTAACGGTGTCTGAAGATCAGCAGTCTCTTGCGATTGGACGCGGTGGTCAGAACGTACGTCTTGCTGCAAAACTTACCGGCTGGAACATTGATATCAAGTCAGTGGGAGGTGAGGCTGTTGCTGAGAGCAATGGTGACGAGGTTTCTGTTACCGCAGTTCCTAAACCAGGCGAAGTACGTATCTCTGAAGAGGAGATCGCTCTTGAAGAAGCTGAGGAAGCCCTTGAGAATGATCCTGCAAAGGAGATTGGACTTGATGAGGGTGAAACCGACTCCGTTATCACGACCGAGGAGGGAGAGACCGACAACACCCTTACCGTTGAAGACGAAACCACGCTTGGTGAGGATGGTCCTGTTGCAGAAAACGAGGAGGCTCGTGACACCGCGTAGTACAATTCCCGTATGAACTTGCTACACGATATCGCTCCTGGAACGAAGGACGAAATGAACGTTATTGTTGAAATCAACAAAGGCTCCAAGAATAAGTACGAGATTGATAAGGAGACGGGCATCATCGCTCTTGACCGTGTGATGCACTCAGCTCAAGATTATCCGTTTGATTACGGGTTTGTTCCACAGACTCTGTGGGACGACGGAGACGCCCTTGATGTAGTGCTCCTTACCACCTACCCTCTTCAGCCAGGTATTCTCGTGCGCGCTCGTCCCGTCGCCATCATGCACATGATTGATGGGGGTGAGGCTGATGAGAAAGTCATTGCCGTTCCTGTTGATGATCCTCGCTTTGCGGAGGTGAAGGACATGGGAGACGTAAACCCACACGTTCTCAAGGAGATTTCCCACTTCTTCGCAACCTACAAGCAGATCCAAAAGAAGGAAGTGACGGTTGGAGAGTTTGAAGGCCGGGATGCGGCAGAAGCTGCATTCACTCGCGCCGTAGCGCTCTATCAAGAAAAGAAGTAGTTTGTGCTCCACGTAAAAGGCCCCACCATGGGGCCTTTTACTTTTGGTGTGGAACACATCCGTCTGCGTTATACTTTCCCTATGGAACCGATACTTCTCCCCGAACACGCAGAGCGCGTTCAACAAGTGCAGGACGCCGCAGCACGAAACGCATCCTGGGGCACGATTGTGGTGATTATAGTTATGCTCGGCATGATTGTGACCGGAGCACTCTATGCGTGGGGTGAGCGTATTAATGAGGAGCGACTTCTCCAGGAACAGATAGAAAGTCAGCGATACTAGCCACAGTTGGCGGATGCGCTCGTTTTGATACTATAGGCAGACTATGGCACACCCAAATAAATTCCCCGAATCAAGCATGCTCGTTCCTATGGTGATTGAAAAGTCACAGTTTGGTGAGCGTGCATATGACATTTATTCCCGTCTTCTGCGTGAGCGTATTGTGTTCCTTTCTGGGGGCGTTGACGACGACACCGCAAACTTGGTGGTTGCTCAGCTTCTGTTTCTTGAGGCAGAGGACCCAAAGAAGGACATCTTCCTCTACGTGAACAGCCCTGGAGGTTCGGTCTCTGCGGGACTTGCCATTGTAGACACCATGAACCACGTGAAGCCACAGGTGGCCACCGTGTGTGTGGGAATGGCGGCATCCATGGGCTCAGTCATTCTTGCGTCAGGCGCCAAAGGAAAGCGCTTCGCACTTCCAAACGCTGAAGTCATGATCCACCAGCCATGGGGTGGTGTGCAGGGTCAGGCTGCGGACATTGAAATCACCGCACGCCACATTCTTGCAACGCGAGACCGTTTGAACCGCATCCTCGCAAAAGCCTCAGGGCAAACTCTTGCCAAGGTTGAAAAGGATGTTGACCGCGACTTCTTTATGACTGCCGAAGAGGCAAAGAAGTACGGACTCATCGACCAGGTATACAAGTCAAAGTAGAAAAACCGCCCCGCACTAGGGGCGGTTTTTCGTTCATTTACTCCCCACCTCTACTAAGGTACGATTTTGACTCAGGAGTTTGGGTCTTTATTTGAATTTATTTTCCGCTCTGGACACGAATGCCCAGAGACGGCTTGAAACGTGTATGTCTATAAAACTAGTACTCATACTGCTTGCAGCAAGTGGTATGGCGGGAATTGCACTCGGCTACGTGCTTCGTTTGCTCATCGCACTTGGTCAGAGAGGGTCTTTGGAGCTTGAGGTGAAGCGCAAACTTCTTGAAGCAAAGGAGCGGGCAGACCAAATTGTGGAGAATGCTCGGGCTGAAGCTGAAGAGATTGAAGAGGAACGCCTTGATCCACTTCGTGAGCGAGAAGAGCGACTCGCCAAGCGCGAAGCGTTTCTTGATGAGCGTGAACGCAACATCAGCGAAGAGGCTGACGATGTGAAAGCGCGAGAGACTGAAGCGGGCAACATGCGCAAAGAAGCAGAGAACCTGCTTCGTGAACGCAGACAAGAACTTTCACAACTTGCGCATATGACGGAAGAAGAAGGTCGTGCGCTTCTTATGAAAGATTTGGAGAAAGCGTACGAGAACGCCCTTTTGACGCGTGCACAAAAACTTGATGCACACGGCAAGAAACAGCTTGAAGGAAAAGCACGCTCTATTTTGCTTTCCGTCATTCATCGCATGGCGTCTCCCGTAAACGCTGATGTGATGACACTTTCTGTTTCTATTCCTTCTGAGGAGATTAAGGGAAAGATCATCGGCAAAGAAGGACGCAACATCAAGACCTTTGAGCGCGCGACTGGTGTAGACGTCATCATTGATGACGCACCTGATCGTATTACCCTCTCTTCCTTTGATCCACTACGACGACACATCGCCAAGATGGCGCTTGAGAAGTTGATTGAGGACGGACGCATTCAGCCAGCGAAGATTGAAGAGACGGTTGAGAAGACCAAACAAGAAGTCACCGACATGATGAAGCAAAAGGGTGAGGAAGCTGCATACGAAGTTGGTGTGGTGGGACTTGATCCGCGCTTGGTGTCTCTTCTTGGACGCCTGTACTTCCGTACCAGCTACGGACAGAACGTACTTCAGCATTCTATTGAGATGGCACACATCGCAGGCATGCTTGCAGAGGAACTCGGAGCCGACCCAGACATTGCACGCGCCGGCGCACTCCTTCACGACATCGGCAAGGCCGTTGACCACGACGTTCAGGGTACGCACGTTGAGATTGGTCGCCGCATTCTAGAGAAATACGGCGTTGATCCGCGTATTACTCAGGCCATGCAGTCGCACCATGAGGAGTATCCGTATGAAACACCGGAGTCAATGATCGTTCAGGTGGCGGACGCAATATCTGCAGGGCGCCCCGGTGCTCGTCGCGATACGGTGGAGCGGTATCTTGAGCGTTTGGGTGATCTTGAGCGCATTGCCGCGTCCTTCCCTGGTGTAGAGAAGAGCTTCGCCATTTCGGCTGGACGCGAGATTAGAATCTTTGTGAATCCGGGCAAAGTTACCGACCTTGCGATGCACAAAATGGCTAAAGATATAGCTATCCGCGTGCAGGAGGAACTGAAGTATCCTGGAGAAATCAAGGTAAATATCATCCGCGAGAACAGAGTTGTTGAGTTTGCTCGCTAGATTAAGGAGATAAAGAAAACCCGCGCTAGAGTGCGCGGGTTTTCTTTAATTTGAAAGAGTAAAAAAGTAGAACTTCACGTGGATGTTAAGCTCAGATCCCTTGCGGGACGGCTACTGTGTTTTCAGTGCTGAACAAAATATAACACTTTGAGAATATTTTGTCAAAAATATGGGCTATCCCCACCCATTTCCTACCCTATTGCATAATATGGCGCATTTCCTATACTTTTTAACATACCCTCACGCAGGGTGTTCTTAACCCTAAACGCTCCCTCATGAACAAAGCAGATATCGTAGCAAAGGTGCAGGATGTGCTCGGTGGCACACGCGCTGATGCAGATCGCGCAGTTGAGACCATCATTGACTGCATTACTGGTGGACTTAAGTCAGGTGACGAAGTTTCCATCGCAGGACTTGGTATCTTTAGCGCAAAGGCTCGCCCAGCTCGCACTGGTCGCAACCCTCGCACTGGAGAGACCATCAAGATTGCCGCAACACGTACTCCTAAGTTCCGTGCTGCAAAGGCACTTAAGGACGCAGTGAAGTAGTCGTTTACGTTTCTTTTGCAAAAGCGCCCTCCAACATAGGGGGCGCTTTTGCTTTATACTGAGGGGCAATGGAGAGAATGCCCACAAAACCTGCTGAAGCTCTTTCTAAAGAGGGGTGGACACCACGAGAAGAGATTCCTATTGAGAAAGACTTCTTTGCGTTTCAGCTGAGCGTTGCGGAGGTGATGGCCGAGCGAAACCAAACGTCACTCGTTATGGCGTCCGAGAGTTATGCACCAATGATCCACCAGAACATACACCGATTTGATCGTGCGCAAGACACGTATGTAAAGCATCCTGACTTAACGAGAGATAACTTTCTTGAGATTGCGTATGAGAAGTATTTGAAAGAGACCCGCACCGATCTTATTCCCTATCAAGAAGGACACCGTTTTGGGTGTTCTAGTTGTACCTTTGATCCTGATACCAAAGTGGCGCAGATGCATTTTGTGAATGCAGAGTATGGACCAACTGGCCCCCTACAAAGTGATAAGGTTCTACAACGACGTTCTGAGATTGCTGATGCTGTTCGCACACTGAAAGCTGAGCACCCAGATGTGACGACTATGACGGGTAACTCATGGCTATATAACCGTAAGGAGTACCGCGCACTCTACCCTGCTAGTTTTACAGACCATCTTGTACCTAATACAGAAGAAGAGTCCTGGCAGAAAGGAACCATGCTCTGGGGTCAGTTCCTCACTAGTGACGGAACACTAAATAAAGAACTAGCGTCTGTTCTTACAGAACGCTTAAAGACTCTTCCGCCTGATGCACCACTCACGAGCATCATGACCGAACCGCTCATGCTTCCGCTTCGTGCGTCTGCGCCGATAGAGGATTTCTATAGGGAGTATGGGGTTGAGAATTGAGTTTGGTATCTGAATATAGAAAAACGCCCACCGAAGCGGGCGTTTTTGTTCTTCTTCATGATTATTCCTCCTTCACGAAGATGAACCCCACGGCGGCCACCGCACCAACGACGAATGCGCCGACGGTGAAGATGGCCTGGGGGACGAGCTTCCCGAAGTCGTGGTAGCTCGCGTAAGCCATGAACGTTGCGAAGAGCAGCAGAACGACGGCCATGGTGAGCAGGCAGAAGACCTTTTGCGACATTGTTACCTCCTATGTTCGCAAACCCGTGCACCAGCATGACGGCCGAGGAGAGAGATTTCTTCTCCGTCAGAGTGATGCAGGGATGTGCAAACACAGGAAGTGCGTAAGAACTCTATGGGCCCACGACGTTTGTCGCGAGCCCATTGGAGTGGGCAAGAACGGGGTCCTTGCCCAAGGCACCGCTGCCGGTCGAACCACCGTTCGAGCCAAGCGAGCGCGTGCCTGCTCCCCCATTCTTCCTCCAGTTTGAGCGCGTGCGCGAGCACTTGCTCCTCGCTGAAGAAAGCGGGTCGGCAACGGGTGTAGGCTTTGAAGCCCGTCGTCCAGGAGGAGGCACCCGCAACCTCTCCTCCCTGGTTCAGAACGATGTCCATGATAGAACCCCCTGTTAGCTCACGACACCATTGTCGTGAGCTAAATAGGAGTCCCGAGCGCGTAACCGTGCGCTCGGGAAACCAACCTACTTCACATAACCGTTCTCCTTATACTCAATGAGAACCTGACGGAGGGTCTCCACGAAGAGACCCTCCGTCTCAGGAGACAGATTCGGCCGAAGCCGGATCTGTCTCCTGTTTCCCTCCGCGTCGCGAAGGGACTCGACGAGGACCCCACAGGGATCCTCTGGATCTGGCTCGATGAACCAGATCCCCCGCCTGTCGCAGGCGGAATAATATTCATCCACCTCGTCGAAATGGACCTCTTCCCACCTTTCGGTAGGAAAGTTCTTGAAAAGAGAGGCGAGTGCCTCTCTTTGAACCTCCCACGGAAGGCGACGAAGCGCCTTCCGTAGAATGAGCGCCGCGTGGCCGTAGCCGCCGGCGTCATGTCGTGCCCCGTAGGGTACGACAGCGTCCTCCAGCCAACGGCGGAGGATGTCAGCCGGACCAAAGCCCGGCTGATGTTCTTCTGGAAACTCAAAGAGACATTCGGTCCCCTCGAGTTTCCATACTCTGACCCGGTCACTCTGGCCTTCTGCCAGAGTGACCACAGGAAGAAGGCTCGGCAGAAGCCGGCCTGCCGCCCGCGCAGCAGCTGCCGTCTGGCAGTTGCTGCTTTGTTGGCCCGGCAGAAGCCGGGCCTTGACTAATCCACTGAGAAGAACCCCTGTTATGGGCTCCCCAAAGCGGACTAGACCCGCAGCAGCGGGGCTAAGGATGCCGTACACCTCCACGGGTGTCAGCCCGTGGAGGTGCGGGTTCACGGAGGTCTCCGTGAACCCAGCAGATCCTACCGCCTGGTAGGATCCCAGGACCAAGACTGGTCCTGGGAAGAGGGCTTGCACCCCCTCATCGGTTCTTTGCACCAGTTGGTGCAAAGAACCGATTTCTGCCGCATACCGAAGCACCAATGGTGCTTCGGCCTTCCAGACCGCCCGGGTCTGGAAACACTGGGTGGCCGAGGCCATCCAGCAACGCAGATCCCGCGAGCGGGCATCGATCACTAGAAGGTTCATAACCTTCTCCTTCTATTAACAGAACCACCACAGCGGTGATCCCTCCCCCACACCCAAAAAGGTGCATGGGAGGAACCACGAGCGCTCTCTCCTTCGCTCATGGTTCCCTTCTATTCAGTTATCAAATGACTCCTCTTCTGTTGTGAGGACATTTCTAGTCGCAAAGGGAGGTTAGTCCTTTGTGACCAGCCGATCTCCTCACAAGGAAAACGGGCGAAAGGGGTTGTCGGGCATAAGCCCCAAGTACCTAGAAAGGACGGTATTTGCGGACCTTCCTTCTACGCACTGCCTTTCTGGCAAATAGATGTGAAGAAATGCGCTTCTCATCCCCACTCTCTCCTCTTTCTCGACTTAGCTCTTGCGAGAGGTTCGAGTACCTTCCCTTTCAGGACTAGAGGGTGGGGAGCACATTTCTGAACACCTCCTTGAATGACCATCTAACTTCCAATAGCATAGCCCAGTATTCACCTTCTGTCAATGTGTTGGAACATAAATTGCGATGATGTGTCTCATAAATAGCCTTTATTTACAGACAATCCACGGTTTTAAGGTTGTTTTTGTCACGATTCTATGACAAAATATAATTTATGGACACATCTTCTTTTGAACAACACCTTATCCAGGCAGGGCTTAGTGGTGAGCAAGCACGACTTTATGAAGCACTCGTTCGTAGTGGACCTTCAAGTGCAAGTGACATAGCCCGCAGAGGAGCAGTGTCTAGAACGCTCTCGTATAAGGTGCTGGGCGAGCTTTCTGGGCTGGGCCTTGTTGAGAAACGAGAAGAAGCAGGCAAAGTTGCAGAGTTTGTTGCGGCGCATCCTCTTAAACTCAAGGAAATCATTGAACGAAAGCAAAACGAAGCAAAAGATGCGCTGTCAGCTCTTGAAGGTGCGCTTGGACCTCTCTCTTCTGCCTATAACATTGCCGGAGGAAAGCCTGGAATTGAGTTCTTTGAAGGGATGGGAGGTATCGCAAAGGTTCTAAATGATACTCTTTCGGCAAAGGAGGTCATTTATACCTTTGCAGACCTCAAGGCCATCGATGAATCGTACCGCGATCTCAATACTGAGTACCTAGAGAAACGAAAGCGGAAGGGCATTCAGAAAAAGGGCATTCTGGCGGATACCCCCTTCACACGCAGTATGTTGAGTGCATACGACACCTCGGTTACAGACTCTCGTCTCATAAAGTACGCAGATGCCCCCTCAAAAACCATCATCCAGATGTATGACGGAAAAACCAGCTACATAGTTGTTGATTGTGCCGAACCAGTAGCAATGATTGTCCACGATACACACATTACAAATGCGCACCGATCAATATTCGATGTCTTATGGAACTACGCAGAACCCTTCTCTTCAGATGAAAGTCGTTCAAACACAGCGTAGAGTCGTTCTCCCTGTTTAAGGTAACGGGTGAGCGAAAATCCTTGATTTACTAAATTAAAAGGAATCTCTTCTGGTCTTTTTACACTAAAGGCTTGTATGTTTGGGTTATTTTGCGAAAGCGCTGCCTGCACAATACGCTCAGGCTTCCATGATTTTGTTTCACTTTGCGTATTTGCTTTTGCATCCAGTCTAATGGAGAAGCTGGGTACGCCAGCGTAATCCTCTAGTTTTGTCGCAACAAATCCTGTCTCAATGTATTTCTGCGTTATAGGAGAGAGTGGGTTGCAGTGTGCCAGGATAATTGAGTCTCTAGCCTCGGTCGACATCGCATTGATCATTAACGCCTCTCCCACTTTTCCATTCTCAAAGGCTGGGTCAGACACAAAGGAGCCAAAATATTTCTCACCGGCCTGATGCTGATCAAAGCGAAGCAAAGCAGCTATTTCTTCCTTATAACGCAAGACATAAAACTTACTCTCATGCGTGCTCGTCGCATTCCGAAAGGATTCAATTACACTATCCTGAAATTCCTTTGTCTTATCTTTATAAGTTCTGATGAGAAGCGATTCTATTCTTTTTATATCTCGTGGGTCTTCTGCTAATTCAGCTGAACTTTGCGTTGAGACGCGAACTCCTTCAACAAGGTCTATTGCTTCACCTTGCTGAAAAAGTGTGCGAGTTGTTGCTACAAGCAATTCGGTGTCTGCTTCAACTTTACTTAGCTTCTCTTTCAAAGTCCCGAGGTCGTCGTCAACTCCTTCAGCAAAGCGAACTAAAAAGTTCGCGGCTCTCTCCCTCGTATTATGCTCAACCTCTTCACTTAAGGATGGCTTTGCTTTTACCATCTCTGCTGCCCTCTCTGCTGCATTCATTATTGCAACGTACTTCTCCACTACACT